>NZ_JBHJUO010000020.1:0-190313 GCF_042268445.1 Streptomyces sp. NPDC056169 | reverse complement strand
CAGCGCCCGGTCCTGGACCGGGCGGGCGGGGCGGCGTCATGGCACGTCCGGTCGCCGAGGACGTCGCGTGGGAATGCGACGGGGAGTTCCAGGGGAGCCGGCGTGCGCCGGCTCCGGGGCATCGATGTCCGGCTCAGTGGCGGTGCGCTACTGCGCGGCGCCGGGGCGCAGGGCGTCCGGGAGCCGGTTGCCGAAGTAGTCGACGGGGCCCGCGTCGATGCCCGAGGCCTGCGGGCCCATGCTCACGGACACCTCCTCCTCGCAGCGCGGCACCAGGTTCTCGGCCCCGGCCGGGTCGGTGACGGGTACGGTCAGAGCGCGCAGGCACGGGTCGTCGCCGGTTCCGGTCGGCTCACCGTCGACAAGCTCCTGGCCGGAGGCGGTACGCCAGTCGGCAAGGTCGGTGAAGCGCCGGCTTCCCCAGGTCAGCGACCAGGGGCCCATGCTGTGGTAGACGTTGCCCCGCAACTGGTGCGTGCCGGGGAGGTACGACGACTCGGCGTCGATCAGGGGGCCCCCGTCGGTGGCGAGGATGTTGTCGTGGACACTCACGCCGCTCATGCCATCGCGCAGCCGCAGAGCCGGGGGCCGGGTTCCCGCCGCAGCCGCGGAGGCAAGATCCCGCGTCCGCATCACGACGGTGTTGTTGTAGATGTCCAGGTTCTTCATTCGGGAGCCGTAGGCGACGATGCCACCGTACTCGGGGAGCTTCCGCGCGTCGTCCCAGCTCATGTTGAAACGGACGACGTTGTCCCGGTGGGCGCCGGTCGCCTGTCCGGAGTAGACAAGGAACCCCGGCCCGTCGTTGCCGTAGGCGAGGTTGTACTGCATGACCGAGTGGGACACGTTGTTGTCGAGGCCGAAACCCCCGCCGTCCACCCGGGATCCGGTCCGGTTTCGGTAGGAGCGGTTGTTCTCCAGGACCACGCCGGTGGAGTCGTACACCCAGATGCCCTCGGGACCCTCTTCGGCGTCGGCCGCGGAGCGTGCGCCGTTGTCGTGGGCCACCGAGCGCAGCACCTTCGCGTCCCGGACGCTGCCGAGGGCGATGCCGCTGCCGGTGTTGCGCCTGTCACTGCCCGGGTCGCCGGCGTTGGAGGACGCCGTGACCCGCTCGATCCGCAGCCCGGAGTGCGCGTAGACCGGGCTGTCCGCCTCGAACTCCGGTCCGTAGAAGACGAGTCCGGCCTCCAGGTTGTGGTGCACGGAGACATCGCTGATGCGCACGTCGCTGTAGCCCGTGACCGTGTCGCCATCCGCGCCGACGCTGATCCCGTTCTGGAAGCCCCGTGCCTCCACGTTCGCGATCCTGACGTGGGCGAGCCTCCGCTCCCCGGGGCGGGTGGCACGGAAGGCGAGCCCGACCCCTTCGCGCAGCGCCTTGCGGTCGCCGACCAGTGCGATGTTCCTGATCTCCACGCCCGCGGTGTCGTGCACGGTGATGCCGGAGGTGCCGCGGGGCGCGATCGTGGCCCGGCCTGTGCCGTACGAATCGATCACCACCGGCCGCGCCGCGCTGCCCGCCTCGCCCTCCTCCAGGGTGACGGTGCCGCGGAACCGTTCGCCGCCCTTGAGCCGGAGCCTGTCACCGGGCTGGAAGTTCGCGGTGTTCGCGTGGTCCAGGGTCCGCCAGGGCTTCTCCGGCGACATGCCGTCGTTCGCGTCGTCGCCGTCCGGACTGACGTAGAAGGTGAACGGACCGCCGCTCGCGGGGCGGGCGGGCCGGTAGACCCCCGGCACGTCGCACCCCGTGAGCAGCAGGAGCACCACGGCAGCGACTCCCGCCGTGGCCCTCTTCGTCCGGCTCCGCTTCACCGCGTTCACCCGCACCCCCTGGGGGACGTTCCAGCGCCGTATCAGGCATATAAAGCAGCAGACTGCCAGAAAGAGGACATGCGAAACGCCGACAAACGTGCGGCATCCGAGTCACGTGTGGCGCGTCATGTCTTCAGGGCGGTCGCGGCTTCGCCAAGCCGGTTGGGCGGCGGCCATGCCGCCCCTCTTAGGGAGGGGTCGCGACTACGCCGAAACTCCCCGTTCATCCCACTGGTGTCCCACCCCTGACCAGCTCTTCCGGACCCCCTTCAGCAACGAGGAGCTGTCGGAGCTACTGACGACCCTGTCGATGGTGCACCGCCTTAGGTCGTGTCCGGGTTCGGAGCTCCGGGACGGTCCCCGTGCCTGGGGAACTACCTCGGGGCCCGGCGCCGTTCTCCCGGCATGAACTCCGTACGGGAAACCCCCGACGTCCTGCGTTACACCGCCTTCTCCGACGATCCCGAGGGGGGCAATCCCGCTGGAGTCGTTCTCGACGCCACGGGCCTCACCGACGAGGAGATGCAGGCGATCGCCGCCGAAGTCGGCTACAGCGAGAGCGCGTTCCTCACAGCGCCGTTCGAGGGAGCGGGCTCCAGCGCGTCGGACGCCGGGCGCACGTACACCATCCGCTACTTCAGCCCCAAGGCGGAGGTGCCCTTCTGCGGTCACGCCACCGTCGCGACGGCGGTGGCCCTCGCTGAGCGCATCGGCCCCGGCGACCTGGTGTTCACCACGCGTGCCGGGACCGTGCCGGTCACCGTGACGCGGGAGGGCGGGGCGCTGCGGGCCACGCTCACGAGCGTCGAGCCGCACATCGAGGAGGTCGCGGCCGATGACCTGGCAGAGGCACTCGCCGCGCTCGACTGGCCGGTCGGCGACCTCGATCCCGCCCTGCCTCCCCGCATCGCCTTCGCGGGCGCCCGTCATCTGGTCCTCGCCGCCGCGAGCCGAGAGCGCCTGGCCCGCCTGGCGTACGACTTCGCGCGCCTGGAGGCCCTGATGCACCGGCTCGACCTGACGACGCTGCAGTTGGTCTGGCGCGCCTCCGCGGAGGTCTTTCACGTCCGCGGGCCGTTCCCGGTGGGCGGTGTGGTGGAGGACCCGGCGACCGGGGCGGCGGCGGCCGCCCTCGGCGCCTACGCCCGTGAGCTCGGACTCGTGCCCGAGGCGACGGTCCTCACCCTCCACCAAGGGGAGGACATGGGGCGTCCTGGCGTGCTGACGGTGGAACTGCGGGCGGGCGACCGGCGGATCAGGGTCGGCGGCGCAGGGACCCGCATCTCGGCCTGATCCTGGCCCTCATCTGCGGGTACCCGCGGCGTTGGCGGCGAACCCTTCACGACGTGCACGAGTACTCCTGGCACTCGGTGACACCGTCCGTGACCGCCCTGTTTCTGCGAGTCAGTGACGAATCACTCGGTCGCACCTTGGCGAGCCGGCCGGCGGGCTCTGTCACACGCGGAGCCCGCTCGTCACGTCGCTGAGCGAGCCTCTCGCGGATACGCTGGGATTCATGATCGAGTCCGGACGGCCGCGGCTCCGGCGGAGCTACGGCTACGGCAGGCTCGTGCGGCTGTCGCCGGTGATTCTGACTGTCGTGATCGCCGGCCTGGCCTACGCCACTCCGCCGGAGATGGCCTTCAGCCGCCTCCTGCCCGCGGCGCCGGCTCTGGCCGCCGCCATGTGGCCGGTCCTCCCGACTGTCCTCCTCGGGACCGTCTGCCTCCTTCTGATGATCGGCCTCAGCTTCGTCTTCCCCGATCTCGGGACGTGGTGGACCTGCGGGGGAATCATCGCGGTCACCGTGGCCGCCGCATACGGAAGCCATGTCCGGCTTCAACGGGAGCGCACGCTCTTTCAGGTACGGCTCGTCGCCGACGCGGCCCAGCAGGTGGTGCTGCGGCCCCTGCCGCACCGTTTCCGGAACGTCGAGATCGAATCGCTGTACCTCGCGGCCGCCGCGGAAGCCCGCATCGGCGGGGACTTCTACGAGGTGGTCGATACGCCGTACGGAGTACGGCTGCTCATCGGCGACGTGCGGGGCAAAGGCCTGCCGGCGGTGGGGGCGGCCGCGGCGATCGTCAACGCCTTCCGGGAGGCGGCACACGGCGAGGCCTCCATGGCCGACGTCGCCCGCAAGCTCGACGCGAGCTGTGCCCGGCACAACGCCGCCCATCCACCCGAGGCGCCGATGGAACGCTTCGCCACCGCGCTGCTCGTCGAGATCCCGCATCAAGGGAGCCGCATCACCATCGTCAACTGCGGACACCCCCCGCCCTTGATCCACAGCCTCAAGGATGTGCGCACCCTCGAGCCGTCCGTCCCCTCGCCTTTGCTCAGCCTCGCGGAAATGCTCGGCGACCAGTACTTTGCGGACGCCTTCGACTTCGCTCCCGGCGAGCTTCTCCTCCTCTATACGGACGGGATCGCCGAAACCCGCGCCCGGGACGGTGAGTTCTTCCCGTTGACGGCGTGGATGCGCCGACAGCCCCCCACACCTCCCCGCGATCTACTCACGGCGCTGCACCACGACCTCCTCCGTCACAGCAGAGGCAGCCTCGACGATGACATCGCCGCCTTGGCCGTACGCCTGCACACGCCGTGAGCCATGCCCGCGGCGGGCGGCACATGGCCGTCACGGCACGGGCAGGGCCTGTTCCGCCCAGATCGTCTTACCTGTCGGCAGGTAACGCGTACCCCAGTGCTCGGTGAGCTGGGCGACCATGAACAGTCCACGTCCGCCCTCCTCGTCGTTGCCGGCGTAACGGGCATGCGGTGAGGTGTGCTGCGAGTCGGAGACCTCACAGATGAGAGAACGGTCCCGGATCAGGCGCAGACCGATCGGGCCGGAGGCGTGACGGATCGCGTTGGTGACCAGTTCACTGACCACCAGTTCCGTGGTGAACACCAGATCGTCCAGTCCCCACCGCACAAGCTGTTCCGCGGCCATCGAACGTGCGCGTGCGACGAGCGCGGGGTCCGAGGGCAGCTCCCAGGCCGCCACCTGGCGTGCGTCCAGCGCACGGGTGCGCACGACAAGGAGCGCCGCGTCGTCCCGCACGTGGTCCGGCACCAGCTCCGCGACGATCTGGGCGCACAACAGGTCGGGCGACGATCCTCGCTGTTCCCCGAGTACAGCCGCCAGGCGGCCCAACCCCACGTCGATGCCCTGCCCCCGCGCCTCCACGAGGCCGTCGGTGAACAGGACGACCAGGCTTCCTGCGGCGAGCGTCACTTCCGTGCCCTCGTACGGAAGCCGTCCCACGCCCAGAGGAGGGCCCGGTGGCAGACGAAGGAAGCTGACGGGGCCGTGCGGCTGCACCACAGCCGGCGGCGGGTGTCCCGCCGCCGCCCAGGTGCTCGTTCGAGAGGCCGGATCGTAGACCCCGTAGACGCACGTCGCTCCGACGGCGCCGCTGCCGTCCGAGCCATGCACGTACTGGTCCGACGCCTCCTTGCCGACTTGATCGTTCAGCCGGGCCAGGAGTTCGTCAGGCGCGAGGTCCAGCTCGGCCAAGGTGCGCACCATCGCGCGCAAGCGCCCCATCGTGGCAGCGGCTCCCAGCCCGTGGCCGACAACGTCCCCCACGACGAGTCCGACACGTGCGCCGGACAGCGGAATGACGTCGAACCAGTCGCCGCCGGCGCCGAGGTGGCTGTCGGCGGGCAGGTAGCGACTCGCCGCCTCGACCGCGCTCAGCTCGGGCAGCGATCGTGGCAGCAGACTGCGCTGGAGCATGAACGCCGCGGTGCGCTCTCGTCGGTACCGCCGCGCGTTGTCGATGCACACAGCGGTCCGCGACGCCAGCTCCTCTGCCACCGCCCGATCGTCGTCGTCGAAGGGTTCCGATTCCTCGCCCCGCACGAAGGTGACAAGGCCCAAGGGCGTCCCCCGCACGATCAGCGGGACGTACAGCCGTGTGGGCGCGACCGCGGCGTCCGCGGTCGCACGGCCCCCTGCCAGGCTTGCGGCCTGCGACGATCCGGTGGCATACGCGACCGGCTCGCCCACTCGGGAGGGTTCTCCTTCGGAATCGGCCACGCGCACCAGGTCCCATGCCGTGACGGGCTCCGGTTCCCCTCCTTCGAGCACGTCTGCCGCCACGTCGACCAGCACGGCGTCGGCGTACTGCGGCACGACGATCTTGGCGAGCTCCGCTGCCGTTACGGACGGGTCGAGTGTCGCTCCGATCCGTGCACCGGCCTCCGCGAGGAGAGCGAGGCGCTGCTGCGCACGGTAGTGGTCGGTGACGTCGATGGACTGTTCGCACACCCCCACCGGCTCTCCCCGGCCGTCCAGCAGTCGGAAATAGGACGAGGACCAGACGCGCTCACGCCGCGGGTCGGCCGGGGCGCGCCCTCGGAAATGCACGTCGATGACCGGCTCACCGGTCTCGAGGATCTGTTGGACGAAGTCCTCGGGCGGCACCAGATGCTCGGTGGTGAGGACATCGCCGGGAAAGAGTTCGGTCATGGAGCGGCCCAGCGATGCTGTGAGGTCGCCGCCGAGCTCCCGGACACTGGATGCGTTGGCCCACAAGAGGCGCGCGCCGGGGCCGTAGATGGTCAGTGTCACGGGCGACTGGGTCACGAGCCCCTGCAGCATCGCCTGCCGGGTCTCCCACCAGCGAAGTCCCTCCAGCTCGGTGGCCATGAGGACGGCGGTGGGGGCCCGGCCGGTGGAGTCCCCGTCGGAGGCGGGGGCCAGGGGGCGCAGAGCCACTGCCACACGTAGGGGGTGTCCGCTACGGTGGCGCACGTCCACGACGGCACTGCGTTGCCCACCGAACCACAGTCGCTGATCCGGTCGCCGCTCTTCCGGTCTGTCGCGGTCGGCGTGCGGCGTTGCGAGCAGGTCCGCCGCCCGGCGTCCCAGTACCTGCGAAGCGGGATATCCCAGGAGGGCCTCGGCCTCACGACTCCACCCGACGAGCACTCCGTCTGCGGCGATCAGGGCGATGGCGGCCGGGGGCGGACCGAGGTGCCCGCCTTCGTCCGCCCCGGCGGGAGGAGTGAAAGGTAGCCCTTCCATGGTCCTATCATCCTTCCGTGCGGTCGCGGCCGCAGTGCGCTCGGTCCAGTCCGGACGGCCACGACACAGCGCGGGCGGGGCGCGGCCCTGCAGCGCTTTCGCTCTGCGTCAGCTTGTATGTGCGAGCGGTGGAGTGCTCGCCGCTCGCACCTGTCGTCGCGACACCGAAGTTCAGGCTGCCGTCGCCTTTGAGCCCGTCCCGGAACTCGAGGTCGACATCTCCGCTCCCCGTGACGACTGTTGCCCGGCTCGACGCCGATCCGCGGCGGCACCGTGTCAGCCCTGCTGCGCATCGGAAAATGTCTTGCAGCACAAGTGAGCTTCAGACGGCACACTCGGCGGGCCGGGAAGCGAGGAAGTACCCCTCTTGGAAAGAGGGGAATACACGACAAGTCGGCGACGTGGACAGCGAGATACAACGTCACCGCGTCCCTTGCGTATAACACCAACGAGAAGCCAATTAGTCCTAAAAAGGACGATATTAGGTTGCGGTAAATTCCCTCCCCGTCACCAACAGGTGATCGACAAGGGGAGGAACGAACAGGATGAGACGACGGACGTCCGCTCTGCGGGAGCGGCATCCGCTGCCGTCGCCCGGCCGGATGAGGCGCATAGCCCTGGCCACGGCGCTGGTGATGACCTTCGGGCTGATGGAGGGGATGGCGACCGCGGCGATACCGGACCGGGTGCCCGCCGAGAAGCCGCAGGACGTCAAGGGTCCGGCCGAGGCGGAGGACGCCGCGTCGGCATTGCTGATGGCGCGGCTGCAGGACCGGCGGATCGAGGTCACCGGGGAGCGCACCGAGTCCACGACGAGCTGGGCCAACCCGGACGGCTCGATGTCGCTGGACTCCTACACCGGTCCCGTCCGCTTCAAGGACGATGACGCCAGCTGGCGCACGGTCGACCCCAGCCTGGTCGAGGCACCGGGCGGCGGGGTCCGCGCGGCGGCCCACCCGCTGAATCTGGCACTGTCGGGAGAGTCGTCGGCCGCGGAGGTCGCGCGGGTCAAGGCATCGGGCGGTGCACCGGGCGCGAAGAAGACGCCGGCCGTCCCCCTGGTCTCGCTCGACAGCGGCGAGGGTCACGCGATGACCCTGTCGTGGCGCGGCGCCCTGCCCGATCCGACGGTGCACGGCACCGAGGCCCGCTACCCGGGGGTGACGACCGGCACCGACATGGTGATCGAGTCGACCCGCACCGGTTTCGAGCAGTTCCTGGAGCTGAAGGACCGTAGCGCCGTCGACGCCACCGGCTCGGTGACACTGTCGCTCAAGGCCAAGGGGCTGACGGTCAGGTCCAACACCGACCGCTCGGTGACGTTCCTGGACAAGACCACCGGCAAGGAAGCGGGCGTCCTGCCCGCGCCGGTGATGTGGGACGCGACGGTCGACCCGAACACGGGCGAGCACGAGAACCGGGCCGACGTCGGTCTGAAGGTCACGCAGAACGGTGATGCGGTCGACCTCACGCTCACCCCGGACGCGGCCTTCCTCGCCGACCCCGCGACGAAGTTCCCGGTCACGGTCGATCCGGCCGTGAACATCGGGGCGAGCTTCGACGCCTTCGTCCAGCAGGGGTTCACGTCCGACCAGTCGGCCGCAACCGAGCTCAAGCTCGGCAACAACGGCGAGGGCCAGGTCGCCCGTTCGTTCCTGGCCTTCCCGATGGCGAAGATCACCGGCAAGGTCGTCAAGTCGTCGAGCCTGAACCTGTGGAACTTCCACTCCTGGTCGTGCAGCGCGCGCAGCTGGGAGGTCTGGGACACCAGTTCCGCCTCCAGCGCCACGCGCTGGACCACCCAGCCGAACTGGAACCGGAAGTGGTCCACCTCCACGGCCACCAAGGGCTACTCGTCCTCGTGCGCCGACGGCTGGGTGAGCACGGACATCACCACACTGGCCACCACCTGGGCGGGGAACGGCAACGGGACGAACACGCTCGGCATCCGGGCCACGGACGAGACCGACGAGTTCGCCTGGAAGAAGTTCAACTCCGGTAACGCGGCCTCGAACACGCCGTACATCTCGGTCACGTACAACACCAAGCCGGGCGCGGCCACTCCGCTGTCCCCGCTGACCGGTACGGCGACGAACGACACGACGCCGACCCTGTCGGCCAAGGCCGTCGACGCCGACGGCAACACCGTCCGGCTGACGTTCGACGTCTGGAAGTCCGACGGAACCGCGGCACTGCAGTCCGGCACCTCGGTGTACGTCGCGTCCGGCGCCACCGCGACCTGGACCCCCGGTACGGCCCTGGCGCAGGGCTCGTACAAGTGGCGGGCGGCGGTCTACGACGGTCAGGACTGGAACGGCACCTGGTCGGCCTGGCAGACCTTCACGGTCGACACCACCAAGCCCGGTGCGCCGTTCGTCTCATCGACGGACTACCCGCAGGACAACCTGTGGCACGGCGGCGGAGGGGTGGCGGGCACGTTCACCTTCACCGCGGCCTCCGGCACGACGGACCTGGCCGGCTACGTCTACTCGCTGGACGGCGCCGCGGCCGTGACCGTCACCGCGACCGGTACGGCGACGGTGACGGTGACCCCGGCCGCCGACGGCCACCGCACGCTGCGCGTCCAGGCGAAGGACAAGGCGGGCAACCTCTCGACGGCCGTCGTGTACGACTTCCTGGTCGGCCAGGGCGCGATGGTGCAGCCTGCCGAGGGCGCGGTCAGCGCGCGGCGCGTACAGATCGCGGTCGACGCCCAGCCGAAGTACACCCGCGTCACGTACCAGTGGCGGCGCGGCCCCGGTGCCTCGGTCTACGACGTTCCGCTCGCGAACCTGACCAAGCAGGACAACACCCCGATCACCGCCCCGAAGACTCCGCTCACGGAGATCGGCGCGTACGCGAACTGGTCGGTCCTGGAGACCCTCGGCCAGGTCGGCGGTGTCGTCCAGGTCCGCGCGACGTTGTACACCAACAGCGACACGGACCCCGCGTACATCAGCGAGTGGCGTGGCTTCACCGTCGACCCGAACGCCGACGGCGCCGCCTCCGACGAGGTCGGCCCCGGCTCGGTGAACCTGCTGACCGGCGACTACTCGGTGAACGTGACGGACGTCGACGAGTTCGGCCTGTCCTCGACCCGTACGGCCTCCTCCCGGGGCACGAACCGCGGCTGGATGCCCCAGGGCCAGCGCCTGACCGCCAACCAGCAGGACGTCTCCACGGACCTGACCGGCTTCTCGGCGACCACGGCGACGCTCACCCGGGACACCACGTTCGGCCAGGACGGCTCCACCGACTCGCTGAAGGTCGTCCCCACCACCAACACCAGCGGCGACTCCTTCGCCATGGTCGGCGGCGACCAGAACGCCCTGCAGCTGGGCATGAAGCCGGGCAGGACCTACCGGTTCTCCGCCTGGGCCTACGCGCCCTCGGCGACCGGCCTGTCCCCGCAGCACGCGCGCGGCCTGCGCCTGTACGCGGGCTTCTCCACTCCCGGAGGCTTCGTCGAGCCGACCTCCCGGAAGGTGCCGTACACCGACGCGTGGGCCGAGCTGACGCTCGACTTCACCGTTCCGAAGGACGCCACCACGGCCTTCCTGCGGCTGTACAACGGCTTCCCGGCCAACTCGGGCAAGGCCGTGTACTTCGACCACCTGTCCCTGCGCGAGCTGGTCGCCCCGTTCGGTCCGGAATGGGCCGGCGGCGCGGCGGGCGGCGTGACGGACAACGAGCTGCACGCGCTGACCTTCCCCGGCAAGGACGTCGCGGTCATCACCGGCTACGACGACTCCACCATCACCTTTGCCAAGAGCTCGGACGGCACGTTCAGCCCCGAGCCCGGAGCAGAGGGGCTGATCCTCGCCGCGTCCGGCGCCGACTACGTCCTGACCGACGACGACGGCACGGTCACCCGCTTCAAGAAGCAGACCGGCTCGGACGTCCACGTCGTGGACTCCGTCTCCGGTACGGACGAGGCGTCGACCAGCCGGTACGTGTACGACACGACCGACGGACGCACCCTCGTCAAGCGCGTCATCGGCGAGGCAGAGCCTGGCGTGGACGACACCGGCCAGTGCACGGGGGCCGTCCCCGCGCGCGGCTGCGAGGTGCTGGAGTACGTCTACGCCACGGCCACCACCGCCACGGCCACCACGCCCGGTGACGTCGCCGACCGGGTGAAGGCCGTGCGGGTCTGGTCGTGGGACCCGGCCGCGAACGCTGTGAACGCCGTCGACGTGGCCGCCTACCGCTATGACGACCAGGGCCGCCTCGTCGAGGCGTGGGACCCGCGCAAGGGTTCGGCCGCGGACACGTCGGTCCTCAAGACGGTCTACTCGTACGACGCCGGGAACCGTCTGGCGAAGATCGACACCGCGGGCGAGCTGCCCTGGATGTTCGACTACGGCAAGGCCGGGGCCGACCAGGACCCGGGCCGTCTGCTCCAGGTCCGTCGTCCGGCGCTGCAGCCGGGCAGCAAGGACGTCGTCGAGGGCGAGACCGCCTCGAAGGTGGTCTACGAGGTCCCGCTGACCCGGGCGGCCGGTGGTCCGTACGACCTCGACGGCGCGAGTGCCGCGAAGTGGGGTCAGGCGGACGTGCCGACGGACGCGACCGCCGTCTTCGACGTCGAGTCCACCCCGGCCGTGAACACGGCCACCGCCACCGTCCCCGGCAAGGACGGCTACCAGCAGGCGGTCGTCCGCTACCTGAACGCCTCGGCGCAGGAGGTGAACACCGCCACCTGGTCGCCGACCGGGGCGGGTGACGTCGACACGGCCGAGTACGACCGCTTCGGCAACACCGTCCGCACCCTCGACGCAACCGGCCGCCTCCTGGCGCTCGGTCTCGGCGAGAACGTGGACGAGAAGGTCGTCGAGCTGGGGCTGCCCGACGAGTCCGCGGCCCGTGCCGCGCTGCTCGACTCCCGCAGCGTCTACAGCCGTGACGGTCAGGACCTCCTGGAGGAGACCGGTCCGGTCTTCCGTGCCCTGCTGGACGAGGCGGTGCCGGCGCAGGTCGACCCGCCGATGCCCGCACTCGCCGCCGCAGCCTCGGTGGTCGTGCGCGAGCACACCGTCCACAAGTACGACGAGGGCAAGCCGGACGGCGCGGCCTACCACCTGGAGACCACCACCCTCGACGGCGCCCGCATCGAGGGCTACACGAACGACGTCGAGGTCCGGGTCACCAAGACCGGCTACGACACCCCGATCGGCGGCACCTCCGGCTGGACCCTGCGCACCGAGACCTCGGTGACCACGGACGCCGTGACCGGCGGCGCGAACCTGACCGCCACCGTCAAGTACGACGCGGCGGGCCGCGCGGTCGAATCCCGCAGGCCGGGATCGAACGGCGCCGACACCGGCACGGTGAAGACCGTGTTCTACACGGCCGGCGCCAACCCCGACGACGCCGCGTGCGGCAACCGTCCGGAGTGGGCGGGCAACCCCTGTGTCACGCTGCCCGGCGGCAAGGTCACCGGTGCGGACACCACCCGCATGCCCGACACCCTGCCGGTCAAGCGGATCACCCGCTACTCCCGCTTCGGTGACGTCGAGGAGACGTCCGAGACCAACGCGGGCAAGACCCGTGTGTCGACCACCGTCTACGACGCGGCCGACCGGATCTCCTCGACGGGGATCACCGGCGACCTCGGCCAGGACCTTCCCGAGGTCACCACCGAGTACGACCCGGTGACCGGCAACGCGGTCAGGACCATGGCCGGCGGCAAGACCATCAGCCGGACCTTCGACGCGCTCGACCGTCTGCTGTCGTACACGGATGCCGACGGCGGCACGACCACGACCGAGTTCGACAGGTTCGGCAAGCCGGTCAAGGTCAGCGACAACACCGGATCCACCACCTACACCTACGACCGCACCCAGGAACCGCGCGGCATGGTCACCTCCGTGACCGACTCCGTCGCGGGAACCTTCACCGCGAGGTACGGCCCCGACGGCCAGCTCACCGAGCAGACCTACCCCGGCGGTTACGTCCGCAAGGACAGCTTCAACGCAAGCGGCGCGGCCACCGGCCGTACGTACAGCCGTGTCTCCGACGGCGAGGTCGTCTACGGCCAGCACCTGGACATGACGGCCCAGGGCGCCGTCGCCGCGGACACCAACTCCACCGACAGCAAGGAGTACGCCTACGACCGGCTCGGCCGCCTGGTCAAGGCCGCCCAGACCACCGTCGCCGGCTGCACCACCCGCGCCTACGCCTTCGACGAGGCCGGGCGCAGCATCGCCGGCCGCATGAACCGCACCTCCAAGACGGTGTACGACGCCGCCGAGGACGGCTCGTGCACCAGCGCCGGTGGCACGGTCACCACCAGCGCGTACGACAGCGCCGACCGGCTGCTGACCGCCGGCTACACGTACGACGCCTTCGGCCGCACCACCGCCACCGGCACCGGCTCCGTCAACACGTACTGGGACAACGACCTCGTCGCCTCCCAGACCACGGGCGACAAGCGCCAGTCCTGGTCCCTCGACCCGGCCCACCGCTTCACCTCCTTCACCACGGAGGCCAAGCAGGCGGACGGCACCTGGGCCAACGCGACCAGCAAGCTCAACCACTACGGAGACGACTCCGACGAGCCCCGCTGGATCATCGAGGACACCACCCAGGGCACCCTGACCCGCAACGTCTCCGGCCCGGACGGCGACCTGACCGCCACCACCTCCGCCACCGGCGACGTGGAGCTCCAGTTCGCCAACCTCCACGGCGACGTGGCCGTCACCCTCGACACCGCGACGACCGCGCCGAAGGTCTTCACCTTCGACGAGTTCGGCGTCCCGGCCGAGGGCCAGGCCGCCCAGCGATACGGCTGGCTCGGCGCCAAGCAGCGGTCCTCCGAGGCGCTCGACGACGTCATCCTCATGGGAGCCCGCCTCTACGCACCCGCGCTCGGCCGGTTCCTCCAGGTCGACCCGGAGCCCGGAGGCAACGCCAACCCGTACGACTACTGTGCGGGCGACCCCGTCAACTGCACCGACCTCGACGGGAACTGGGGCTTCAGCTTCAAGAAGATGTTCAAGGCGGTCGCCCGCGTAGCGGAAGTCGCCTCGTACATCCCCGGCCCCATCGGCAACATCGCCTCCGCCGTCGGCGCCCTCTCCTACGCCGCCACCGGCAACTGGCGCAAGGCAGCCGAGATGAGCGTCGGCATCGCCTTCGGCTCCGCCGGCCGCCTCGCCGTCAGAGGCTTCAAGGCGGCGCGTGCCCTCCGCAAGGCCGGCCGCGTCAAGCGCATGGCCTCACGGGCGAAGAGGGTCTTCAGGCGCTCCCGGTGCAACTCCTTCGCGCCGGACACACCCGTGCTGATGGCCGACGGAAGCTACCTGCCGATCGGTGACGTCCGGACGGGGGACCTGGTGGCGGCGATGGACCCGGCGACGGGTCTGACCACCGCCCAGCCCGTCCTGGAGGTCTACACCGGCTCGGGCACCAAGCACATGGTGGCGATCGACACGGACCTCGACCCGGCGACCCCGCCGCTCATGGCGACCGCGGACCACCCGATGTGGGTCGAGGGCAAGGGCTGGACCAAGGCCGTCGACCTCGTGCCCGGCGACGCGCTGCGGTCGGCGGACGACGCGGCCCACGCGGTGCGCGCCGTCCGCAACCTCGGCGAGCTCGCGGACCAGCTGGTCTTCAACCTCAACGTCGGAAACGTCCACACGTACCTCGTTTTCGACGGAACCGCGGACACGCTCGTCCACAACGCCAGTTGCCACCTCAACCGGCACGCCAGGAAGGCTCCCCGTAAACGGGGCGTCTATGTCATCAAGTACAACAACGGCTCTTACTACGTCGGCAAGTCGAAGAACATGCACCGGCGCATGCACCAGCACGACAAGAAGGGCAAGCTCAACAATGTGCAGTCGATTCGCTATCACGAGCGGAGCAAGGGAAGCCTCC
Source organism: Streptomyces sp. NPDC056169 (assembly GCF_042268445.1). NCBI lineage: Bacteria > Bacillati > Actinomycetota > Actinomycetes > Kitasatosporales > Streptomycetaceae > Streptomyces > Streptomyces sp. NPDC056169. The sequence goes on along the minus strand of NZ_JBHJUO010000020.1, from coordinate 175,579 downwards.
GCAGGCTCGAACAGGGCTTGTACAATCGCTACAAGTGCTATGGCGGCGCGACGCTGACCAACAAGATCCGACCGTCCAGGAAGTACGCTCACTGCTGACGGAGAGGGGGGTGGGGACGCAACGTCCCCACCCCCCCTTTTTTCTTTTCCCGGAGGAGTACGCATGAAGATCGCCCGACGGCGCGACGGGTGGTCCGAGATGTTCGTGACCGAGGAACCGTGGGATCCCGCATATACCGAGCGGTTCGAGGACGGTACGTGTGACGGGCTGGTCATCGGAGCGCCCGCACGCCGGAAAACCGGTCCCGCCGTCGACCTCGCCTTCCTGACCGACCTTGCCGGACTGCGCAGTCTCCGCGTCCTGAGCGGTGTCCCGGACCTCTCCCCCGTGACGCGATGCCCGGGACTCGTACGGCTGCGGCTGCCCGCGTCCGCCACCCAGGAGCTGGATCTGTCCGGGCTGCCGGAGCTCCGGGAGCTGGAGGCCCCGTGGCCGGTCGTGGCCCGGTCCCTTTCTCTGTCGGCGTCCCTCGACGACCTCGTCCTGTCGGAGTGGAAGGGAGCATCCCTTTCCGCGCTCGGGCCCAAGCCGGCCCTGCGGAAGCTCCGGCTCGAAGCGAGCCGGAAGCACGTCACCGACATGGAAGGTGCCGCGCTCTTCCCTGCCCTGCGTGAACTCCGCCTCTACGACGGCCGGATCGCCCGTTCCGAGCTGCTGGCCGGGGCCGCGGCGCTGGAGGACGTGTCCCTGCTCTCCGCGAAGACCGACGCGATCGCTTTCGTCTCCGGTCTCGCCCTCCTGCAACGCCTTGAGCTGGAGAACAGCGGTGACATCGCCTCGCTCGCCCCTGTCGCGGACCATCCGGCACTCCGCGAGGTGATCGTCTCCGGTTCGACCCGGGTGGTCGACGGAGACCTCTCACCCCTGCTCGACAACGCTCGACTGACCTTCGTCGCGCTCGAACGCGGCCATGCCCACTACAACCACGCACCGCGCGAGGTCCGCAAGGGCTGACAGGCTTCGCCGACCGGCCGGCGGAGCTGCTCTCCGGGCTCGATCGCGGTCCGCTCCCGTCGACGTGGAGCCGACACCGGTCGCGGCGTGTGTGCGCCATGACACCGGTGTCACCGCCCTCGGTGCGCATCGCACCCGGGAGGCGTCCGCCGGGCCTACAGCGCAGTACGTGCCCGTGGGCCGGTCCGTTCCGTGCCCGGGCCGCCCGCTCGCCCGCCGTTCGGGCCGGTGCTAGACATGGACTATGGCCGGATTCCTCGGCCGCCTGCGCTCCGCGTTGAGCGTCCGCACCGTCGCCCGCCAGGTCTTCTCCCTACAGGCGGCGATCGTGGTGCTCCTCGTCGTGGCCGCCGTGGTTGCTCTCGTACTGCAGTCCCGGTCCGACAGTGAGCGGGAAGCGCGCAACCGGTCACTCGCCGTGGCCGAGACCTTCGCCAGCGCGCCGGGCATCGAGGAGGCCGTGGCCGGTCCCGACCCGACCGCAGCGCTCCAGCCACGCGCCGAGGAAGCGCGAAAGGCGTCCGGCGTCGACTTCCTCGTGGTGATGACCAAGGACGGGATCCGCATCACCCACCCCGATCCGGCACAGATCGGAAAGCACTACATCGGCACGATCGGCCCGGCGGCAGCAGGCGGGACAGTCAGGGAGACCGTGACCGGCACCCTCGGCCCGTCCACCCGCGCTGTCGTCCCCGTGACCGACGCCGAGGGCGACGTGATCGCACTGGTGTCCGCCGGTGTCACACTCGAAGCCGTGAGCGGAGTCGTCGAGCATCAGCTGCCCCTGGTGCTCGGTGCCGCGGCGGCCGCGCTGGCAGTCGCCACCTTCGGTACCGCTCTGGTCAGCAGGCGGCTGCGCCGCCAGACCCACGGCCTGGAGCCCGCCGAGATGACCCGCATGTACGAGCACCACGACGCGGTGCTGCACGCCGTGCGCGAAGGCGTTCTGATCCTCGACGGCGACGGTCGGCTGGCGCTGGCCAACGACGAGGCACGCAGGCTGCTCGGCCTGAGCCCGGAGGCGGAGGGCCTGCTTGCCCGTGAGCTGGGCCTCGCCCCGGACATCGCCCGACTGTTGACTTCCGGGCGCTCGGCCACCGACGAGGTGCACCTGGCCGGGGACCGGCTGCTGGCCGTCAACCAGCGGCCGACCGACCCCGGAGGCGGGCCGTCCGGCTGTGTCGCGACACTGCGGGACACCACCGAACTGCAGGCCGTCACCGGCCGGGCCGATGTGGCGCAGGAACGCCTGAACCTGCTGTTCACCGCCGGATTGGAGATCGGAACCAGCCTCGACATCGAGCGGACCTCCCAGGAGCTGGCGGACTTCGCCGTCCCCCGGTTCGCCGATTTCGTCACCGTCGACCTGGCCGACCCGGTCCTGCGGGGCGAGGAGCCGTCGCAGGACGGTGCGGCGATGCGCCGTGTCGCGTTCCGGGGTATCCGGGACGACACACCGCTCTACCCGCCCGGAAAACTGATCCAGTTCGTCCCGTCCACCCCGCAGAGCCTCGGCTACGGCTCAGGCGAGACGGTCCTGGAGGCGGACATGACCGCCTTCTCCGGCTGGCAGGCTCAAGACCCTGAACGGGCCCGGAGACTTGTCGAGGCCGGCATCCATTCGATGATCGCGGCTCCACTGCGCGCCCGCGGCGTCATCCTGGGTGTCGTCACGTTCTGGCGGTCGCGCAAGCCCGCGTCGTTCGAGCACGACGACGTGACACTCGCCGAGGAACTGGCCGCCCGTGCGGCGGTCACCATCGACAACGCCCGGCGCTTCACGCGCGAGCACACCATGGCGGTCACCCTGCAGCGCAGCCTGCTCCCCCGCGCCCTGCCGGAGCAGAACGCGCTCGACGTGGCCCACCGTTACCTGCCCGCGCAAGCGGGCAGCGGCGGTGTCGGCGGGGACTGGTTCGACGTCATCCCGCTGCCCGGCGCCCGCGTCGCGCTCGTCGTGGGGGACGTGGTCGGCCACGGGCTGCACGCCGCCGCCACCATGGGCCGGCTGCGCACCGCGGTCCACAACTTCTCCTCCCTGGACATGTCGCCCGACGAACTCCTGTGGCACCTCGACGAACTGGTCACTCGGATCGACCAGGACGAGAGCGGCGACGGCGACATCGCGCCGGTCACGGGCGCCACCTGTCTGTACGCGCTCTACGACCCGGGCTCCCAGGTGTGCACGATGGCCCGCGCCGGCCACTTCGAGCCCGCCGTCGTGCACCCCGACGGCAGCGCGGCGTTTGCCGCCGTACCGGGCGGCCCACCCCTCGGGCTCTCCGGACTCCCCTTCGAGACGGCCGAGATACGACTCCCCGAGGGCAGCAGCCTCGTGCTCTACACCGACGGTCTCGTGGAGGACCGCACCCGCGACATCGACGAAGGGCTGGAACTGCTGCGGCGGGCTCTGGCTCACCCCGGCCGCACGCCCGAGCAGACCTGCGACGCGGTTCTGGACGCGTTGCTGCCCGAGCATCCCACGGACGACATCGCACTGGTGGTCGCCCGCACGCGTGCGCTCGACAGCGCCCGTACAGCCACCTGGGACGTCGCGTCCGATCCGTCGGCCGTCGGACAGGTTCGCGCCGCCGTCGCCCGCACGCTGGCCGAATGGGGCCTGGAGGAGGAGTCGTTCACCACCGAGCTGATCCTCAGCGAGCTTGTCACCAACGCCATCCGCTACGCCGCCGAGCCCGTCCGCGTACGTCTGATCCGCGACCGCGCCCTGATCTGCGAGGTCTCGGACGGCAGCAGCACCGCTCCCCACCTGCGGCGCGCGGCGACCACCGACGAGGGCGGACGCGGCCTGTTCCTGGTGGCCCAGTTCGCCGGCCGCTGGGGCACCCGCTACACCGCGGACGGCAAGGTCATCTGGGCCGAACAGCCACTTCCCACCGGCACAACGGGCAACGACCGGTGATGCCCGGCGACCCCTTCGGCCGTTGGCCGCTCCGGCCCTCCGCCGTCCCGGCGCCAGGGGGATTCCCCCGTCGAACCCCGCCCAGGAGAGCCACCCAGCACACAGGGGAAGGGCCCCACCCCGGGGCGAACCGGGGTGGGGCCCTTCCTGTTCGTGCTGCTCGTTCGGGCTACTCCTGGACGGTGCGGCGACGCCGCATCCACCACACCAGGGCCGCGCCGGTGGCGGCGATCACCGCGGCGATGCCGGAGACCAGGCCGATCGGGGTGTCCGATCCGGTGTCGGCGAGGCCGCCGTCCGGGTCCGGCCGGTTCGCCGGAGGCGTCGCGCCCCCACTGCCGCCGGTGTCACCGTTGCCAGGCTTGGTCGGGTCCGGGCCGGGTGACGTGGGCGGATCGGTCGGGTCGCTCGGCGTCGGGGTCGGAGTCGGGGTCGGGGTCGGGGTCGGCGTAGGCGTCGGGTCGGGCTTCCCGTCATCCGTCAGGCCGGCGCCGTTGCCACCCAGGAACGCGGTGTCGCTGTCGCGGGCGGAGGTCTCGGTACGCACGGAGTCCTTCGTCGCGCGGGGCAGTTCACGGTGCTGGGCGGTGAACTCGACGCCGGTGACGTTCCGCTTGGGCGCCTTTGCGAAGTCGATGCCGCCGACGAAGAACGTGTAGATCCGGCCGTCGCCGAGGGGCCATTCGTAGGTGAAGTCGCCCTTGGTGAAGGACTTCACCATCTCCTTCCACACGGTCCGCTTGTCCCAGTGGGCGTTCTCACCGCGCAGCGGCCACCGCTTGAGGTTGTTGCTGTTGATGATGGGACGGAAGTCGGTGGCCTTCTTCGCGTCCTGCTGGCGGATCCACTCGGCCGCGACGCGGGACTTGTAGACGCGGCGCAGGTCAGCGTACTTGGGGTCGGTGTCGATCTGCTTCTCGACGTGCGGGACGAGATACTGGGTGATCAGCCGGTGGCTGCGCTCCTTCTCCTCCTTGCTGAGCTTCTTCGAGCAGTCCTCTCCCTGTACGGGGGTGTCGAAGTCCATCGCCGCGTGGTTGACCTCCAGCGGGGCGTCGAGGATGTAGATCCCGCCGTCCTGCTCGCGGACCTTCGCCCGGCCGGGAACGATCCAGTTGCGTCCCGATCCCCAGCACGGCACCCCGTCGACCTTGGGTGCGGCGTCCATGAACTCCTTGCCCGGGGACTTCTTGGGGTCCATGGCACGGGAGAAGTCCCGCTTCATCTCCATGTCGGCCACGAGGAGGACACGGCCGGCGTCGGTTTCACCGAACGCCTTGTCCATGATGGTCTCGGGCTGGTCGGGGTTGAGGTTCACCCACTGCCGGTCCGGGGTGAGCGCCAGCCACGTGAACAGGGCATCGGATGCCAGTTCGAGCTTCGCCTGTCCGCCCCAGCCCGGGTTGTCGTCCTCATCGGGCATGAGGTCGGCCTTCATGGAGTAGTCCAGAGCCTTGCCCTTGACCGGGTTGCCGACGTACTGGAGCTCCAGAGTGGAGAAGTCCACCCCTCCCGGGCCCCGGCCGAGCGCGGACCGGGCGTTGTCCGCCAGGTACTGGTTCTGCAACTGCCGGGCCTGGGCCTGGTTCTGTCCCGACCCGTAGGCCATCGAGGCGCCCGGGCCCTGGGTGCCGCGGTTAGGCTGCGGGTTGAACACGTTGTACGTCTTCGTGTACTTCGTCTCCGGCCACACGCCCTTCGCGGTCGCCCGGCGCTCCGCGATCCGGATCGGATTGTTCCCCGTCCCCCGCTCCGCCCGCAGCTTGTCGTTCTCGGCCTTGTAGTCGCGGAGGGTGGCCCCGTTCGGCTTCTCCGACGTGAACATCGTCAGGCGGTGCCGGGTGAAGTCGTACTTCGCGTCCTTGTGCCGCAGGATGATCTTGTCGGCCCGGAGCTGGGCCGGCTTGCGCTTCCCGTCGGACTTGAACTCCCCCAGGTCACCGGTGCGCTGATTGTAGGAGTCGTACCGCCGGGAGGCGATCTTCTTGCCGTCCTTGTCGAAGATCTCGATCGTGACCTCGCACAGCCAGTCAGGGCCGACCATGTTGAAGTCCTGAACCGCCTTGACCTCGAACACGCCCCCCTTCTGCTTGCTGACCTGCGCGCTGATCAGGTTGACCTTCCAGCTGCCGAACGGCTTGGGGTTGCTCGACTCGTTCCGATGCCGCTGGTAGCGGGAGTAGATCGCCTTGCGCATGTCCTCCGGGTCCTTGGAGGCCGCATACGCCTTGTCCCACTTGTCGATGTCCGCGCGGCTGCCGGTGACCTGCCCCAGCTCGGCCGCAGTGGGCGCGGGAACGTTCTCGAAACCCTTGAACGCGTTGTTGTAGTAGTACTCCTCGTCCGGCCCGGACTTCGTCCAGTGGTGCTGACCCGTCGGCGCACCCGAGTTGTTCGGCGTACGCGGGATGGTCTTCTTCAGGTGCATCTGATCGCACCGCTTGCCGCCGGTGATCTTCGCGTAGTCTCCGGGCGCGGCCGACGCCACGGACGGCAGGCCGACCAGCAGCACCGCCGCCGAGGAAACGACCGCCAGAGCGGCAGATAAGCGCCTCTTCAGACGCTGTCGTATAGGTGTGCTCACGTAGTGTCCCTGGTCGTGGGGGCCACGGGACTCAAGACTGCGAGGGCAGGCCGGACAAGGGGCCCCCGTATCGTGCCCGCTCCTGCCGCCCCACCACACTAGAGGCCGTCAACACCTCACGTACAAGGTGTTGTTGACGCGCCGTGTGATGACTCCGCGAAGATCCTGCGCGGGTGACAGCGCGGTTCGGTAGGTTCTGGCCATGACCACACCCCACTCCGCCTACGACTCCACCCGCCACCCCGACCTCCTGGTCTGGCTCACCGAACGCCAGGCCGCCTTCGAGAGCTGGGCTCGGGAAGCCGGCGGCGTCGACAGGTTCGACTTCTCCGACGCCTCCCTCGACGCCTTGGAAGACCTGGTCGAGGAGACATTCGCCGAGTCGGAGGAGATCACCGCACAGCGCCGCTCCCCCTTCGTCCAGGGTGCCGTGTGGTACATCGGCGAGACCCTGCGCCGACGGCGCGAGGGCTGGGTATGGAAGTTCGAACCGGACGTTACCTTCGGTCTGCTCCCGGCGTTCTATCCGGCGGTCCCGGACCCCGCGTACCTGGACACCCCCTGCGTCGGCGCACCCGACGCCAAGCCCGGCGAACACTGGTACCCCCTGAACACGCTGCGCCGACTCCTCGCCACCGAAGACGAGTTCGACAACCCGATCGACGAACGGCTCGTCGGCGTGATCGAAGGCTGGTACGACGAGGACGAGGAGGACGACGACGACGAGTGACTGGCGCCCGCAGTGCGGGCGCCAGGGCTCCCGAAGCGCTCGGTGTCACGTCGGCTGCAACGCTGCCGGCAGACCGTTCAACCGCAGGCGGGTGGCGCCGCGCAGGTGGGGGAGGTCGTGCTCCGGCCGTGCGGACGGGGTCAGAAAGGCCGCTTGCTCGGTCCAACAAAGGTGGGTGCCGCCGTCCACCGGTTGCAGTTCGACAGTCACCAGCGAGGCCCACCGCACGATGTCGTCCACGCGGGACGTGTACGTGTAGACGATTCTCGAGGCCGGCACGATGTCGAGGTACCGGGAAGCGTATGCGAGTCGTTCCGGCTCAGAGCCCGCGATCGTGAAGACACTCGACGCGGTCTCACCGCCGTTCACTGTGAAGTCGTGGTCGTAGGAAACCCGGCGGCCTGGCAACGCGAACCATCGGTGCCGCGCCGGAGTGTCGGCGAAGGCCCCGAAAACCGTACCGGGGGCTGCGGCCAGGTGCCGCTCCACGGTGAAGGTGTCGTGCCGTACCTTCGGCACGGCGCCATCGACGGTCCCGTCAACGGTCGAAGCCGGTGCAACGGGTTCAAGAGGCATGTTTCCCTCACAGACATGGAGGCGGAACAGGGGATCTTCCTTGGTTACCATCCGTATGTAACGGGGGCGCGGACACTGCGATCAAGACCTCGCCCTCACGCACTTCGAAGTCAGCTACGCACTCGAAGGGAACAGACCCATGGGATCCACGCCGGGTGCGCAAGCGGAGGCCGCGGGCCTGAGCCCCGAGTGCGTGTCGACCATCGAGCTCGTACGTGACGTGCTTGCCCGTGTCGGGGACAAGTGGACCGTCCTGGTCATCACCAACCTCGCCGACGGGCCGCTGCGCTTCACGACGCTCCACGGTCGGATCGCCGGGGTGTCCCAGCGCATGCTGAGCCAGACGCTGCGACTGCTGACCCGTGACGGCCTGGTGCTGCGGACGGCCTACGCCGAAGTACCGCCTCGGGTCGAGTACGAGCTCACGCCCTTGGGCCGGTCACTGAGCGACGCCATCACACACGTCGTGCGCTGGGTGCAGGACCACCAGGCCGAGATCGTCCGGAACCGCGCCCACGAGTAGAGCGCCTGCCGCAGCACGCGCGGCGGCCGGCGAGTTGCCCCGAGCGTCACGAGGGCCGGCGTGATGGTGACCAGGGCATCTGCCGGCGTGCGCCGGGCATTCCCTGGCGTGCGGCGAGCCCTCCGGAGCCGTGGAACCCCGGCGTCCACCCGACGCGACAGCCGGGCGCTCAACCTGCCCTGACTCCGAAATCACCACCCACACGCGCCACAAGGGCCGTCGGCAAGCTGACGGGACCTCATGAGCGATCGAGGCCTACAGTTGAGAAACCATGTAGCTTCCAACGATTCGGTTGTTCCCGATCTGTTGGACGTGAGCAAGGAGGAATCTCTTGTTCCGCCGATTAATCGCCGCAGTGGTGGTGATGGCCGGGCTGACAGCGACACTTGTCGTTCCGGCCTCCGCCACCGAATTCCCTGCGGCCACCACGCCCCTGGTCACCTGGAACATGCAAGGGGCCAACAACAAGGCACAGAACGGCAGCAAGTGGACCAACACCGTTCAGCGGCTGGCACTGCAGGTGCCGATCCTGATGCTTCAGGAGGTCGGCCCGCACCCGCCTGACAACAGTGCCCCACAGCCCAGCCAGACCTTCACCACGACCGACAGCCAGAACGTCACGCATCAGCACACCGTGCTGCACCAGACCTGGGTCGTCGGCAGCGGTATCCGCAACACCATCCCGACCCGTGAGGTCTACTTCCTCCAGACCGACGACGACGCGACCAACCCGCGGCGGATCGGCGGCCGGGTCAACACGGCGCTCGTCCTGACCGAGGCGCCCGACGAGATGATCGTCGTCGGCAACCCGGTCGACGCCGGCCGGAACGCGCTCGGTGCGCGCTTCGGCAACGAGTGGTACTTCACCATGCACGGCCTGTCCGGCGGTGGCGGTGACTCCGGGGCGATGCTGGACGCCATCGACGACCGGATCGAGGGCCTCGGGAACCAACGTGGCGTCACCTACAACGCCACGGTCGGTGGCGACTTCAATGTCGACCCGAGGGTCCTCGCCGAGCGGACGAGCTTCCCGCCGACCATGCGGATCCACGGCTCGGGGCAGGCGACCCACCAGGGCAGTGGTGAGCTGGACTACTTCGTCACCACCCACTTCGACCACGCGCTGACGGTCACGGTCCGGCCCGAGGGCGACTCCGACCACCGGCCGACCCAGTCCGGCCAGTTCAACGCGGCCGGCACCACCCCGGCGCCCGGGCCCAGCCCGTCGCCCGGGCCCAGCCCGGCGATCGAAGAGCTCCGGTTGATGCCGACCGGTGACGGGATCACGGCCGGTGTGTACAGCACCGATGACGGTGGCTTCCGGGACTACCTGAAGACCATCCTGAAGGGCCTGACCACCATCGCGGTGGTCGGTGGCACGGTGGCCAGTCTCGTCTTCAAGCGCACGGATTTCATCGGTGACCTGAAGAACGGCAAGCGGGGCGACCCCGACCACATGGGGTTCGACGGCAAGGGCATCGACGCCATCCAGGCCGAGTCGATCCCCGCGCTGCAGACACTGCGGCCGAACATGATGACCCTGGTCGCGGGCACGGCCGACCTGGCCGGCGGTGCCGACGGTACGGCGACGGCCGGGAAGATGCGGACCTTCCTGGACGAGATCTACCGGGCCTCGCCGACCACCACGGTCCTGCTCGGGACCCTGCCGCCGTCGACGAACCCGACCTACCAGGCCCGGATCGACGCCTACAACAGCGAGCTCCGCACGATCGCCTACGCCAAGATCAAGGACGGCGCACGGCTGGTGCTGGTCGACCTGGGCTCGGTCACCCCGCAGGACATCACCAACGAGATCTACCCGACCGACGCCGGCCACCAGAAGATCGCGGACGCCTTCGCCGAAGGCGCTCGGATCGCGGTCCTGCAGCGCATGATCAGCGGCCGCTCGTACGGCTGGGAGCCGATCGGCAAGATCCGGGACGCCGCCCCGGCCGGTTCGAAGATCGCGTTCCCCGACCTGAACGGCGATGGCAAGGCCGACTACGCGGTGGTCGGTACGGACGGCAAGGTCACCGGCTGGCGCAACGACGACCCGCGCAAGGCCGGGGTCTCGCTGGGCGACATCAGCCCGGCCGACCGCGGGAACGACCCGGACCGGGTCTACTTCGCCGACCTGGACGCTGACGGCAAGGACGACTACATCCGGATCCTGATGCCGCCGGACTCGCCCACCGGCATCCCCGCGATGCGGATGTCACGGAACACCAGCAGTGGCGGCAACATCAGTTGGGACAGCCCGACGATCGTCGCGAACAACCTCATCTACGAGCCGGATCTGTACTTCACCGACATCGACGGTGACGGCCGCGACGACCTGATCACGCTGGACCGGATGAGCTTCCCGACCGCCTGGCAGAACAAGGGCAAGGGAATGCCGACTCCGGGCGGCTGGGAGAAGGTCGAGGGTTTCGCCACCCCGGGGCAGGCCCGCGGCGCGCAGGTAGCCTTCGCCGACATCACCGGTGACGGCAAGGCCGACACGGTCCGGGTCGAGTTCACCACCGGTGAGGTGCGGGCCTGGCAGAACACCGGCGCTCCGTGGAGCGTCACCAAGGGCTGGAAGTCGCTGGGCGTGATCCGCTCCGACGATCCGTTCCAGGGCACCATCGGCACCTTCGCCGACCTGGACGGCGACGGGATCGAGGACTTCGCCATGATCCGCTCCGGTACGACGGCGAAGACCGCCGTCAGGGCGGCCGCGGCGAGTGGTGCCGGTGACATCGAGGGCTGGCTGGTGCCGAGCTACGGCGATGGCAGCCGCAGCGACGGCGGTGCCGGTGATCTCGGTGTCAACGGTGGTGCCGGTGATCCGATGGAGTCGCACCCCGGTGGCGACGACGGCGGTTCGAGGCCGGGTGCGTCCGGCGACTGCCGGCCGGACGGTCTGGCGGCCACGCCGGGCGTGGCGACGCCGTACTGCAAGGTCTATCAGGGTGACGGCCGGGAGTGGCTCGGTCAGGGCCGGGACCGCCGGGTCGTGGGCTACTTCAACGGTGGCCGCACGGGCGCCGACGGCACGCCGCACTACCTGGTGAAGAACATCCCGTGGTCGAAGGTGACCCACCTCAACTACGCGTTCGCGTCGGTGGAGAACAACGAGATCAAGGTCGACTCGAACGCCACCCAGAAGGAGTGGCCCGGCGAGGTCGGCGCCGAGATGGATCCCTCGCTGCCCTACAAGGGGCACTTCAACCTGCTGACGAAGTACAAACGCCTGCACCCGCGGGTGAAGACGCTGATCTCGGTCGGTGGCTGGGCCGGTTCCGGTGGCTTCTACGCGATGACCACCAACGCCGACGGCTCGGTCAACCAGGGCGGGATCGACACGTTCTCGCGCTCGGTCGTGGACTTCCTGCGGACCTACGGGTTCGACGGTGCCGACATCGACTTCGAGTACCCCACGGTCCTCGAGGACACCGGCAATCCGACCGACTGGGCGGTGTCGAACCCGCGTCGCAAGGGCCTGCCCACGGCGTACGCCGCGTTGATGAAGACGCTGCGGGACTCGCTGAACCGGGCTTCGGTCGCGGACGACAAGTACTACCTGCTCACCTCGGCGTCGTCGGCCTCCGGCTACCTGGCCCGCGGGATGGCGAACCAGACCGCGCTGGACCACCAGGACTTCACCAACCTGATGGCCTACGACTACCACGGCACCTGGAACGACGTCGTGGGTCCGAACGCGGCGCTGTTCGACGACGGCAAGGACCCGGAACTGGCCGACCAGTACGCCACTCCGGAGTACGGGAAGATCGGGTACTTCAACACCGCTTGGGCGATGAAGTACATGCGTGGCGCGATGCAGGCCGGGCGCGTCAACATCGGTGTGCCCTACTACACGCGCGGCTGGCAGAACGTCACCGGCGGTACGAACGGTCTGTGGGGTACGTCGCAGAAGCCGAGTGGGTGCGAGCCGGGTACGGGCGTCAAGCGGCCGTGCGGTGACGGTGCCTTCGGCATCGACAACATCTGGCACGACGAGACCAACAACGGCAGCGAGCTCGGCTCCGGGACGAACCCGCTGTGGCACACCAAGAACCTGGAGAAGAACATCACGCCGGTCTACGCGGGCAGCGTCGGGCTGAAGCCGGAGACCGACATCACCGACCGGCGCACGGGCCAGTACACCCGGTACTGGGACGACGCGACGAAGACGTCGTGGCTGTGGAACGCCGAGAAGAAGGTGTTCCTGTCGACCGAGGACGAGCAGGGCATCGACGCGGTCACCGATCTGGTCAAGTCGACCGGTGCGGGCGGCGTGATGATGTGGGAGCTGGGCGGCGACTACTCCTGCCCCGCGGACGTCCAGCCGGACACCCCGTGCGGGATGGGGTACACGCTGACCACCCGGCTGAACGAGAAGCTGGGCAACATCGGCGCCTATGACAACAGTCTGCGCACCGGCAGCGGTGGCGTCGCACCGACGGTGACCGCCGACCTGAGCGTCGAGATGGTCAACTATCCGACCGCCACGGCGAACCTGTGGCCGTTGCAGCCGACCGTCCGGATCACCAACAACACCGGGCGCACGCTCGGCGGTGGCAAGGACACGAAGCTGTCATTCGACATTCCGGCCTCGACGTCACCACTGGTCAAGGACGCCAACTGGCAGACCGATGCCCAAGGTGGCCAGTGGAAGCTGGTGCCCGGCACGACGTTCCACCGGGTCAGCACGACGCTGGACTACTGCCAGATCATCCCGGCCGGGAAGTCGCTCGACGTGCCGATCATCTACTTCCTCCCGATCACCGGTCCGGTGAACACGAGTCTGTCCATCGGCGGTACGGCGTACGCGCCGGTGAACGACAACCTCAAGGGACTCGGTACGGCGACCCCGCCGGCTGGTGGTTGTAGTGCCGGGAACTGGGACGCGACCAAGGTCTACTCTCCGGCCGGCCAGCCGATCGAGCAGACCACGGTCAAGTACAACGGCAAGGTCTGGAAGGCCAAGTGGGAGACGAAGGGCAGTGCTCCGGGCACCGGGCCCGACGCCGACCACGAGCCCTGGAAGCTGATCGGCAGCGCCGGCTGACCGTCCTCAGCCACCCAGCCTGACACTCCACGTCCTGATCAAATGACCGGAGAGTGCTTCTGAACTGCGACGATGGGACTCGTATGGGGTCCTGTTGGCTGCACGGTAAGAAGCACTCTCCCTGGCCGACACCTCGCGGGCCGCGGGGTCCTCGTGCCAGTCGGGCGGCACGAAGCGGCCGAACTCCGGCAGCTTCGCGCCCGCCGGGAAGACGGTTGCCGTCGCCGTCCTGAACAGCCGCAGGCCGATCTCGTCACGGTCGGCTCGGGGCAGCGTGTCGTCGACGTCGAAGAAGTCGAACTGCAGCAGTACGTCACCGCCCGGGGTCGTCCACCAGACGAGCCGGGCGAGGAGACGGTCGCCGTCCAGGGCCACCCATGACCACTCGGGGTGGCGACAGCCGCCGGCGAAGGCGTCGGTCAGTTCGTGGTCGAGGACGTAGGAGAGCGGCAGAAGAGGTCTATCTCCTCGGGCCCGTCAGAGGTCGCTAGCTCACCGATGTCAGTGTCAAGTCAACTCCTGTGCGGGGGCGTGACGCTCAGGACCTGGGATGTCGTGCCGGCCAGGCACGCCGAGTGTCCGAGCGGAGGGCTTCGCGGGCCACATGCGGCTCAGGCCGATTCGAGGATCGGGCTCACGAGGGCGAATTTCATGAGGCGTTCCTCTGTTCGGTGTGCTTGCTGGTGATCGAGGTTCTGGTGGTGGTCGGTTTGATGCGGGCCAGTGCGCCCGTCTCCAGGGCCGTCCACAGGGCACCGTCCGGGCCCACCGTGATCCCGTGCGGCTCGGAGGCCGGGGTGGGCAGGTCGTGGACGGTGACCGTGCCGTCAGGGGTGACCGAGCCGACGCGGTTGCCGCCCCACTCGGTGAACCACGCCGTGCCGTCGGCGTCGGTGGTGACGGCGTGCGGCCGGGCGGAACGGTCGGGCAGCGGGTACTCGGTGATCCGGCCGTCGGGTGCCATCCGGCCGATCTGACCGGCCGCGATCTCGGTGAACCAGACGCTTCCGTCCGGGCCCACGGCGATACCCACCGGTGCGGCGGCGTCGGTGGGCAGCTCGTGCACCGTGATGCGGCCGTTCATGTCGATACGGCCGATGGCGTTGGCCTGGTTCATCGTGAACCACATCGCGTCCCCGGCCGCGGCGATGGCGGAGGGGAACATCCCGGCGCGTGGCAGCGGGTACTCCGTGGCCGTTCCGTCGATGGCGAGACGGCCGATGCGGTCGGCGGCGGTCTCGGTGAACCACAGGGCGCCGTCCGGCCCCGCGGCGATGCCGAAAGGCCCGCACTCCGCGGTCGGCAGCGTGAACTCGGTCACCTGGCCGGCCGTCGTGATCCGCCCGATCCGGTGCGCCCGGTACTCGGTGAACCACAGGGCGCCGTCCGGCCCGTTGCAGATGACCGTCGGGCCGCTGTCCGGGGAGAGTGCACGGCTGGTCGGCTCCTGCCCAGGGACCAGCCGGCCGATCCTGCCGCTGTGCACCATGGTGAACCACAGGGCGCCGTCCGAGCCGACGGCGATCGCGTACGGTCCGCTGTCACGACCGGACACCGTGTACTCCTCGATGGCCGGGGACGTCACAACTGCTCCAGACCTTCGGCGGCGGCGATGCGCTCGATGTCCTTCGGGGATCCGGCCATGATGGTCCGGACGTGCGTGGTCACGAGCTCGACGGGCCAGTCCCACCAGGCAGCCCGTGTGAGCCGTTCGATGTCGTCGTCGTCAAAGCGCTGTCTGATCCTCCGGGCCGGGTTCCCGCCCACGACGGTGTACGGAGGCACGTCGGCGGTGACCACCGCTCCGGCCGCGATCACCGCACCGTCGCCGATCCGAACTCCCGGCATCACGGTGGCTCCGTATCCGAACCACACGTCGTTGCCGACCACCGTGTCCCCGCGGCTGGGCATGCCGGTGACGAGGTCGAGGGTCCGGTCGGTCCACTCCCCGCCGAACATGGTGAAGGGGAAGGTCGACACCCCCATCGACGGATGGGCAGCGCCCGCCATCAGGAACCGGGTGCCCGTGGCGATCGCGCAGTACTTGCCGATGATCAGCCGTTCCGGACCGTAGGCGTACAGCACATTGCGCTGCACGAAGTCCGTCGCCCCGTCGGGGTCGTCGAAGTAGGTGAAGTCACCCACCACGACGTTCGTCCCGGCAACCAGTGGCTTGAGAAAGACGACCCGCTCGTGGGCGGGCAGTGGATGGATCGTGGCCGGGTCAGGTGCCTGGGCAGCGCTGGGGTCAGATGTCACGCGGCAATCTCTCCCTGGGTGTTCGTGCTCGGCGGGCGAAGCCCGGGCGGCGAGGCTGTGACCGATGAGGTACGCGCCTCCGCGCGCGGTCCACGCCTTTCGGGTCGTCGGCCGAATGGAGCGGGCCGGTCCTGCAGCCTCATGCCACCTGCGGGAGGCGGCCTCCCCGGCCCGGTACCAGCATGCATACCGGGCAGCCCGGGAACAACGGCCGATCTTAATATGGTCGTTAACCCAGAGGCTGACGAATCCGGGGGACCCGTGTGGAACCGGGGGCAGGATGGAACTGCGGGACATAGAGCTCTTCCTGACGCTCGCGGCGGAGCTCCACTTCGGCCGCAGCGCCGAACGCCTACAGGTCTCCCCGGCCGTCGTCAGCCAGGCGATCAAGAAGCAGGAACGCGTCATCGGCGCCCAACTCTTCGAGCGAACGAGCCGCCACGTGCGGATCACCCCTACCGGAGTGGTGCTGCTCCAGCGGCTGAAGCCGACATACGAGGGCATCCAGGATGCCATCGCAGCGGGTGACCACCATCGCCCACAGCTCGGCCGGCACGCTGACGCTGGGGGTCATGGGTGCGCAGGTGCACGACATGGCTCCGGTCCTATCCCACTTGTCATGGCCCTCCTCCGCCGTCAGTTCCTCGTAGGCTCCTCCGTGGCGGATGGGAATCCGCGATTCACCAAGTGCCAGCCGTGAACAGCGGTAAGGCGTAACGGACTTGACACGGCAGCGCAGTATGGCAGGTGACACAGCGGACGCCTTACTGCGACGAGGACCTCCGAGCGGCTGGCGAAATCGCTGGCAGGCATGGACGGACTGCTCGCCCCGCCGATGGTGCCCGGCACGTTCCGGCGCGCGTTGAAGAAGGCCTCGCACGAGTATCTTCGGGGCCCGGTTAGCGAGCTCTTTCCACATCTCCTGCGGCACGCCGGCGCGACCCACAACTATGAGGCGGGGATGCCGTTGTGGGACGTGCAGGTTTTGCGCGCGAGCTGGGGGGTAGCGAACGGCAAGGCTAGGAACGGCTATCGGAATGAGCGGCACCACGAGCTCGGGGGCATGAGGCCGTGTGGTCAGGCGTCCTTGACGGTGAGGCCGATGTGCTGGGCCAGGGCGGGGGCGAGGTCGAGCAGCTGGGGAGCGCTGATGGTGGCGCCCTTGAGGGCTGCCACGCCGGACGTGATGCCCAGTGCGGTCGCTTCGCTCAGGTCGACTCGGGTGAGGGTGGCTTTGGTGAGGTCGACTCCGTCGAGCGTCGTTCCTGGGAAGGAGACGCCGGTCAGGGTCGCGCCTGCGAAGTCGACGTCACGCAGCAGGCAGTCGACGAAGGTGACGTTCGCCAGCTGAGCCGCGCGCAGGTTGACCGAGTCGAACTTGCATTGGTGGAAGACGGCGCGGCGCATCTGGGTCCCGTGGAGCTGGGTGCCGGCCAGGAGGCTGGCGAGGCATTCGGTGTCCAGCCAGGTGGTCTCCGCGAGGTCGCTGCCCACGGTGCGGATGTTGTGCATCCATACGGTGTCGAAGCGTGCGCGCCGGAACCGGCCGCCCGTGAAGGTCACCGAGGACAGGGCCGACTCGCTGAAGCGGGTCATGCCGCCGTCGACGTCGTCGAAGGCGCGGTCGTCGATGTGGTGCCACTCGTAGACCTCCTCCCGCTCCAGGTCCCCGGTGAACGGTTCGAGGCGATGTGCGTAGGGCAGGGCGGGCAGGTCGCGGGGGGCGGGTACGCGCATCGGAGTCCTTCCGGGGCAGACACAGGTCACGCCTGCTGCGGCCCGGTCGGGGGCCGCCTGGGGTGCGGGGGGGGTCTTCATGCTGACCCGGGCCCGCGGGTTCCGCCTAATCGCGTCGCAGACAGGAATCGCGGTACAGGACCGCGCGTTCACGGACTCCATAAACACCTAAACGCCGCATACAGGATGAATCACTGCTGTGGCGTAATGACTCCTGCCGCCGTCGAAAACACGGCAGCGCCGTCCTGCATCCCGCACACGGACCCAACGCGCCTGCTCCACGCGCCGGTTGGTTCACCAGGGTGGCCGTCCGGGCGTCGAACGCCCGCCGGCCCCGGACTTCCCTGAGATTCATTTTGCGCCTCAGGCCCGTTTGTCCCGCTACGAAGATCGCGCGCTCGGGCCGTCCTGGACAAGCTCGGCGGCTCGAACACCTCATCCGATGACTTCAGGCGTCGCCAGCAGATGAGGGCGCATCCAAGGGTGAGAGAGGCTTTATGGATGTCGTCACGTATTTCCCAGCGGATCCGAAGGCTGCGGAACCAGTGCAGTTGGGCCAACGCACACTCGACAACCCACCGCCTGGTACCCAGTCGCGCACGGGCAGAATGGCTTCGAGTAGCGGGATGCCGGTGGCGTCGGTGATCAGTGGCGCGCCTCGTGGAGCCGGGGCCAGACGTCGGCCCGCGGGTCCACTCAGCCAGGCGGCGCCAGAACGTCATTCCCGAGCCGAACCCGAGCTCCCGGGCAGCTGGGGCTCTTCCCCACCCCGGCCCGCCAGTTCACCCGCACCCACGCGGCCCGCATCGGCGACCGCGACATCCCCGACTTCCAGGCCGTCTCCGAGCAACCGCAGCGGATGGCCGACGCCCGCCGGGTACACGTCCGGACAACGTGGATCTGGCGGGGAGAATCACAGGTCGCGCGTGCCGTCCCTGTTCGGCGGGGCCGATCGGTGCTTGACCTTCGACCTGGGTCGAAGGTCTACCGTCGGCGGTGTGAGCACGATGCGGATTTCCCAGCTCGCCGAGCGCTCTGGCGTGCCGGCGACCACCCTGCGTTTTTACGAGGGCACGGGACCGCTGCCGGCGGGCCGGACCCCGGACGGCTCCCGGGTGTACGGCGAGGACGTGGTCGAGCGGCTGGCGTTCATCGGCGCGGCCAAGCACCTCGGGCTGCCGTTGGAGGAGATCGGTGAGCTGCTCGGAGTGTGGGAGGCCGGTGCTTGCCGGGACGTGAAGGCGGACCTGCGGCCGCGGATCGCCGCCCGTCTGGCCAAGGCCGAGTCCCGGGCCGCCGAGCTGGCCGCGTTCGCCCCCTCCCTGCGCACGGCCCTGGAGCACCTGGACGCGGTGCCCGACGGCCTGCGGCTGACCCTGCCCGTCGACCGGACGGCGCGGGTGGCGGAACTGGCGGCGGCCGAGCAGCGGTGCTGCCCCTTCTTCGACTTCCGGCTCCATCTCAACGGCCCCCACCTGTACCTGGAAGTCCGCGCGCCGGCCGACGGCGCCGCTCTGCTCGCCGGCCTGTTCGCCTCCGCCGCCTGACCGCCCCCTCTTCCCCCTTCCCTGCTCCGGAGAGTTCCTGCCGCGCTCGTCGCGCGCTCCATCGCCCTCGGCCGGCCTCGCCGCGTACGGCAGGATCTTCGTCGCCGGGTCGATCGCTGGGGCGTGGTCGCCGACGGCTACCGCCCCGACCGCTACGACGTCATCGGCGCCCTGATCTGCCTCGCCGGCATGGCCGTGATCATGTACGCACCCCGCAGCCACTGAACCCGCCGTAGCGGGCTCAGGTTCACGAGCAGCAGGTGCAGCCCGGCTCACAGTCGCACGCGTCCGACTCGGCCGCGGCGGCTCCGGCAGTGGCCGGCGCGTGGGCCGTCGGTGCGCAGCAGCCTTTGCCCTGCCAGGCGTCGCGGCCTTCCTTGACCGCGATGGCGGCAATGACCAGGGCGGCGATCGGGTCGGCCCAGGACCAGCCGAGGGTGGCGTTGAGGACCAGGCCCACCAGGAGGACGGCGGAGAGGTACGTGCACAACAGGGTCTGCTTGGAGTCGGCGACGGCGGAGGCGGAGCCGAGTTCGCGGCCGGCGCGGCGCTGTGCGGCGGAGAGGAACGGCATGATCGCCAGGGACAGGGCGGCGATGACGATGCCAGGGATCGAGCGGTCGGCCTCGCCGGTGTCGACCAAGGCTCGGACGGCGTCGAAGGTGACGTAGGCGGCGAGGGCGAAGAAGGACACGGCGATGATCCGCAGGGTGGTCTTCTCCCGGGCGTCACGCACGGCGTGGTCGCGGGCGGAGAACTGCCAGGCGACTGCGGCGGCGGAGGACACCTCGATCACGGAGTCCAGCCCGAACCCCATCAGTGCCGTCGAGGAGGCGATCGTGCCCGCGGTGATCGCGACGATCGCCTCGATGGCGTTGTAGGTGATGGTCGCGGCGACCAGGAGCCGTATGCGGCGGGCGAGCGCGTCGCGTCGGGCCGGGGACGGCCCGAGGGATATCGCGGACATCAGCAGCAGTCCTTCGTGGCGGCGTCCGGGCAGGTCTTGTCGGTCTCGACCGCGACCACGGCGGCGAGCAGGTGGTCAAGGGCGTGGCCGAGGCGTTCGTCGGCGAGCTCGTAGCGCGTGCGGCGGCCGTCGGGCACGGTGACCACGAGGCCGCAGTCACGCAGGCAGGCCAGATGGTTGGACAGCCGGGTCCGGGAGATGTCGAGGGTGTCGGCGAGGTCGGAGGGGTAGGCCGGCGCCTGGCGCAGGGCGAGCAGGATGCGGCAGCGGATCGGGTCGGCAAGCGCTCGGCCGAAGCGGGCCAGCACGTCGATGTCGGAGGCAACAGTCAGCACAGGAGGACAGTACATCCAATCGTGAATCCACGACATGCTGAATCATTGACCGCTCGTCACTTCCCACCGGGAAGCCACCGAACTCGGGCAGGCGAGTCGGTTCGCGCGGAGAGTGAGCGGCACTGGCGAGACGTGAGCGCCGCGGCGCCAGCACCCATGGCCCCTGCTCGCCGGCCGTGCGGAAATGCCGCACCCGTGAGACTCGACCACGTGCCATCGACCTGAGACAGCGGAAGACGCGCAGGCCAGAAGGAAGGGCCTCCGAACGGACACTTGCGCGAGTTTGGCCGGATTCACTCCACCCACGAAAACAGAGAGTAGCCAGACTGCTACGTTCCGACCATGGCAGACTTCAATGCAATCGCCCAAGCCTTCGTGGGCCACTACTTCCGGACCTTCGACAACTACGACGCGCGGGACAGCCTCGCGAGTCTCTACCGGCCGGAGTCGATGCTCAGCTGGGAGGGCTTCCAGATCCAGGGGGCGGAGAGCATTGTCCAGCAGCTCAAGAAGCCCGAGCTAAAGGTCGTCAAGACCCAGATCACCTCGATCGACGCGCAGCCCGGGTTGAACAACGGCGTCGCGGTCCTCGTCACCGGCACCCTCGTCATCGACAACCAGTTCGACAAGCCGATGAACTTCACCCGGACGTTCACCCTGGCGCCGATCCCCGGCCAGCCTGGCGGCTTCTTCGTCTACAACGACATCTTCCGTCTCATCCTCGGGTAGCACCGGCCCCGGCCGTCCCGCGCGGCGAGCAGCGGGCACCCAGTTCCGCTCTCCGCGCCGCGTGGGACGGCCGCCGCACAGCGAGGGACCAGCATGCTGGAACTGCGCGACCTGACAGAACAGGACGCCCACGCCGTCCGTCGCATCTACACCGGCCGCGCGGTCGCCGACATGTGGTTCGGCCAGATGACCAGCGCCCAGGCCCACGACTACGTGTGCGAATCCATGGCCAGCAACTACGCAAGCCCGCGCACCCTGCACGTGCTCGGCATCGATCTGGACGGCGACCTGATCGGTGTGGTCCGACTCCGCACCACCGGCAGCATCGGCCACCTCGCCTACATCCTGCGCGAGAACACCTGGGGCTACGGCTATGCCACCGCTGCAGTACGGCTCCTGCTGGGCGGCACCACGGTCCCGTTGGTCACCGCCGAACACCGCGTCGGCAACCCTGCCTCGGGCCGCGTGCTCGCGAAGGCCGGCTTCGTCCAGATCGACGCGACCGCCGATCTGGTGCGCTACGAGATCGCCACCTCGAACCAGACTTCCGCCACGGAACGGCAGAACCGGCAGCGATCTCAGGAATCGAGGGTGATGGGGCCGTCCAGGATCCGGTCCTCAACGTAGCCGGTCATCAGAATGCCGAGCTCCCGGGGGAAGACGATCGCTGGATCGATGTCTGCGTGGGGACAACCAGAGCCCGAGCGCCCACCTGGAGCTGTCGTTCGTCACAGTCCGCGGATCAGTGCGTCGAGTCGCCGCCACGCCGGGGACGATGCGTTGATCGTGCGCTGGACGAGGGCGGGGATGTCGGAGTCCTCGTCCAGGTGGGGCGGTTCCTCGGAGCCGTAGCGCTTCCGGGTCGCTTCGACGATGCGTCGGGCGAGGTCGTCGATGCGGGGATCGCCGGGGTCCAGATCGTGCGCGTGGTCGTAGTCGAGGAAGAGCTGCCGCAGCGCCGGATCGGCCAGGGACGCGGCCTGGTCGTGGAACAGGGTGATCGCGTGGTCCGGGTACGTGGCGAAGACGAGGATCCACAGGTCACGCTGCAGTTCCACCCAGCGCGGGGTGAATCCCCAGTCGGCCAGGTGCTCCAGGTGAGCGGCGACCTCGGCCGGCACCGGTGCCAGCCGGCCGGCGGAGAGCCTGCGCAGGCGCCCCTGGGTCACACGCAGGCCCCGGATGCGAGCAGTGAGTTCGTCGTCGATCTCCCTCAGTGCCTGTTGGAGCTCTTCCTCCGTCGCTGACCTCAGGTCTCGGATGCGGGTCAAGGGGACCCCCGCCTCGGCGAGCGTCCGGATCTTGATGAGGTCGATGACGTCACTCGCGCCGTATCGCCGGTAGCCGGACGCGTCACGGTCGGGCTCGGGAAGCAGTCCCTTGTCGTGGTAGACGCGGATGGTCTTGATCGACACTCCGACGTAGCCGGCCAGCTGCCCGATGGTGATCACCCGGCCATCGTCCCACTTGACCTTTCCCCAGGGGCAAGGTCGCACCATGGCGTCATGGAGAACACGAACATCGATCGCGAGACCCTGCGCGAGCTGGCCGACGAGGGCAACGAGACCGCCCTGGATCGGCTGGCCGACCTGGCCGACAAGGCCGGCGATCTTGAGGAGCTGAGCGAACTGCTGGACGAGGGGGCCATGCACGCGGGGTTCCTGCTCACCCGACGGGCGGTAGCCGCCCGGGATCTGCGGGAGCTGCAGCGGATCTCCGATGCCGGGTACGACGAGGCCGGGAGCGAGCTGGAGCGGCTGCTGAAGGATTCGGCCGACGAGCACCGGGACTGACCTCGGTGCACCGGTGCCAGGCGGTCGCCAGGCACGGGAAGTACGGCGGGGAGCCGTCGGCCATCCTCATCAGCGAGGACCGCCTGGCGATCTCCGCGTACGCGAGGCCGTCGGCCAACCCCCATGCGATCTGCTGACGTTCGGGCTGGGTGAGTCCGCCTCTCGGCATCGCGGTCTTCTTCGCCCTCCGTGGCGCCGTCATAGCGTTCGCCTTCATTCCATTGCAACGCAACACGGGGAGGGCGTTGCGTTAGATTCAGAACCGTTGCAATGAAATCTCGCAACTGACCTGCAAGGATGGCAATTTCTCGCAACCAAGACCTTGCTGGATCATCGAACGCAACGTAGCTTTTCCTTCATCGGAAACAGCGAGGCGAAGAAGCGCCCGCTACAGACGAAGGAGAAGCACCATGCAGAAGTTCGACACCGCCGCCGCGATCGTCACCCTCCTCTCCGTCCCCGCCGGACGCATCCAGTTCATCGCCTCCGACCGCGCCGACACCACCGTCGAGATCCTGCCCGCCGACCCCTCCAAGAGCCGCGACGTGAAGACGGCCGAGCAGACCGAAGTCACCTACACCGACGGTGTCCTGCGGATCGAGGTCCCGAAGACGAGGAACGGGATCCTCGGCAACACCGGATCCATCGAGGTGACGGTCCAGCTGCCCGCCGGCTCCCGCGTCGAGGCCGAGGCCGCCGCCGCCGAACTCCGCGCCGTCGGACGGCTCGGCGACGTGACCTTCGAGGGCGCGTACCGCCAGATCAAGATCGACGAGGCCGCGAGCCTCCGCCTCACCGCGACCGACGGCGACGTCGAGGTCGGCCGCCTGGGCGGCTCCGCGGAGATCAGCACCGCGCGGGGCGACGTCCGCATCGCCGAAGCGGTGAGCGGCACGGTCACCCTGAGCACCCAGAAGGGCGACATCTCGGTCGGCGCCGCCGCCGGCGTCTCCGCCTCCCTGGATGCAGGCACCGCATACGGCCGCATCAACAACGCCCTGACGAACGACGGCACTCCCGGCCTGAGCATCCAGGCCACCGCCGCGTACGGCGACATCACCGCTCGCAGCCTGTAACCCACCCCGCCCGACGCGCAGCCCCTGAAGGAGCACCTCACATGACCACCCAGGCCATCGCAGCGAACGGGCTGCGCAAGTCCTACGGCGACAAGACCGTCCTCGACGGCATCGACCTGACCGTCCCCGAAGGCACGATCTTCGCCCTGCTCGGCCCGAACGGCGCCGGCAAGACGACCGCCGTGAAGATCCTGTCCACGCTCATCACCGCCGACGGCGGGCAGGCCCGAGTGGCCGGCCACGACCTCGACACCAGCCCGCAGGCGGTCCGCGCCGGGATCGGTGTGACGGGTCAGTTCTCCGCCGTCGACGGCCTGATCACGGGCGAGGAGAACATGCTCCTCATGGCGGACCTGAACCACCTGTCCAAGCAGGAGGGGCGGCGGGTCACGGCCGAACTCCTGGAGCGATTCGATCTGACAGAGGCCGCGGCGAAGCCGGCGTCCACGTACTCCGGCGGCATGAAGCGCCGCCTGGACATTGCCATGACCCTGGTCGGCAGCCCCCGGATCATCTTCCTCGACGAGCCGACCACCGGTCTCGACCCGCGCTCCCGCCACAACATGTGGCAGATCATCCGCGAACTCGTCACCGGCGGGGTCACGATCTTCCTCACCACCCAGTACCTGGAGGAGGCCGACCAGCTCGCCGACCGCATCGCGGTACTGAACAACGGCAAGATCGCCGCCGAAGGCACCGTCGACGAACTCAAGCGCCTCATCCCCGGCGGACACGTACGACTCCGCTTCACGGACCCCGACGCCTACCGCAGCGCCGCCACCACGCTCCACGACGCCGGGCGGGACGACGAAGCCCTGTCGCTGCAGATCGCCAGCGACGGCAGCCAGCGCGAACTGCGCACCATCCTCGACCGGTTGGACACGGCCGGCATCGAGGCCGACGAACTCACCGTCCACACCCCCGACCTCGACGACGTCTTCTTCGCCCTCACCGCCACCGCCACCGTCCCCACGCAGTCCGAGGAGTCCGTCCGATGAGCGCCCTGTCCCTCGCCGCCCGCGACACGTCCACGATGCTGCGCCGCAACCTCCTCCACGCCCGGCGCTATCCCTCCCTCACCCTGAACCTCCTGCTCACGCCGATCATGCTGCTGCTCCTGTTCGTCTACATCTTCGGCGACACGATGAGCGCGGGCATCGGCGGCGGCGACCGCTCCGACTACATCGCCTACCTGGTCCCCGGCCTGCTGCTGATGACGATCGGCTCGACCACGATCGGCACGGCGGTCTCCGTCTCCACCGACATGTCCGAGGGCATCATCGCCCGCTTCCGCACCATGGCGATCCACCGCGGCTCCGTCATCACCGGCCACGTCATCGGCAGCGTGATCCAATCCGTCGTCAGCGTCGTCCTCGTCGGCGCGGTCGGCGTCGCGATCGGATTCCGCTCCACCGACGCCACCGTCCTGGAGTGGCTGGCCGCCTTCGGACTCCTCGTCCTCTTCGCCACCGCCCTCACCTGGATCGCCGTCGGCATGGGCCTGATCAGCCCGAACGCAGAGGCGGCCAGCAACAACGCGATGCCGCTGATCTTCCTCCCGCTGATCTCCAGCACGTTCGTCCCCGTCGACCAGATGCCCGGCTGGTTCCAGCCCATCGCCCAGTACCAGCCCTTCACCCCGGCCATCGAAACCCTCCGCGGCCTGCTCCTGGGCACCGAGATCGGCTACAACGGCTGGCTCGCCGTGGCCTGGTGCCTCGGCCTCGCCACCCTCGGCTACTTCTGGTCCAAGGCGGTGTTCAACCGCGACCCCGAGTAGGAGCCGTGAACACGCGGGCCATCACCCGCAACGCGTCCCACCCGAGGGCGGCGTACCCCCGACACCACGTCGGCGTACGCCGCCCCGTCCGCGTCCTCGTCCCCCCGGCGGTCCAGCGGCATCAGGTGGTCGCGCCGGCCGCCAGGTCCGGAACGGACGGCGGGGCCCCGTCGGCCATCCGCAGGCACGTGGCGGCCCATCATCGCCGCGGCGAACGCCGGCGCAGCGAGGGCGGAGACGCTGCGGCTGCGGGTGAGCGCGCCATCGTACGAGGCGCGCATGGTCGCCGACACGGTGGCGGCGAAGTCGTCGTCGGCGCGGGCCCGGGCGATCGTGGAGCATCTTCCAGCTGCCGTCCGGCGCCCAGAAACGGCGTGGCCGACACGCCCGCACATGGCTACTCTGGCGCTCCTGGGAGCCGGAGGAGACACAGGACTGTGAAGCACAAGACACCCCAGGAGAAGAAGCGGCTGAGCTACGTCAGAGATCATCGGAACAACTACGGCGAGAACGACAAGAGCTCACGCAAGAACATCCGTCGAAACAAGCGGTTCCCCAACAGTGCCAACCGGCGTCACGCACAGACCGCGCTGACGGCACTCCTGGGCTCACCCCACGAAGTACGCGCCGACGCTGTCGAGGAGCGCATGAACGGCCGGCGTCCGAAGCGCTGGCAGAAGTTCCCCGACGCGCCGCTGGGTGCCATCGTCGACGGCACCCTCCAGCACCGCGCGAGGATGGGCACCGCCGAGGCCGAAAGTGCTGCTGCCCGCCTGCGCAGCGTCCGCAGTCGATTCGACTGGATGGCCCCCTCCGGCAACCCGCTTCTGCCGCCCTTCGCGGTGCGCGCAGTCCGATCATCGCTCGCGGAAGGCCGGATCGGTCGGTGACGAGGTGGATCTTCGATCCGTCCTTGCCACGATCGATCGAATCCGGTCCGGTCAGCATCTCAGCCCCCTTTGAGAGCCCGGACACTCACCGAGTCGATGACGAAACGCGACCACTCCAAGTTTCCCTGCGCGCCGAGCCAATCCAGGATGACCCGGTATCGATCACCCGCTCCCCGACCGTCTGCCGTCTCAGACCGCGCAGGGCAGCGAGACGACCATGGTCAGGCCGCCGCCCGGGGTGTCCTCCGGGGTCAGCGTGCCGGACATCGCCTCGGTGAGGCCGCGGGCGAGGGCCAGGCCGAGGCCGACGCCCGTGGTGTTGTCCGTGTCGCCCAGACGCTGGAAGGGTTCGAAGACTCGCTCCCGGTCGCTCGGGGGGAGTCCGGGGCCGCGGTCGACGACCCTCAGTTCCACTCGGCCGGCGAGGGAGCTCACGGTGAGGAGGACGGGGTGGGCGGGTGGTGCGTAGCGGCTGGCGTTGCCCACCAGGTTGGCGATCACGCGTTCGAGCAGCGGTGGATCGGCGAAGACCGGCGGAGCCTGCTCGAAGCCGTGCAGGACGGGTCGCGGTGCGCCGGAAGGCAGGGTGTCGAGAGCGGCGGGCAGGACTTCTTCCAGAGCCGTGGGCCGGAGTGAGAGGTTCAGGGCACCTGCCTGGAGGCGGCTCATGTCGAGGAGGTTCTCGATGAGCCGGGCCAGCCGGGCCATGGACTCGTCGGCGGTGGCGAGGAGTTCGTCACGCTCGTCCGGGGTGAACTCCACGTCGGTGCTGCGCAAGGAGGCGACGGCGGCCCAGCCGGCGGCGAGGGGCGTGCGCAGGTCGTGGCTGACGGCCGCGAGAAGGGCCGTGCGCATCCGGTCGGCGGCCCGGACGGGCTCCACCTCGGCGGCGGCCTCGGCGAGCCGGGCGTGTTCGGCGGCCGCGGTGACGTGGGCGGCGAAGGCGGCGAGGACGCGGCGGTCCGATGACGGCAGGGTCCGGCCGCGCAGGACGAGGAAGTGGCCGTCACCGACGGCGACCTGGCTGACGGCGGCTTCGCCCTCATGGGCTGCGGGGAGCTGCGCGGCCGGCACGAGTTCGACGGACTCCGCGCCGAAGATCTCCCGGGTACGGGCGAGCAGAGCGGCCACCGTGTGGTCACCGCGGACCACCGACCCGGCGAGCGAGGAGAGGGTCTCTGCCTCGGCGGTGGCCCGGGCCGCGCGTCGGGACAGGCGGAGGGAGCGGTCGACGGCACCGGCCATGAGGGCGGCGACGAGGACGAACACCGCGAGGGCGAGCATGTTGTCCGCGTCGGCGAAGGTGAAGGCGCCCACGGGTGGGATGAACCAGTAGTTGAGCAGCAGTGACGCGGTGACGGCCGCGACAAGCGCCGAGACGACCCCGCCGAGGCAGGCCACGCCGACCACGGTGGCGAGGAACAGGAGCGCCTCGCTGGTCAGGTTGAACACGCCCCGCGTGTGGTCCAGGAGCAGGGTGAGCAGGGCCGGCAGGACGAGCCCGGCGAGCGGCCCTGCGATACGGCGCGAGACCGGCAGGGTGCGACGGCGGGAGGGCAGCAGCCGGCCGTGCCCCGCCCGTTCGTGGGTGACCGTGTGGACGTCGATGTCGCCGGAGAGTGCGACGGTGGTCTCGCCGATCCCCCGGCCGGTCAGGAAGCGTTCGAGGCGGCCGCGTCGGCTGGTGCCCAGGACCAGCTGCGTGGCGTTCTCGGCCCGGGCGAACTCGACCAAGGCCGTGGGGATGTCGTCCCCGACGACGGTGTGGAAGGTGCCGCCGAGGCTCTCGGCGAGCTGCCGCTGGCGGGCGAGGGCCGCGGACGAGGTGCCCGCCGCGAGGCCGTCGCTGCGGACGACGTGGACGGCTAGCAGCCGGCCCTGTGCCGTCCGGGCGGCGATGCGGCTCGCGCGTCGGATCAGCGTGTCGCCCTCGGGTCCGCCGGTGAGAGCGACGACGATCCGCTCGCGTATGTCCCACACCCCGCCGATGCCGCGCTCGGAGCGGTACTTCCGCAGGGCCTCGTCGACGCGGTCGGCCACCCACAGGAGGGCCAGTTCCCGCAGCGCGATGAGGTTGCCCGTACGGAAGTAGCTGGCGAGGGCCGCATCGACGTCTTCGGGCGGGTGGATGTTGCCGTGGGCCATCCGGCGCCGCAGCTCCTGCGGGTCCATGTCCACGAGCTCGATCTGGTCGGCACGGCGGACGACCGCGTCGGGCACGGTCTCGTCCTGCGGCACCCCGGTGATCTTCTCGACGACGTCGCTGAGCGACTCCAGGTGCTGGACGTTGACCGTGGTGACGACGTCGATGCCGGCGGCGAGCAGGTCCTCGACGTCCTGCCAGCGGTGGGCGTTGCGGTGGCCCGGCGGGTTGGCCCGGGCGAGGTCGTCGACGAGGAGCAGGGCAGGTCTGCGTCGCAGAGCCCGGTCGAGGTCGAGGTCGAGTTCGGGGTGGACACGGCCGTCAAGGACGGCGCGGGACGGCACCAAGGTCCCCAGGCCGGCGAGCATGGCCTCGGTGTGGGGGCGACGGTGGCAGTCGGCGATGCCGACGACGACGTCGGCGCCGCGCGTGGCTCTACGTCTGCCCTCGTCCAGCATGCGGTAGGTCTTCCCGACACCGGTGGCGGCACCGACGAAGACCTTGAGCCGCCCCGGACGGGTATCAGGGGCAGTGGGCTCCGACGGTGCAGGAAGGTTCAGAACTTCTCCGGGCGGATCAGTGCGGCCACCAGGTAGCCGACGATGCAGACGGCGACGATCAGTCCGACGATCTTCTCCACACTCATGTGCTCACCACTCCCTGTCGGCGGGTTGTCCCTGTGGGGAGGAAACCCGCTGCGCGGCGTCCGTACGAGCACCTTGACGGGTCTCTGGCGGGGTGCCGCCCCATGCTGACGCCGTCTTGGCGCGTCCCTTGCGCGGAGCCGCCCGTTCAGCGGAACTCGGCGAGGCGCGTCGTGGGCGTCCATGTCGTTGAGGGCGAGGTCGAGGCCGGCGGCGCTCACGGTGCGCGGGGTGTGATGGCCGGTGACGGCGTCCCAGGTGTCGGAGGCGGCGAGTCCGGCCGTGATCATCGACCCGGCGCAGGCAGCCGTGGTCAGCAGGATCGCCGTACGAAGCAGACGCAGCCGGGCGGGCAACGTGACCCACCGGCGGCGCCGCAGCGCGCGAAGGCGACTCCTCGCACGTCCGGGGGCGTCGCCGGCAGGGCCGACGGACGGGCCGTCCGGTCCGCGACCCCCTCGTTGCCGCGGACCGGGACGGACCACCGGCGGACGGCGTTGACGTGGCCCTGATGCTCCTTCGGTCCGATTTGACGCGGCCTTGACGAGTACGGCCAACAGCCGTCAGGGAGCTGTCAATTCGGGCGTTCCGATGCGGCTTCCGCCTCCTGGTGGGCCTAGCTTTCTTCTCGGTCGCTCACCGGCCGCGGACGTCAGTGGCCTGATCGTCCCGGACCGCGGGGGCGCGGCAGCACACACCCATCCGGCTGCCGCGCCTCCGCTCCCCGAGCGTCGCTGTCCGTCCGCAGCCGTCCTGTGGGTGCCGGGAAACACCTCCGCGCATCCACGGGGCGCGGACGAGGGCGGCCCTGCCGTGCTCTCCCCGGCCGGCGCCGATCGGGCGGGCCGGGCTTCATCAGAAGGTCTTCCGCGATGCATTCCCGCGCGCCCCAGCAGGCGCCCTCCGCTCCGCCCATGTCGCCTCCGCCGTCTGCTCCACCCCGCAACCCGAACCCCGGGCCGAAGCGGCGGCGCTCCGCACAGAGCAGTGGCCTGCTCGATCCCGTACAGCTGGTGAAGTGCTTCCCGGAGGCCGTACGCAAGCTGCATCCGCGGGCCCTGGTGCGCAATCCCGTGCTCTTCGTCGTCGGCGTCGGTTCCGTCCTCACGACGCTGTCGGCGCTCTTCGACCCGTCCGTGTTCACCTGGGTGATCAGCGTCTGGCTGTGGCTGACGGTGATCTTCGCCAACCTCGCCGAGGCCGTGGCGGAGGGCCGCGGCAAAGCGCAGGCCGAGTCGCTGCGCAAGGCGCGCACGGACACGGTGGCGCTGCGGCTGAAGCACTGGCGGTACGGCACTGACCTCGACCGGGCCGAGACCGAGGCCGTCGCCGCCACCGACCTGCGGCTCTTCGACTTCGTGCTCGTCGAGGCGGGCGAGCTGATCCCGGCCGACGGCGACGTCGTCGACGGCGTCGCGGCGGTCGACGAGTCCGCCGTCACCGGCGAGTCCGCCCCCGTCATCCGTGAGTCCGGCGGCGACCGGACGGGAGTGACGGGCGGTACGACGGTCCTGTCGGACCGGATCGTCGTACGCGTCACCTCCCGCCCCGGCCACTCCTTCATGGACCGGATGATCGCCCTGGTCGAGGGCGCCTCCCGGCAGAAGACGCCCAACGAGATCGCGCTCAACATCCTCCTCGCCGCCCTCACCGTCGTCTTCGTCCTGGTGGTCGTCGCGATCCAGCCCATGGCCTCGTACGCCGGCGCCGTCCCCTCCACCACCGTGCTCGTCGCCCTGCTCGTGACCCTGATCCCGACGACCATCGGCGCGCTGCTCTCGGCGATCGGCATCGCGGGCATGGACCGGCTCGTGCAGCGCAACGTCCTCGCCATGTCCGGCCGCGCGGTCGAGGCCGCGGGCGACATCAACACCCTCCTCCTCGACAAGACCGGCACCATCACCCTCGGCAACCGGGAGGCCGCCGACTTCGTCCCCTTGCCAGGGATCGACGAGGCGCAGCTCGCCAACGCCGCCCAGCTCGCCTCGCTCGCCGACGAGACACCCGAGGGCCGGTCCGTGGTGGTCCTCGCGAAGGTGCGGTACGGGCTGCGGGCCCCGGCCGAGGGCGAGTTGGCGAACGCCCGGTTCGTGGAGTTCAGCGCACAGACGCGGATGAGCGGCATCGACCTGCGCTGGGACAACGGCGCCGCCTGCCACATCCGCAAGGGCGCGACGGCGCAGGTCATCGCCTGGGTCGAGATGTACGGCGGGAAGGTGCCGGGCGAGGCACGCGCCTGGAGCGACCACATCTCGGGCGCCGGCGGCACCCCGCTCCTGGTGGCCGTCAACGACTGGGACGGCCCACGGGTCCTCGGGATCGTCCACCTCAAGGACGTGGTGAAGGACGGCATCAAGGAACGGTTCGCCGAACTGCGCCGGATGGGCATCCGTACGGTGATGATCACCGGCGACAACCCGCTCACCGCGCGCGCCATCGCCCACGAGGCCGGCGTCGACGACTTCCTCGCCGAGGCCACCCCCGAGGACAAGCTCGCCCTCATCAAGAAGGAGCAGGAGGGCGGCAAGCTCGTCGCGATGACCGGCGACGGGACGAACGACGCGCCAGCACTGGCCCAGGCGGACGTCGGCGTGGCCATGAACACGGGTACGTCGGCCGCGAAGGAGGCCGGCAACATGGTCGACCTCGACTCCAACCCGACCAAGCTCATCGAGATCGTCGAGATCGGCAAGCAACTCCTCATCACCCGAGGTGCCTTGACGACCTTCTCGATCACCAACGACGTCGCGAAGTACTTCGCGATCATCCCGGCCATGTTCACGGGGGCGTACCCGGGACTCGAAGCGCTGAACATCATGGGCCTGCACAGCCCGACCTCGGCGATCACCTCGGCCATCATCTTCAACGCCCTGATCATCGTGGCCCTGATCCCCCTCGCGCTGCGCGGCGTCCGCTACCGGCCCGCCTCGGCGCACGACCTGCTGCGCCGTAATCTCCTGGTGTACGGCCTCGGTGGACTCGTGCTGCCCTTCCTCGGCATCAAGGTCATCGACCTCCTCGTCTCCACCGTCCCCGGCCTCGGGTGAATCCTCATCAGGAGGGCGTCAGGGAACCGTCGTCCACCTTGTCCGAGGCGTCCGGTGCGGGTTCGATGGGAAGCATGAACAGCGCGTGGCTCCTGACCGACCGGCCGCCCCATCGGGCGCCCCGTCGCGAGCCCCGCTGCCCGGAGACGTCCGACCGCCGCTGACGTACCTCCGCATCACCGGGGGCGTCGTGACATCCCTTGTCCGGCGCCCCTTCCTCGTACCCGTACACACCTTTCATCCCTGAGGGACTGACCAGTCATGTCCGTATCCGACCTTTCCTCCCGCACTGTCCTGGTGACCGGTGCCACCTCCGGCATCGGCCACCAGACCGCGCGGCTCCTCGCCGAGCGCCGAGCCACGGTGCTCGTCCACGGCCGCACGGCCGAGGAGGCGCTCGCCGCCACCGACCGGCTCGTCACTCTGTCCGGGGTCGACGCGAACCGACTGTGTGCGTTCGGAGCCGACTTCACGCACCTGGAGGAGGTCGAGCACCTCGCGGCCCGGGTCCTCGCCGAGCACCCGCGCCTCGACGTCCTCGTCAACAACGCGGGCATGGCGGCGCCGGAGCGGCACACCGTCACGGCCGACGGCAACGAGATCGCGTTCCAGGTCAACTTCCTCGCTCACTACCTGCTCACGCACCTCCTGGAGCCGGCACTCACCAGCGACCCCGGTGGCCGGGTCGTCAACGTCTCGTCCTCCCTGCACCGCACCGGCTCCATCCAGTGGAACGACCCCAACCGAGTCCGCCGCTACTCCCGCCTCGCCGCCTACGCCCAGTCGCAGCTCGCTTTGACGGTCTTCGCGGCCGACCCACGGGTCACCGCGGTCTCCGTCCACCCCGGCATCTGCACCACCAGCCTCCTCCCCCTGTACGCCCACGAGGGCGTCGCGCCGGCCGAGGGCGCCGCCCACGTCGTACGGCTCTGCGACCCGGCCGTCGAGATCGTCAACGGCGCCTACTACGACCGCGACCACCGCGTCGCCCCCGCACCCGCCGCCTCCGAGGAACGCACCGTCAAGCGCCTCACCAAGCTCGCCGACCTCCTCGTCGGCCAGAACGCCTGACCGGCCCGACCGGCCTGACCGATCTGAAAGGACAGCTCCTCATGTCGAAGCGCGCGAGGAAGCGGCGGGACCGCCGCAAGAAGAAGGCGAACCACGGCCGCAAGGCCGGACAGCGCTGACCCACGGGGGCGGCCCGCGTGCGGGCCGCCCCCGTTCCCCTTTCCGTACCCGGAGGTTCCGTGATCCCGCACCCGTCCCACCAACCACCCGCCTCCGCCCGCGCGTTCCCGTCCGGTGCTCCGGGCACCGCGGCTCTCGCCGAGCACGTCCTCGCCACCGGCCATGGACAGTGGTGGACCGACCGGGCCGACCGTCCGCGTGTGGTGGCGGTCTCGTGCGGCGATCACGTGCTTCTGGCCGGCGACCCCACCGCTGTCACCCCGGCGGAGCTGGCCCCGCTCTCCGGGCACTACATCGAGACGGCCGACCGCTTCCTGCCCGCCCTCGGCGCCGCCTTCGAGCAGCTCGTTCCGTGGGAGCGGATGCTCTACGTCCACCGGGCCGAGCCCGTCGCACCCCGCGTGCCCCGTGGCGTGACCGTGCGCCGCCTCACCTCCGGGGACGCCCCGGCGCTCTCGGCGCTCGACCCCTCCATGGCCTGGATCCACGGCACCTGGGACAGCCCCGCCGCCCTGGCCGGGTCCGGCGTCGCCTGGGCCGCCTTCCGCCGGGGCCGCGTGATCGCCATCGCCTGCACGCGCTTCCTCGGCAGCCGCTACGAAGACGTCGCCTGCGCCACCGCGCCCGACGAACGCCGTCAGCACCTCGCCCTGGCCTGCGTCGCCGGACTGACCGGCGACATCGCGGCACGCGGCCACCGCGCAAGCTGGTGCTGCTCCCGCGACAACCGCCCGAGCCGACTCCTCGCCTGGACCGCCGGCTTCCGCCTGACCCACGAATACGTCCACCACGTCGCCGGACCCGTCAGCCCCGCGTCAAAGTTGACCGAGGCGGCATAGGTACCCCGTCAAGACGGACCGGCACGGGCCGGTCCGGGTTCTAGCGTCCGTTCCATGGAGCCAAGATTCGTCCCGCAGCCAGAGCAGCCCGGTGACCGCACCGTCCACGACAGCGAGTGGGCCGGCGAGGCCCGGGCCGCCGTCGGCTGCGCGGGCCTCCTGCTGACCCTGTCGCTGAGCGTGGACGCCGGGGACGACGGACTGACTCTGTCGAGCGCCCTGATGTGGATCGCCCTGGCCGTCGTGCTGTTCGTGATCCTGCTGCCCGCCAGGGTCGTCGCGTCACCGGGCCGGCTGACCGTTCAGAGCCTGTGGAGCCGGAGGACCACGTGCACCGACCGGCTCGCGGCCGTCCGCTGGCCGGACGGAATCGAACAGCGTCTCGTGCTCACCGACGCCGACGGCGGCCGGGCCCAGATCGAACTGCGCGTCCTCCTCGCCAACCCAGCCCTCTGGCTCCTGCTGGAGGCAGACGCACGGACCTCCTACGAGAACGGCACCTTCCGGGAAGGCGTCCGGGACCTCGACCGGCTCGCCCGCCGTGTCGACAGGGACACGACCCACTCGGTCTTCACGATCTCGGGCCTGCACTGACCCTGTCGTCGTCCAGAGCGGCGGCGGTACGGAGCCGGGTTCGGGAGTCAGAAGGAAGCGGCCCTGGTACCGCCCGTGGACGATGGCGCGCAGTTCGGTCTAGCCCTCCGGCCAGCCCTGCCGCTCCAAGTCCCAGATCCAGCAGTCCACCTTCACCGTCCCGTCCGGGTCGAGCCGCGGCGGACGCCCGATGAGCGTGCCGTACTCGAAACGGCACGCCCTCAGCTCCAGCACGTCGATGAGTTCGTGCCGCACTCGTTGGACGACGTCGTCGGAGGAGGACGTGCCGGAACGGGCCAGGCGGGTCGTGCCGTGCAGCCGCTCCAGATGCGTGGCGTCCGTGACCGCGACCCGCTTCATCGTCCGGGCGCGCGCGGCAAGTTGGGAGACGATCAGGCCGACGACCAGGAGCAAGACGGCCGTCTCGATGTCCGCCCGGTCCTCGATGTGGAAGCTCTGCCGTCGGTGTCGCGCGGGCTCCCCGGACCCGTAACGCACTCCTCACGGACAGCGGGTGGAAGGACCGGTGGGGCTCGGTCAGGGCGTGCCCTCCGCCAGCTGACGGGCGTCGAACCGCAGCCACCGGCTGAGCCGGCGGTGCGCGGAGACGAGGTCGCCCAGCAGGGGCGAGGGCGGTACGGCGAGGACCGGGCAGGCGGCATGGGCGACGCAGTACCGGACGACCGACGGGAACATCAGCCGCCGCAGACCATGCCGCTCATCGCTCCATCACCCCTCGGCGTACACACATGCGGACTCTGTGCTCCCTGCATACGCCCGAGGGCAGAGGCAGGCCATAGAGTCCGTGTGCGCCTGACACATCTCTGACGCCGAGGGCCCAGCGCCCCATGGGCGGCACCCTGGCAGCGTCGATGGGGACGCGGGGGCAGCAAGGCCTCTGGCACGCCTCTCCTCCCCCTCCGCCCCCACCGACACGGCCGACCCGAGCCCACGGCCTCCGCCCTCCCGTCCAACGAGGCAACCCAGCCCTTCGACAAGGGCACCTGCCTCAACGGGGAGTTACCGGACTCGACGACCCCCGCGCGTCGACGGTGCGGCGGCGGATCCCCTGCACAGTGTCCGACGCGTTCTGCCGGGTGATCGAGAGGGTCCCGGATCCCGATGGCCTCGGGATCCGGGACCGCTGTAGCGACAACCCCAAGACCGAGTACGCGTTGCGCCTACCGCTTCACCCTCAACGGCAGTGTCACCGCCCCGTGCGTCGGCTGACCCGTCGGCATCGGCTCGTACGCCTGCCGACTACGCCCCCGCCTTCGGCCGGTAGGTACACACGTGCACTCCGGTGCCGCTGACGACCGTGGAGACCAGTTCGAACGTGCGGAGGTGACCGTCGGCCGGGTAGATCGTCTTACCGCCGCCGAGAAGCACCGGCATGATCATGAGCCGGAGCTCGTCGACCAGTCCCTCGGCCAGCAGGGTTCGGGTGAGGGACGCGCTCCCCATGACCACCAGGTCGCGGCCTTCGGACTCACGCAGCTTCTTGATCTGGTCCAGTGCCTGGTCGCCGGGGATGCGCGTGGTGTTGTTCCACGTCAGCTCGTCCTCGCCGAGGGTGCTGGACACGACGTACTTGGTGACGCTGTTCATGTGGTCGGCGAACGGGTCGCCGGCCCGGCCGGGCCACGCCGCGGCCATGGTCTGCCAGGTGCGGCGGCCGAACAGCAGGGCGTCGGTGGTGGCCTGCCATTCAGACAGGGCGCCGCCCATCACCTCCGGGTCGAAGAACGGGTGGGTCCAGCCGCCCTGGGCGAAACCGCCGTCGGTGTCCTCGTCCGGGTGCCCGGGGGCCTGAACTACGCCGTCCAAGCTGATGAATTCACCAATTGCAATGCGCATGCGGATCTCTCTCTTCCTGATCTGTTGAGTTCAGATGGGATGGGTAGCGGCGGTGTCGACGGCCTGGAGGCTCATGTCGGGCTCCTGCCGCTGGAATCCCGGTCGTTCGCGACAAAAGAAAAGCTATGTTGCGTTCAGCTGTCCAGCAACCGATTGAAGACCCAGTCCCCGCATCTATGCAGGTCAGTTGAGAGACATCATTGCAATGGATCTGTCGCTAAACGCAAGGGACGCCGTCGATTCATTGCAATGACCTGAGCATGAACGCTCAGTGGTGGCCGGTGTGGACTGCTTAGCCTCCGGCTAGCGACGGGCCAGCCGGACGGTCACCGCGGTGAGTGCGGCGAGGCCGAGCGCCGCACCCGCGGTGAAGGACAGGACGGAGGCCGCGGACCCGGCGAATCCGGCGAGGACGCCCACGGGGACGATGCGGCAGGCGATCGCCCAGCCACGCTGCCGCCGGTCGGCGAAGTGACGGGCCAGCACGAGGAACCCGGCACACAGGGCGAGGTAGCCGGCCATGCCGGCGAACATGTGGACCGCGCCGTGAACGCTCAGCGTGGGGGTCGCGGCATCCGGGGTGCCGGCGGGGAAGCCGGCCCCCGGATCGGCGGCGAACACCCCGTTGACCAGGAACGAAGCGCCGAACACACCGACCAGCCAGGGCGCCGCGCGATGGCCGGGACCGTCGACCAGCGTGCGCCGCAGCCCGACCGCGCCGGCGATCATGAGGGCGCCGGCGACGAAGAAGCTGGTCATCTGGATCCAGCCCAAGTCGCCGAGGCTGAGCTGGCTGATGGCGTTGCGAGTGAAGTCGAATCCCTCACGAGTGAGGCCCTGGATGAGCCCCACGCCCAGGAACAGCGGGCCTGATACGGACGCGCAGGCCAGCAGAACCCGCCCCGCCGGCCGGATGACGGCCGCGGATGCGGCCGCGTTGGGGACGGCGGAGGTGCTGATCGTCTGGGTCATGGCGTACCTTCCTCACTTGCCGCGCCCACCTCGGGGCCGGGATCGCGGCACTGGAACCTCGTTGCCTGTATGACCGTGAGGGCTGACCTGACTCATCGGCCTAGCCGAAGCGATTCCAGATCACATGACGATGCTGGTTCCTCGTCCGTGTCCTCGTCCTCGTCCTCGTCCGCGTCCGCGTGCCGGGCTCAGGCGAACAGTTCGGCAAGCATCTCGGGGCTGATGGCGATCGGGGCGGGGCGGTGGGCGGGCGGCTGCGTGCCCATCAGCTCGCGCACCAGGAAGTCCC
Organism: Streptomyces sp. NPDC056169; assembly: GCF_042268445.1. Taxonomy (NCBI): domain Bacteria; kingdom Bacillati; phylum Actinomycetota; class Actinomycetes; order Kitasatosporales; family Streptomycetaceae; genus Streptomyces; species Streptomyces sp. NPDC056169. The sequence goes on along the minus strand of NZ_JBHJUO010000020.1, from coordinate 137,487 downwards.
AGCAGCGTGTGCGGACGTAGGCGAGGTGGTCGATGAACGTGTGCTCGGCGCCGGGGACGATGAGCAGTTCGAAGTCCTTGCCCGCGGCGATCAGGCGGTCGGCCAGGCGCAGGGTGTGGTCCGGGTGGACCTGGTCGTCCATCTCGCCGTGGATCAGGAGCAGTTTGCCCGCAAGGCGGTCGGCGAGGTCCACGTTGGAGGTACGGGCCCAGGCCTCGGGGTTGTCCGCGCCGTCGTAGGTCTCGATGAAGCCGGCGTTGAAGTGCCGGGCCTCGTGCGAGCCGGCGAGTGCGGCTCCGGCCTTGTACGTCTCGGGGAAGTCGAGCATCGCGCGGGCCGCGGCGAAGCCGCCGCCGGAGTGGCCGAACACGCCCACGCGGTCCAGGTCCATCCACGGCCGGGTCTCGGCCAACTGCCGCAGCGCCGCGACGTGGTCGTCCAGGCCGCCCGCGTCGGCCATCCGCCCGTACGAGGCGTCGTGGAAGGCCTTGTCCCGACCCGGGGTGCCGCGACCGTCCAGTGCCACCACCACGAAGCCCAGCGCCGCCAGGGGTTCGGCGTCGAGGCCCATCCCGCCGGGGTCGAAGCAGGGAGCGACCCGGTCGACCTGCGGGCCGGGGTAGACGTTGTCCACCACCGGGTATTGGTGGGCGGGGTCGAACCCGTGCGGGTGGTACAGCACGCCGTAGATGTCCGTCACCCCGTCGGCCGCCTTGACGCGGAACCGTTCCGGCGCCGTCCAGCCGGTGGCGGTGAGCTTGCCGATGTCGGCGCGCTCCAGTTCCACCAGCACCCGGCCGGTCCAGTCGCGGACCGTCGTCACCGGCGGGGTGTCGACGGTGGACGCGGAGTCGATGAAGTACTGCTGGTGGTCGGGGAGGGTGACGGTGTGGTCCAGGTCGTCGTCCGTGAGCCTGGCGAAGCCGGAGCCGTCCAGGGCGACGCGGCAGACCGTGCGTCGGTACGGGTCCTCGTCGACCAGCCCGGAGGCGGTGAAGTACACCACGCGCTCCGCCTCGTCGACGCGCAGGATCTGCCGCACCGCCCACTGCCCGGAAGTGACCTGTCCGAGCAGCGCGCCGGTACGCAGGTCGTACCGGTACAGGTGGCCCCAGCCGTCCCGCTGGGAGTACCAGAGGACCTCGTCGGCGAGCACCCGCACGATCGGCGGCTCGTACCCGAACTGGTTGGGCTCCACGCGGGTGGGTCCGGTCTCGCTCAGCACCGGGGTGACCTCGCCCGTGGCCGGGTCCAGCCGGTACAAGGTCAGCGTGCGCAGGTCGCGGGGCCGGCCGAGGTAGTACACCGCCGAGCCGTCCTCCGCCCACCAGGCCCACTTGGTCGTGATCGGCGACAGCTGAGGCATGAGCAGCGGCTCGGCCTGCGCGCGGACCACCGTGCCTGACTGCACGTCAAGAACGACCAGCTCGGCGAGAGGGAGATGCTCGTCGCCGGGATGGGCGTACCGCTGGGTGTGCAGCACCGGGGCCCCGCCGTCGGCAGGCCTGGCCTCCACCAGGTGGGTCTGCCGGACATCTCGCTCGTCGGTGCGGTGTGCCAGTACCTTCGTCGAGTCGGGCGACCAGGCCACGGCGGGCGGCAGGTACGGCAGGCCGATCTTGCGCAGCAGTGTGCCGTTCGCCGTGCAGTCCGGGCCCGTGCCGTACTGATGGCCGGGCGCACCACCGGTGGTCAGCGCCCACTCGCGGCCGTCGGACAGCGAGCGCGCCCACAGGTCGTGGCCCCGCCGGGACACCGCGGTCTTCTTGTCGGGCGACGGCACTTCGAGGGGGTTGCCCGGCGGCGTGAACTCGGCGCGCTCGCAGGTGTAGTCGTCCAGGTGGCAGCGCCAGTACTCGCCGAACGCGTCGAACTCGACGGTGTTCCCGGCCAGTTCTATCGCCGTGGTCGGCAAGAATTCGGGGTCGACCGGTTGCCCGGAGGCGGCGGCAAGGGCGGCGGCGAGCCGGGCATGGTCGAAGGCCGGTTCGCGGGTGCCGGCCGTCGGGTCGACCAGCACGAACCGCTTGCCGGCGCCGTTGCTCACCGCGTACCAGAACCGGGCGCCTCCGTCGATCCACTGCGGCCTGACCTTGTCACCGACGACGAACTCGCCAGGGCGGGCGGGCCGGCCGAGGAGCTGCTCGGCGGCCTGGTAGTGCTGAGTGGTGCTCATTCTCTCTGTCCTTCTTCGGTGTCGGTTCTGGGCACGGTGATGCCACGGTGGCGTCATCACGGCAGGGGTGATGTGGCCTGGGAGGGCTGGTGCGAGGGCACTGGCCGTCTCGCGAGCCAGGCTGAGGGAAGGTGAGCGCAGTGAGTGCCGCGTCGGCGTCTGGAGTCGGCTTCCCGAGTGCGGTCCTGCGAGGCGGAGCCACGGATTCGTCCCGCAGCTTTACGAGCACGGCGTCGGCATTCGGCGGGGCACCGACAAGGGCCGCTGACTACAAGGGCCCCTTCGGGGCTACGCGGATCAGAGGCTGCGGGCGGTGATGTCGCCGTAGGAGGTGGTCGCGTGGATGTTCAGGCCCGCGCCGTCGCCTTCGGTGTTGTGGAGCGAGTTGTGGATCCGGCCGTACGAGGTGCGGGCGTCCAGGGAGGCGGAGACCCCGCGGGCAGCGCCGACGGAGATCGCGCCGTGCTCGGTGCTCAGGGTGACTGTGCCGGTCACGGCCTCGGCGATGTGGATGTCGCCCTTCTGCGTGCTGATCTGGGCGGGGCCGCCCAGGCGGCCGACCGAGATGTCGCCGGCGAGAAGGGCGAGGTGGGCGCTCGCGGTTTCGTCGAGCTTGACCGTGCCCTGCGCGCCCTCGAAGCCGACGTCGCCGAGCCGTCCGACTCCCTGGAACTCGGCGCTGGCCGTCTTCGCCTCGATGCGGGAGCCGGCGGGCAGCTGGACGGTCACCTCGACGGATCCGGAGTCGCCAAGGATCTGGTTCTTCGCTGCCGGGGCCACGATCCGCAGGACGCCGTCGCCGTATTCGACCTTGGTCTGCTCCGCCGCCTGTACGTCGCGGCCCTTCGAGGCATCCGCGGGCAGGACCTCGACCACGGCATCGGCCCGGTCGGCGGCGATGAACCGGATGCGTCCCGCGGGGATGTCCAGGACGGCGGCGATCGTGCCGGGGGTGTCGAACTTCTGCATGGCGCTCTCCTTGAGCTCGTTGTTTCTGATACAGGAAAAGCTACGTTGCATTCACGACTTCATCAACCAGTCCACTGCCTGAAATCACTATCATTGCAGGCAGGAACCGTAAGATCGTTGCGATGATCTTAGAGGTTAACGCAATGACGGTCATCAGGTCGTTGCAATGGATTGACGGTGAACGCCCGAGCGGCTTCATCCGCCCGCGGCTGCTCCCGTCAGGGCCCTGGCAGCCGCGGGCGGCATCACCAGTCCAAACCCTTCGACTCAACGGTGTTCGGGGGCGCCGGCCGGCGGCACCCATTCGGTGAGCTGGACCACGACGCCATTGGGATCGGTGAGCCGGAACAACCGCTCACCCCAGGGCTCTTGGCGGATCCCGCCGCAGACGACGGCCCCTTCGCTCCGTAACCGTTCGTACTCAGCCGCGACATCCGTGACGGTCAGGATCACGGCCAGGTCGGCCAGCCCCTGGCCCCGCCAGGCCTGCGGCGGCAGCTCGGGGTCGCGCTCGGTGAGGGCGATCTCGGCGGAGGTGTCGTCCCGGCGGAGGCAGACGTACCCCTCCGCCGACTCGACTTCACGAAAGCCCAGATGGGTGGTGAAGAACCGGCAGGAAGCGCTCACGTCCTCCACGGTCAACGACACCTTGGTACTGACAACGTTCATGCACTGAGCATCACGTGTGGACAAGTTGATCATCAACCGTCGATCATGCAACGTCGGTTAAGCCTGGGGTTAATGAACAAGCGGGGGCGTGGGGGCGCGTGGAGCTGCGTGACATCGAGATCTTCTTGGCATTGTCGGAGGAGCTGCACTTCGGCAGGACCGCCGAGCGGCTGCACGTCTCGGCGGCGCGGATCAGTCAGGCGATCAAAAAGCAGGAACGGTCGATCGGGGCCCAACTCTTCGAGCGGACCAGCCGCCAGGTCCAGCTCACACCGGTCGGTCAGCAGCTGCGCGACGACCTGCTCCCGGTCTACCAGGGCCTCAAGGCGAGCGTGGACCGGGCGCGCCTCACCGCCCAGGGCAAGACGGACGTCCTGCGGATCAACCTGTTGGTCTCCAACGCGTACGAACTGCGGCCCTTCTGGGACGCCTTCCGCTCCCGGAACCCGACGTGCGGGGTGCGGCTCCGCTACAACGGCTTCGTCGATCCGTTCGGGCCGCTGCGCAGGGGCGAGGCGGACCTGCTGCTCGCCTGGCTCCCCGTCGAGGAGCCGGATCTCACCGTGGGCCCCGTGCTGTTCGAAGAGCCCCGCGTCGTGGCGATGGCGTCCGACCACCGACTGGCGGACCGGCCGTCGGCGTCCATGGAGGTGTTCGCCGACCACGTCGTGCTCGGCGGGGACTCGCTGCAGCCCGACTACTGGGAGGACGCCTTCATGCCCTTCTACACGCCCAGCGGCCGGACGATCGAACGGGGGGACTTCGGCGCCAGGGATCTGGATGATCTGTACACGGTCATCTCCTCGGGCGACGCCATCCACAGCCTGGCCGCCCAGGTCGCCCGCTTCCACCTCCGCCCCGACATCACGTACCTGCACCTCCACGACGCCCCGATGCTGCGCTGGGGCCTGGTCTGGCTCTCGGACAACGACGACCCGATGGTCCGGTCGTTCGTCGCCGTCGCCCGCGAGCTCGGCACCATGACCTTGTGAGAAGCCTTCCGACCGGCCGCACGCACGATGAACCATCGGGGCGTGCGGTCGGCGCCGTTGATCAGGGGGACCATCCGGCAGCTCGGCGGGTACGAGCGGCGCTACCGGGTGGCCTCGGAGGACGCGCTCGCGGGTCACGGCTCGCAGAAGCGCTGAGCGGCCCGCCCCACCAAGCGAGCGACCGGAAGCGTATGTCCACTATGTGGAATGGCGTCTGAGACGACTCCACCTGGTGCTAGCGTGCACCTCATGCAGCACACCGCCACCCTCGCCATGATGCGAATGATGCCCCCGCCCCCGGAGGCGCTTCGCTAGCGAAGCCGTGTGCGCGCAGGACGCGACGGACCCTCCGGAAACGGAGGGTCCGTTTTTTGTTGTCCCGGCCCGCCACCGAGCCTGTCGGCCCCTGCACCTCGAACCCCACCCACCCCGTGTCCTCCCTCGACAGAAGGGCGAAGTCTCGCCATGCCGATTCCCCCGGTCGTCTCCCTCACCGACTGCGCCGACCCCAATGCGCTCGCCCGCCAGTCCACCCGGATCGCCACCCTGTTCGGCTCCACGCCGACCGTTCTGCCGCTCGGCGGACCGGACCCGGAGGGCGCCGCCGCCCTCACCCTGCTCGACCTGCTCCGCTCCACGGACCTGATCGGCGGCCCGAGCCGACCCGTCGTGGTCCTCGTCAACATCGCACCGAGGGACGGGCACTGGCCCAACGGCGTGCCCTTCTGCTCCTTCCGCCACGGGAACCACCTGGTCGTCAGCACGCTGAACCAGCGGGTTCTCGCCCCACTGGCGACCTACCTGGGTCTGACGGAGGTCCAGGTCACCGATGTCCGCGAGGTGCTGGAAGCCGCCGCCGACGACTGGGCCGAGCTGACGCCGGCCGAGATCGAGGAGATGGTACGAACCCAGTTCCGGAGCCTCTGGTACGCGCCCCTGCTGGCCCGCTGGCTGGTGGACGGCCACCCCGTTCCCGCGCAGCCGACAGCGGTGCGCCCGTCCGTCGCCGACGACGTGCGGATCGCCGTCGTCGACAACTTCGGCAACTGCAAGCTGGACCGCCCGGCCGCCGAACTGCCCGGCTACGACACCGCCGACAGCCTTCTCGTGCGCAACCGGCTCGACGGCCGCGACATCCGGGTGCGCTGTTACGACCGACTCCCCGACGTCCCGCTCGGCGAGCCCGGAATCACCGTCGGGAGTTCCGGGGTCGGATTCGCCGAACTGGTGGTCCGCGGCGGTTCCGCGGCGGAGACATTCGGACTGCGTCAAGGCGACCGGGTATTCCATCTCACCAGCTGACATGTTATCAACGCGTTACCCCGGCAACGGTCTTCCCGATTGACGCCGGTCTCCGTGAGCCGGAATGCTGAAAAGCATGTCCGGAACTCTCCTGCTGGTACGCCGCCGCCACGTGGACAACGTGCGCTGTGCGGCCGATCTGTGTCGCTGAACGCACAGCACCGGCCCTCTTACCCGTACCTTTCCCGGACTTCTCTCGAAGGACCTCTGATGTCCCGTACCCGCATATCCCTGGCGGCCTCCGCCGCCGCCCTCGTCGCGCTGGCGGCGGCCGGCTGCGCGCCGCAGCCGCAGAACACCCCCGAAGCGGCAGGCGCCAAGGACGCCGCCCGGTGCACGACCGACAGTCCGAGCCTCCACAAGCGCGGCCGGCTCACCGTCGCGACCGACTCCCCGGCCTATGAACCGTGGTTCGACAGCAACACCCCGTCGAACGGAAAGGGCTTCGAAAGCGCCGTGACCTATGCGGTGGCCGAAAAGCTGGGCTTCGAACGCGACCAGGTGAAATGGGTCGTCGAGCCTTTCGCCCATTCGTACGCCCCCGGCCCCAAGGCTTTCGACTTCGACATCAACCAGATCTCCATCACGCCGCAGCGCGCGAAAGCCGTCGATTTCTCCACCAGTTACTACACGGCCAATCAGGCCATCCTGGCGCTCGACGGATCCGCGTTCACGAAGGCCACGTCCCTGAGCGCCTTCAAGGACGCCAGGATCGGCGTGCAGGTCGCGACGACCAGCTACCAGGCCGTGCTCGACCAGATCAAGCCGTCGAAGCAGCCGAGCGTCTTCAGCACCACCAAGGACGAGGTCACCGCGCTGCGGAACGGTCAGATCGACGCGATCGTCACCGACCTGCCCACCGTCTTCTACCTGGCCGGGGCGGAGCTGGACAACGGCGAGATCGTCGGCCAGTTCGGCTACGCGGGCGGCACCCCCGAGAAGTTCGGTCTGCTGCTGCCGAAGAACAGCGGGTACACCTCCTGCGTCAACCAGGCCCTCGACGAGCTCAAGGCCGACGGCACGCTCGCCAGGCTCACCACGCAGTGGCTTTCCGCCTCGGCGAACGTCCCCGAGCTGAAGCGATAACGGGCCGGCTGTGGACATCAGCAAGACGGCCGTACCGGACCGGTCGGCCACCTCTCCGGGCACGCCCGACACCGACTACCGGCCCAGCGACCACGAACAGGAGCGGCAGCGGTACCGCCGCTCCCGCAAGCGCCGCCACACCTGGGTCTCCACCCTCTGCACCCTGCTCGGCCTGGTGGCGGTAGGCGCGGCCGCGGTGGCCTCACCGGGCTGGGAGCGCGTCGACAGTCTGTTCTTCGACGGCGCCGAATTCCGCTCCGCCTTCCCCGACCTCCTCCGGGGCTTCTGGCTCAACATCCAGATGTTCCTCGTCGCCGAGGTGCTGATCCTCGTCCTGGGCCTGCTGATCGCCCTGGTGCGGGTGACCCGCGCACCGGGTCTCCAGCCGCTGCGGCTCGCCGCCACGGTCTACGTGGACGTCTTCCGCGGCGTACCGACCCTGCTGCTGGTCTTCCTCGTCGGCTTCGGACTGCCGGCGCTGCAACTGCAGGGCACCCCCTCCGAGCCCTGGCTCCTCGGCGTGATCGCCCTCACCCTCTCCTACACCGCGTACGTCGCCGAGGTGTTCCGGGCGGGACTGAACTCGGTCCACCCGGCCCAACGGAACGCCGCCCGGGCCCTGGGCCTCAACGAGCGGCAGACCGTGCGGCACGTCGTCCTGCCCCAGGCCGTGCGCAACGTGCTGCCGCCCCTGCTCAACGACTTCATCGCCCTGCAGAAGGACACGGCACTGGTCGCCGTCCTCGGTCCGCTCGAGGCGCTGCGGGCCGCGCAGATCAAGGCGGACTACGACTTCAATTACACCCCGTATCTGGGAGCGGCCCTCTTGTTCATCGCGGTGACCATCCCGCTGACCCGCTTCGCCGACCGGCTCCAGCGGCGGGCCGCCCAGCGCACCTGGGCGGGGGCGGTCCGATGAGCGAGTCGCTGCTGCGCATCCGCGGCCTCCGCAAGCAGTACGGGGAGCGGCTGGTGCTGCGCTCCATCGACCTGGACGTCGCCGAGCACCAGGTCGTCTGTCTGATCGGCGGCTCGGGTTCGGGCAAGTCGACCCTGCTGCGTTGCGTGGACCTGTTGGAGGTCGTCGACGACGGGACCGTCCACCTGAGCGAGACCGAGCTGACCGATCCCCGTCTCGACCCCGACATCGCCCGCCGTCGGATCGGCATCGTCTTCCAGGCGTACAACCTCTTCCCGCATCTGAGCGTGCTGGACAACATCACGCTCGCGCCCCGCCAGGTCCACGGCGTCCCGCGCAAGAGGGCCGAGGCCTCGGCCCGCGAGCTGCTCGACCGCCTCGGGCTCGCGGACAAGGCGAACGAACACCCCGACCGGCTCTCCGGCGGACAGCAGCAGCGGGCGGCGATCGCCCGCGCCCTGGCCACCGAGCCGGAGCTGCTGCTCTTCGACGAGATCACCTCGGCCCTCGATCCCGAACTGGTCGGCGAGGTCCTGGACGTCGTCGCCGACCTGAAGCAGCGCGGCCTGACCATCCTGATGGCCACCCACGAGATGGACTTCGCCCGGCGGGTCGCGGACCGGGTCTGCTTCCTGGAGGGCGGCGTGATCGTGGAACAGGGCACCGCGGAGCAGGTGCTCACCGCTCCGCGGGAGCAGGCCACGCGGCGCTTCCTCGCCCGAGCGCTCGACCGTTCCTAGCGCCGTCTCCCGCGGATCGCGGAAGCCGGTCCCTCCCCCTGCCGCGGGGAGGGACCGGCTTCCTCCGTCAGTGTCGGAGCTGGGGACGTCGGTCCGTACGCAGCTGGGGAGAAAAGTCCGTACGCCAACCCGGGCCTGATCGGTCACGGGACCGCCCCGTGCGCACCTTGTCAGGTGAGGGCGGCGCCGCGCAGCAGGAGCAGGGCGACGTCGAGGGTAGCCAGGGCGAGGGTGGCCAGGAAGGGCAGCCGGCTTTGCGGATCGGAGCCGGTCGGCAACGCGACGGCGAGCGCCAGCGCGCCGGTGACGGCGAGGGAGACCCAGCCAACGGTGCCAATCCGCTCGCTCGGTCCCAGGATGAGAACGACCGCCCCGGCGAGCAGCAGGCCGGCGGACAGGAACCTCGCGCGTAGCGGCCCGAGGCGCTGGGGCAGGCCGCGAACGCCTGTCCGCAGATCCCCGTCGATGTCAGGCAGGACGTTGGTGAGGTGGGCGCCCATACCGAGGAGTGCGCCGGCCGCCACTGCCCATCCCGCGGGCCAGGAGTGGCCGGGCGGTGCGAGGGTGACGAAGGCGGGAAGCAGCCCGAAGGCCACGGCGTAGGGCAGCCAGGAGAGCACCGTGCGCTTGATGCCCAGGTTGTACGACCAGGCCGCGGCGATCCCGACCAGGTGGGCCGTACCGGCTGCCAGGCCGTTCGCCAGCGACAGCGGGACGCACAGCGCGAGTGCGCACCCGGCGGCGACGGCCACGGTCCGCGGGTGCGCCGCACCGGTCACCAGCGGCTTGTCGCTCCGGCCGGTGGCGAGGTCCCGGCGCAGATCGACGCGGTCGTTGCACCAGCCCACCGACAGCTGCCCGGTGAGCACCGCCGAGGCCACCAGTGCGCTTCCCGCCACGCTCCGCCCCGAGGCGGCGGCCAGTGCGGTGATCACGACGGTGACGGCGATCGACGGGGCAGCGTGGGAGGCGGCCAGCAGCCCCCGGACCTGCCCGCCCGGGCCGAGAGGCGACGCTACGTCTGCGGCTTCGCGCACCTGCTGGCCTCTGGCGGTGTACACGTCCTCATGCTAGATCGAGCAAACCGCCGAATCCCGGACATTTTGTAATGAATAGTCAGGTCGAACCTATTCTGGCCCGATGACCAGAATCGCGGCTGTCCACGGGGTGCTCCCGTCGCACCGGTACGAACAGGGCGAGATCACAGAAGCCCTGGCGGCGATGTGCCTGCCGCAGGACACGGAGCGTGGTGTCCTGGAGCGGCTGCACACCACCTCCACGGTCGGCACCCGTCACTTGGTCCTGCCGCTGGAGCGCTACCGGGAGCTGAGCAGTTTCGGGCAGGCCAACGACCTGTTCATCGAAGCCGGGCTGCGGCTCGCCGAGCAGGCACTGACCGGCGCCCTGGCGGCGGCCGGGCTGGCGGCCCAGGACGTCGACCTGGTGATCTCCACCTCCGTGACGGGCATCGCCGCGCCCTCGTTGGAGGCCCGGCTGGCCGGGCGCGTGGGCCTGCGGCCGGACGTGAAGCGCGTACCGATCTTCGGTCTCGGCTGTGTCGCAGGTGCCGCCGGCCTGGCCAGGCTGCACGACTACCTTCAGGGTCATCCCGAGCAGGTCGCGGTCCTGCTCTCGGTCGAGCTCTGCTCGCTCACCCTGCAACGCACCGACACCTCCGTGCGGAACATGGTGGCCGGTGCGCTCTTCGGGGACGGCGCCGCAGCGCTGGTGGCCGTCGGCCGGGAGCACCCACGCCACCAGGAGTACGCGGGCCCGCAGGTGCTGGCCACCCGCAGCCGGCTGTACCCAGGCACCGAACGCGCGCTGGGCTGGGACATCGGCGACACCGGCTTCAAAATCGTGCTCGGCGCCGAACTGCCCGAACTGGTCCACCTGCACGTCGGCGAAGACGTCCGGTCCTTCCTCGCCGAGCACGACCTGAAGCCGCCGGACATCACCGGCTGGGTCGCCCATCCGGGCGGGCCCAAGGTCCTGGACGCCCTGCACGAGACACTCGGGCTGCACGACGCCGCACTCGAGCTGACCCGACGTTCGCTGGCCGAGGTCGGCAACCTCTCCTCGGCCTCCGTGCTGCACATCCTGCGCGACACCGTCGCCCAGCGCCCGCCGGCGCACGGCAGCCCTGGCCTGCTCCTCGCCATGGGGCCCGGCTTCTGCTCCGAACTCGTCCTGCTGCGCTGGTAGGCCCGCATGCTCCCCTACACCCTGCTGATCCTCCTGGTCGCCGCCGAACGCCTCGCCGAACTCGTCGTCGCGCGACGCAACGCCACCTGGAGCCGGGCGCGAGGCGGCGTCGAGTACGGCCGCGGCCACTACCCCGTGATGGTCCTGCTCCACACCGGCCTGCTGGTCGGTTGCCTGGCCGAGGTCCACCTCGCCCACCGCCCGTTCCTGCCCGCCCTCGGCTGGCCCATGCTCGCCCTGGCACTTGGCGCCCAGGCCCTGCGCTGGTGGTGCATCGGCACACTGGGGCCACGCTGGAACACCCGAGTCATCGTGGTGCCCGGCCTGCCGCTGGTCACCTCGGGGCCCTACCGGCTGCTCAGCCATCCCAACTACCTCGCCGTCGTCGCCGAAGGGGTCGCCCTGCCCCTCGTCCACAGCGCCTGGCTCACCGCGACCGCCTTCACCCTGCTCAACCTGCCGCTTCTCGCCACCCGACTGCGCTGCGAGAACACCGCCCTGACCCGCTGCTCCCCGGTGCCGGCGTGATCGACCTGCTGATCGCCGGCGGCGGACCCGCCGGTCTCGCCACCGCGATCCACGCCGCCACGGCCGGACTTGAGGTGGTGATCGTCGAACCGCGACCGACTCCGATCGACAAGGCGTGCGGCGAGGGCCTGATGCCCGGGGGCGTCCGCGCCCTGGCCGAGCTGGGCGTCACTGCGGCTGGGCAACCGCTGCACGGCATCCGCTATCTGGACGGCCACCGGCTCGCCGAGGGGCGGTTCCGGCACGGTACGGGCCTGGGCGTGCGGCGGACCGATCTGCACGCGGCGCTCTCCCGGCGAGCGGCGGAACTCGGAATCCCGGTCCTGTCGCTGAAGGTCGGCACCGTCCGACAGGACGCCCGAAGCGTCACTGCTGCCGGCCTCACCGCCCGGTACCTCGCCGCCGCGGACGGCCTGCACTCCCCCATCAGGCGGCAGCTGAGCCTCGAACTCCCCGACCCGCGAGCGCCCCGGCACGGGCTGCGGCAGCACTTCGCGGTGGCACCCTGGACGGACTGCGTCGAGGTGCACTGGTCCGCGCTCGGCGAGGCATACGTCACCCCGCTGGGCCCGGACTTGATCGGCGTGGCTGTCCTGACCGGCGAGCGAATGCCGTTCGACGCACTGTTGACCGCATTCCCCGCGCTCCTCCGCCGCCTTCCCCCTCGGGCCGCCTCCTCCGTCCGCGGTGCCGGACCGATGCGCCGACGGGTCCGGGCCAGAGTGGCCGGGCGGGTCCTGCTCGTCGGTGACGCCGCCGGCTACATCGACGCACTCACCGGCGAGGGCCTCTCCCTCGCACTCGCCGGCGCCGCACACCTGGTGCGCTGTGTACGCGCCGACCGACCGCAGGAGTACGAGCAGGCATGGCGACGCACCACCCGGCGCCACCGCCTGCTCACCGAGACGCTGCTCCGGATCCGCGCCAGCCCCTTGCTGGCCCCGCGGATCGTCCCGCTGGCCACCCGCGCTCCCACGGCATTCACCGCCCTGGTCAACCACCTCACCTGACCGTCACACAAGCATCCAGGCCGAGGGCGAGATCCGCCCGAGCCGAGTTCGCATGCTCAGGGCGGCCACCCCGCGCACAGACGATCACCCGCACGAGTGAAGGTCCCCGCGGGGCGGATCGCCTGGGGGAGCGGGGCGGGCATCGGTACGTAACGTGCTTCGGAGACTCGCCGTCGGCGAGCCGTGCCACCGCATCCCCCCGGGGCCAAGAGGTCTGTCATGAATCGTGTCATCGCCCTTGCTGTTGGTATGGCCGCCGTTGCGGCCTGTGTCTCCGGATGCAGCAGTTCCAGTACCACGACTTCCTCGACCCCGACTCCAAGCGCCGGCGCCCCGACGACCACCGCCGGCTCCCCCGCTGCCAGCGGTAGCGCCTCCGCATCGACCGGCAGCGCCGCCACGGTGAAGACGGCGAGTTCGCCGCTGGGACAGATCCTGGTCGACGGCTCCGGCAGGACCTTGTATCTGTTCAAGGCCGACACCGGGACGACCTCGACCTGCGACGGCTCCTGTGCGCAGGCTTGGCCGCCGCAGATCACGAAGGGGACACCCCACAGCAGTGGTGTGTCCGCGTCCTTGGTGGCAACGACCGCCCGCTCGGACAACTCGACCCAGGTGACCGTCAACGGCCACCCGTTGTACTACTTCGTCGAGGACACAAAGCCCGGAGAAACCAACGGTCAGGGCGTCAACGCCTTCGGCAATTCGTGGTACGTGGTCAGCCCCAGCGGTGACGCGGTCACCAGCGCGGCCTCTGCGTCGGCTTCACCGTCGGCCAGCTCCAAGAGCGGCAACGGCTACTGAGTGGGGTCGGGGACCAGCGTGCTGACCGATGCTCCGTTTCCAGTCCCCACCCTGCTCATGCCAGAGCTCAGCCTTCGGACCGATGAACGGCGGGCTTCCGGCGGCCCGCTCAGTTCGTGCGCCGGAGCATCGCGAGTCTGCTCGCCGTGCGGTCCAGGTCGCGTGTCAGGGGCTGGTCGACGGGGAGGGAGGTCAGCGGGTCGCAGCCGATGAGGACCAGCCTGACGTCCCGGTCGCAGGCGACGTCCACGAGGTTCGCGAACCGCTGCCGTCGGTCCGCGGAGGCCTCGGCCAGCGGGGGTACGCCGTCCAGGACCAGGGTGGTGAACCTTTCGGCGAGGGCCAGGTAGTCGGGCACCGCGGTCGCGGTCTCGCACAGCGCGTCGAAGCCGAGCCACACGAGATCACCGCGCGCCGCGCGGGCCGGCAGCATCCGCAGGTGGGTCCGGACGGTGGTGGACTCCGCGGGCGCCGGGACGGTGAGGCCCAGCGCCTCCAGAGCGGTATCCCCCGGGGGCAGGCACAGGCCCGTCGCGAACCGGCGGCCGCCGGCCTCCGACCAAGGCGGCTCAAGCCGGCGGAAGTCCACCGGACCGGTGACGTCCAGGACGTCCATCCGCTCCTCTATGAGCTTGATGGTGGGCTCGAACAGGTGGTGGTAGAGCGGGTCCGGCATCAGCCCGGCGGGCGGGTAGTTGGAGGTCGTGACCAGGGTGATCCGGCGGTCCAGCAGTGTCCGGAAGAGGCGTGCGATCAGCATCGCGTCGCCCGCGTCGTGTGCGTGGAACTCGTCGAAGACCAGAACCCGGCTGTCCCCGATCAGCTCGTCGAGAGCGCTGTCGACAGCGCTCTGCCCGTCGTGGCGGGTACCCGGCCTGCTCACTCCGTCGTGCAGCCGCCGAAAGAAGTCGTGGAAGTGCAGGCGGCGTTTGCGCCCGGCGGGCAGCCCCTCGTAGAAGGTGTCCACCAGCCAGCTCTTCCCCCGGCCCACCGGGCCCCAGACGTACAGGTCGCGGGCAGGCCTGGGGAACGTCCAAGCCGGCCGGGCGAGTTCGGCCGCCAGCCGGGCCAACCGCTCGACGGCGGCCTCCTGTGCCGGGGCGACCGAGAATCCGCGCCGTGCCGCGGCCTGGTGGAAATGGCGGCGCATGGCCTGCTCGTGCTTGGGCACCGGTCAGCTCATCCGTTCGTACGCTGAGGTTCGGCAGGGATGTTCGTCACGGTGGTCACCAGGATCTCGCCCGGCAGGATGACCTCGCCCTCCTCCACGGTCGCGACGACCCGGGCGATGCCCTCCACCACGCCGGCGGACGCGGGCGAGCCCGCGACGGTGTCCTTGGCGGGTGTCGTGTCGTGGGCGTCGAACAGGTCGGCCCGCCGGTTCGGGTCGGCAGCCCAGGTCTCCGGGTCGAACTCGCCCCGGATCAGGGTCGGGTAGGCGGGAAGCGCACGGTGCGGCTGGTGCGGCTGGTGCGCTCGAACGGTGCCGCGCCGATGCGCCGTTCCTGATTTCTGATGGCCTTGCTGACCCGCGCCTGGGAGACCAGAAGCCGCTCGGCGCTCCGGCCGAAGTGCAACTCCTCGGCCAGGACCAGGAAGATCTCGATGTCCCGCAGCTCCATCACGCCCCCGTACGCCTCTGCGGATCGACAACCCGGAAGCCGGCGAGCCACGGAAGTATATGGCGATCATGGTTCCGCACGCTGGAGCCTTCGCCCGGGCGGAGCGAGATCCGGGCCAGTTGCGGGCCGGCCCCACATGCTCGATGACAGAACCCCCGTCGGCATCACCCGGGCGCCGTCCACAGCTGGCGGGGCATTTCGGCGCATTCGACGCTGGACGGAGATTGGCGTTAAGCCGGGAGAAAGCTATGAAACGCCATCTCAGCCGAAGCTCCGCCGCTTCGGTCACCATCACGCTCGGCCTGACCGCACTGGCCGGTTGCTCGTCGGACGAGCCCTCCAGCCCCGCCGCCTCCTCGGCTGCCTCCGCAGTGAAGTCGGGGGGTGTCCGAACGCGCGTCCGCAGTCGCTTCGGCAGAGGCAGCGGCAGATGCCGCTCTGGCGAAGGTGAAGGGCGGACTGAACGCCACGGCAGACGTCGCCCTCGGCAGTGTCGCGACCGCCTCCGACGGTCCGGCGGAGGTCCCGGTGAACGTCACCAACCATGACGCGAAGCCCGCCGAGGTCCGCAACGCATTGCGGTACTGAACGGCGCCGGGCCGCGGCTTTCCTGAGCCCAAGGGAGGATCCGACAGCCCCGTCAGAGCAACCCGGCGCGCCATGGCCGTCACCTTCCGTGTCAGTGGAGGTTCGTAGCAGTCTCGAAGCGACCGCCCGTAGGAGCACGATGAACGACGCGGAGCCCTCGTCCGTACCGCCGTCCTCGGGCGGGACGGCAAGGCAGCGGCCGCCGGGCACCTCGACGAGCGGTAGCGCGGCCGCCCGTGCCGCTGCCGATCGGGTGGAGGGCTCCGGCCGGCTCGCAGCGCGGTTCGAGCGGAGGGCTCCTACGGTGGAGAGGTACGGCGCTCGGCATGTGCGGCCCGGTTGCGGTCCGTCCCCGTCCCGCGTCGGCCGCCCGCGACACCGGAAAGGCACATCGCCATGGCCACAGCATCCGAAACCCCCGTCCTGGACACCCTCGCCGCCATGACCGTCGACTCGGTCGAACGGTGCGGGCTGCCCGCGGACATGCTCATCCTCACCCGCATCGCCGCGCTCGCCGCCTCCGACGCACCGCCCATCTCCTACGCCGCCCACATCGAACCGGCCATGCAGGCGGACCTGACCGCCGAACGGCTCCAGGACGTCCTGGTCGCCATCGCCCCGATCGTGGGCACGGCACGCGTCATGACGGCGGCCGGCAACATAGCCGCTGCCCTCGGCGTCGCCATCGCCGTCGCCGAGGCGGAGATCGAAGCCGAAGGCTCATAGGGGGTACGGTCCTGCGCCCGGCGACCGGATGCGAAGACCGGGACCGGCCCGCAGCATGAGAACCATGACCGATCTCGCCGCAACCCCTTCGTCCGTATCGACGCCGGACCTGGTCGAGACCAGGATCGGCCCGCTGCGGTTCACCGACGGGATCCCCGACACCGACACCAGCGCCAAGCTCTACGACCACTTGGACCTGACGCGCGGCGTGGACGCCTACCTCACCGGGCTGCCAGGGGTGTCGGTACGGGCGATCCGGCAGGGGTTCCTCGACGCCGGCGTGGCGGACAACACGGTGCTGCTGTTCTCCGAACTGATGGACAGCCGCTCGCTGTTCCTGACCGGCAACGCCGACACCGTCTACTTCCTCAGCTTCCTCGACCTGAGCGACGGACCGCTGGCCGTGCAGGTGCCACCCGGATGTCTCGGCACGATCGACGACATGTGGTTCCGGTGGGTGACCGACTTCGGCCTGCCCGGCCCCGACCGCGGCCTGGGCGGCACCTACGTCCTGCTGCCCCCGGGCTACGACGGTCCGGTGCCCGAAGGCGGCGCCTTCGTCGCCCGCTGCTCCACACTGCGCGCTTGCCTGCTCGGCCGCGCGTTCCTGGAGAACGACGATCCGGCCCCGACCGTCGCCCGGATCAAGGAGACCCTGCGCATCCACCCCTACGAGCCCGGCGGCTTCGGCAGCAGCATCGGCGCGTTCCTCCAGGGCAGAGCGCCCCTGGCCCCGGTCACCACGCCTGATCCGCCGGTCTTCGTCGAGGGCACCGGGCTGGCCATGAACACACTCCCGCCGAACGACTTCTCCTTCTACGAGCTCCTCGACACCCTCGTCCAGGAAGAGCCCGCCGACGCCCCCGACCTGGAGGCCGGCGGCGCGTTCCGCGCGATCGGCATCGCCAAGGGAGCCACGTTCGCGCCGGACACGCGCATGCGCGCGCTCCTGGAGGAAGCGGTCTCGCTGGGCAACGCCACCGCCCGCACACTCGGACTACACGCCCGTGACCAGGAGCACTTCGCCTACTACGACGACGGCTCCGCCTGGTACAACCCGCTGTTCGTCGGCGGATACGACTGGACGTCCCCGCCCCCGGAGATCACCGCCGACGGCTTGCGCCCCCATCCGCCGGCATCCGGGCGCGCGCTGAACTCGCGCACCGCGTTCTTCTACATCGCCACCGGCGTCACCCCGGCCATGTGCATGCGCCTGACCGGCATCGGCTCCCAGTACCTCATGGCCGCCGCCGACTCCACCGGCCGGCCGGTCGACGGCTCCCGCGCCTACACCATCCACCTGCCTCCCGGAATCCCCGCGGCGCGCTTCTGGTCCGTCACGCTCTACGACAACCAGACCCGCTCCATGCTGCAGACCCCCCAGCGGTACCCCTGGGCCGGAAGCCAGAACTTCCCCGGCCCGGCGGCCACCGCGGCAGCGGACGGCACCACCACCCTCCACCTCGCACCGCAGCAACCCGACGGAGTCCCGACCAGCAACTGGATCCAGACCGTCCCCGGCAAGGGCTGGTTCGCGATCCTCCGCCTCTACAGCCCCGAACAGCCCTTCTTCGACAAGACCTGGCGCCCTTCCGAGGTCGAACCGGCACCCTGAGCGTGACGGGAAGAAGCAGGCGGAACTCTGTGGCGGACGTCGACGTAGTGGTCGTGGGCGCGGGGTGCCGGGGCGTGGTCCGGCGCGCTCCTGGACCGTGTCGACCCGGAGCAGCCGCCGAAGCCGCCGAGGAGGCCGTGGCCCATTACGCGGCACTCGCCGCCGAGTCCCGCATGCGCCCGCCCCTGACCGGAGCCTGGCCCGGCCTGCTCGCCGACGCCTACCGGCAGCTCATGGACCAGACGTACGCACGGATGCCGGACGGCTACGTCCGGCCCCCGGAACTGGCCCCGCTCGGCTACGAACACGGGCCCGCGCTCGTGAAACTCGCCCAGACCCATCTCGACCGCCTGGCGGCCAGGCAGACCCCGGCCAGTGAACGCCTCGGCCGGCCTCCGCTGCCGAGCGCAGTCCTTTCCGTTGGCCGAAGTCGTGCTTCTCACCGGCTACTTGACGAGGCGGCTGCCCCGGGGTGGGTGTCCCCGTCCACAGCAGGCCGGCCGATCGTAGGAATCACCAGGTCACGCCCGTGGAGCGGTCCCCGGAACTGGTGGGACATCCACTGATCTTTCCCGACGCTGCGGTGTTGACTGCATTCAACCCTCCCATCACACCATCGCAGGTCGATTCCTCCCGTCGGCGTGCCTCAACATCGTCAAGGGGCAGGTACGTTGAAGACTTCCACACCACGCAGAGCCGGGCTCGTGCTCGGCTCCGCGGCCGCGCTCGTAGCCGGGCTGTGTCTGGCACCGGCCGCCCAGGCCGCACCGGATCCCAGCGTCTCCTTCGGCGGGGCGACCGCCGTCCCGCTGCCCGCGGGCTCCGGGAAGGGCACCGCCCCGGCGCTGGGCGACCTGAACGGCGACGGCAAGGCCGACCTCGTCACCCCGGTCCGGGGATCGAACACCCTGGTGGCCGCGCTCGGCGACGGCAAGGGCGGCTTCGGCCCCGGTGTCTCCTTCGGGCTCGACACCGGCACCTACCCGACGGCGGTCGCCCTCGCGGACCTCAACGGTGACGGCCGACTGGACGCGGTCGTCGCCGCGGCCCTGACCAAGCAGCCCACGCAGCACGGCGTGGAAAGCATGGGCAGCATCGTCGAGCTGCTCGGCGACGGCAAGGGCGGTTTCGCCCCGGCCACCTCCTACTCCGCGCCGACGCTGGTCAACCCGTCGACGAACGCCATGTTCCCCGTGGACATCACGGTCGCCGACATGAACGGTGACGCCAAGCCCGACGTGCTGACCTCCAACACCAACGGCGACAACGTCTCGGTGTGGACCAACGACGGCACCGGCGCGCTGGGCACCGCGAGCAACTACTACGTCGGTGGCGGCCGGCCCAGCAGCCACTCCGCCGCGCAGCTGCGCCCTTCCGGCTTGGAGACCGGGGATGTGAACGGCGACGGCAAGCCCGACGTGGTCACCGTGAACACGGGTACGTCCGACATCTCCGTCCTCCTCGGTGACGGCAAGGGCCGTCTCGGCCCGGCCACCCGCTTCGCCGACGGCGTCTTCCTCGGCCGAGCCATCGCCCTCGGCGACGTGAGCGGCGACGGCAAGCCGGACGTGGCCGTCGCGCACACCGACCGGACGATCACCGTCTTCCTCGGCGACGGCGCCGGAGCCTTCGGCGCCCCGGTCACCTACCCGGTCGGCGGCAGCGCTCTCGAGGGCGTGGCCGTCACCGACGTCAACACGGACGGCAAGCCGGACCTGGTCACCAACAACGGCCCCGACAACCGGCCCACCGTCCTCCTCGGCGACGGCACCGGCACCTTCCGCAACGCCGGCCCGCTGTACGACACGAAGAACGGCGGGACCGGCTCGTACGCTGTCGGAGACCTGAACGCCGACGGTCGGCCCGACTTGGCGGCCGCCTCCACTGCCGCGGGCGTCGCGGCGCAGGTGCTGCTGAACACCTCGAAGCCGAACCGCACGGCCCAGTCGATGTCGATGCAGATCGCCAAGGCGCCCGGTGTCCTGTCGATGGAGGTGAACCTGCCGGCCGTCAACTTCGGCACGCTGACGTCCGGCACCGTCAGCGCCCCGGCCGGACTCGGCACGTTCACGTACACCGACACCCTCCCCACCACCGCCCCCTGGTCGGTGACCGTTGCCACCACCGACCTGGTCAGCGGCACGGACACCATCGGGTGGAACAATCTGAGGATCACGATCGGCGGACACCTCAACGGGACCGGCGGCCAGTGGACGGGCATGGCCAAGCCCGGCCCGGGCGGCCACTTCCCCGAAGGCGCCGACCCGCGACCGGGCAGCAGCCTCTCCCCGGCCGTGACGATGGCGACCGGCGACGGCGGCACCCGCGGTGCCTTCACCCACGACGGGTCGACGGCGCAGTGGAACATCCCCACGGAGACCGTCCCCGGCTCGTACAGCGGCACCCTCCAGTACACGATCACCGGCTGATCCCGTGAACGGCTGTCTGCGCGCCCGGGGCGGCGCCACCGCCACCCACCGGGCACGGTTCCCCGCCCTGTGGAGCCTCCTCCTCACGGGCCTCGTGCTCGCTCTGGCGCCGGGCGCGCAGGCAGCGCCGGCCCCCGTACCCTCGCCCACTCCCCCGGAATCCGCTGCGGGCGCGCCGTTCGGCGTGCAGGCCGGGCTCTACGGTCTGACGACGCTGACCGGCGGGCACTTCGGGTACGCGCTGAAGGCAGGCGCCCGGATCGAGGATTCCGCGGTCGTCTACAACGAGAGCGACGAGGCCCGGACCTTCCACGTCTACGGCGCCGACGTCACCAACGCGGCCGGCGGTGGTCTGGCGCCCGCACAGGAAGGCCAGAGGATGCGCGGGGTCGGGGCCTGGCTGAAGCTGGGCTCCGACGCCACCGTCACCGTGCGACCGAAGAGCAGCGCCACAATCCGCTTCTCCCTCGCGGTCCCCGACGGCACCCCGCCGGGCAGCTATCTCGGCAGCCTGGTCACCGCGCTGCGCACCCCCGCGGTCAGCGGCAGGGTGAACACGGAGACCCGTATCGCCCGGCTCGTCGAACTCACCGTCCCCGGCACCGCCGACCTCCAGGTCTCCCTCACGGAACTGGAGCACCGGCCTTCGGGCGGCGGCGAGGAGTTCACCGTGACCGTACGCAACACGGGCAACGTCCTCTACACCTTCGCCGGAACGCTGAACGTCACCGGCGGCGGCTCCGCGCGTACCGTCCCGCTCACCCCCACGGGGATCTACGTGATCCCCGGCGGCAGCGCCACCCTCACCGGCCGCCTGGCCGACCTCCCCGCTCTCGGCCGCCGCGCGGTCACCGCCTCGGTGACCGCCACGGTTCCCGGCGGCGCGGCGAAGACCGTGGACAGCAACACGGTCCGGCTGGCCTACTTCCCCTGGCTCATCGCCGCCCTCATCGCCGGCGGCCTCCTTGCCCTGGGCCTGCTCCTCGTCATCACGCGCAAGCGACGGCGTGCTTGGCTGCGGCGTCGCGCGGAGGAACGTACCGCGCTGCGCGCTCTGCGGCGGGAACTGCGGGCGGGGAACCCGCCTGCCGACGCCCCTCATGAAGCGCAGGCAGGCGGCGCCGAACACCCGTGACCGGGGCAACGGGCTGTGGCGGGGGCGGCCGTGTCGGCCCTTTGTGCAGTGACCCGAATGTGTCGTGACCCGAAGAACAGGACCGGGGCCCGCCGGATTCGGCGGGCCCCGGTCCTGTCGGCGGGTGGGCTCAGCAGGCGCCGAGGTCCTGCCACACGCCCCACTCGCCCGTGGTGCCGGGCTCCTCGCCGGTGGTCCACCACTTGGCCTTCCAGGTGTGGCCCTTGTGCGAGACCTGCTGGCCGCCGGTGTACACGCTGGAGGAGACCCACGGGGCCGCCGTGCACTGGGTGGCACCGCCGGTGACGGTCAGGGAGAGGACCGCCGCGTGCCCGGCCGAGGCGCTCGCTCCGTTGACCACGATCTGGTAGGTGCCGGAGACCGTGGCCGCCGTCGTGTTCAGGGTGAGGGTCGAGGAGCCCCCGGCCGTCACCGACGCGGGGCTGAGCGTGGCGGTGACGCCCGCGGGCAGCCCGCTGACCGTGAGGTTCACCGTCTGTGCCGTGCCGGCGGTGACCGCGGTCTTCACCGTGGCGGAGGTGGATCCGCCGGCGGTGACGGTGGCGGCGGCCGGGGTGGTGGTCACCGAGAAGTCGTCGGCCGGGGCGGTCGTCCCGCTGGTGAACGGGGCGAAGATGTGCGAGAAGTCCCAGGTGTTCTGCTGGATGCCGGAGCAGCCGTCGGCGGCGGCACCGCCGGCACAGCTGCCGTTGTCTCGCTGGAGCGCCCAGAACGAGAGGGTGTTGATGCCCTTGGAGACCGCCCAGTCGTAGACCGTGCGGGCGTTGGCGAGGGTGAAGGTCTCGGCGGGGCCGAAGTCGTCGACGCCGATCATCTCGGTGATGCCGACCATGCCCCAGAGCTGGGTCGCCGTCTTGGTCGGGTAGAGCTTGGCGAGCTGGTCGTAGAGGCCCTGGGCGGCCGTCTTGGTGTCGGCGGCCATGTCGTGGACGGCGTTGTCGTAGTAGTCGAAGGTCATCAGGTTGACGACGTCGACGCGCGCGCCGTTGGTCACGGCGTTCTTGAGGACCGCCAGCCCACTGGCGGCGAGGCCGTGGGTGGTCGTCGGCAGGGTGTACGAGATCTGGATCTGGCGGCCGTTGGCGGCGGCCCAGTCCTGGACGAGCTTGATGGCCTTGTTGCGGCGGTCGATGCCGGCGGTGTTGTCGAGGGAGTCGACCTCGATGTCCATGTCGAGCCGGGTGACGTCGTAGGTCGTGATGACCTTCTCGTACGCGGCGGCGATCTGGTTGACGTCGGTGCAGCTGTCGGCGATCTCGGTGCCGGTGGTGTCGGCGGTGTAGCCGCCGAAGGAGGGGATGACGTCCCCGCCGCGGGACCGCATGGTCGCGATGTCGGCGCCGAAGGAGGACTGGGCGATGGGCAGCCCGGTGTCACCGTTCCAGTACACGGTGCAGGAGCCCTTGGCGGCGGTCTGGAGGAACGCCATCGTGAGGTGCTTGGCGCCCGACTGCGCGCTGAGGGCGGCCGGGCTCTCCCCGGTCCAGGCCTCGAAGTAGGGGGCGAAGACCCGGGCGGGGAGCGGGGTCGCCGCCTGGGCGGGGGCGACGGCGCCGAGGCCGAGGGCGGCCACGGCGGTCACGGCGACGGTGAGGGCCGAGCGGAGAGAACGTACGCGTCGTCTCATGGCAATCCCATGTTTGCGGGGGGGGGTGCGTCAACGTCCTTGTCGCGCACGACTGTCGCGTTACGGAGTATCCCCGCGGCCATGGGCACGTCAATGGCCTGGACCAAACTTGGACTAGACCAATTTCGCGGTTCGGTGTGTGGTGCATCCAGCCGGTGCGGGCGGGTCCTGGAACGATGCGTGCGGACGGCCAGATTGGTCCAGCGAGCCAGGCCCGGCACCCCTCGCGCTCGGAAGCGGTTCCTCCGCGGAACGGCCGGGTACCTGGCGTGCATGTCAAAAGGCTGGCACTGGCTCCTCCTGGTCGCGTTCGTCGTCTGGACCGCCCTCGCGCTCCAGTGGAAGGACATCGGCTGCGACTACCCCGAGGCCTACCTCGCGGTGATCCGCTTCGGCACACCGGAGGGCCTGGAGTTCATCCCGGCCTGCGCGGGCTGACAAGGCGTACGCCTCCCGGAAGCGAAGGGCGGTGACCAGCACGTGGCCACGTCTCAAGCCCACACCGCCTTGACCACGGCGTGACCTGCCGAAGCCGCCCGCCCGTAGAACTCCTTGAGGTCCCGGTGATGTTCGAGGTACTCCTGCCTGGCCCCGCCGAAGGCACTGAACCTGACACCGACAACGTTCCACAGCTCGTCGAAAGAGACAGTCGTAAGGAAACGCGCGGCCTGTGACACCCCGGCCGGCTCCAGAAGCATCAGCGGGGGATCCGAGGGGTCGGCGTCAGCGCTGTGGGGCACGGGGCGGCCGCCGTAGATCGGCAGATTCCAGGACTCTTCGGCGTCTGCACAGAGGGCATCGGCTGCGGCGAAGAGGTCGTTGACAGCGCCCCAGCTCTTGCAGATCGAGTGGGCAATGCCCACTGCGTATTCGTCGTCGCTCTTTTCCCAAGCCTCGGACATGAACGCAGCGAGCCAGGTGTGGTCGTCCCGGATCTCGGACTCAGCCACGGCACGAAAGTGCAGGTAGATGCTCACTACGCCGAATCCCTCAGCTCAGACGACCCGTCTGTCAGGCCGAACGCACAGAACCTACTTGAAGACCCCGGTTCAGCTCGGCGGGTCCTCACCCGTGAGCCCGTCGACGGATTCACGGATGAGGTCGGCGTGACCGGCGTGGCGGGCGTACTCCTCGATGAGGTCAAGGAGAATACGGCGGAGGTTGGGGCTTTCGCCGCTACGGGTGGTGAAGGCGCCGAGTCGGTCCAGTCCGCCCGTGCTGAGCGCTTCGTCCACGATGACACGGGAGCGGGCGACCGATTCCTGCCAGAGAGCGCGCAGTTGCTCGGGGGTGTCCTCCACAGCGGAGCGGTAGTCCCAGTCGGGAGTGCTGTCCCAGTCGACGGTGTCCCAGGGAGCACCGACGGGGGAGCCGAGCCACAGCCGGGCGAAGTGACTGTCTTCCACGTGCGCCAGGTGCTTGAGGAGGCCGCCCAGGGTGACGGTGGACGGGCCGAGTGTGGCGCGAAGGCCGGTGGCGTCCAGGCCGGAGCACTTCCAGGCCAGGGTGGCCCGCTGTCGTTCGAGGGCGCCGAGGACGGCTGCTGCCTCGGTGCCGGCGAGCGGAGGTTCCGGCCAAGCTTCGGCTGTGCTCTCAGTCATGACCGCAGACCTTAGCGAACGGAGCTGACAGTGCGGCCGACGGGTGAACGTCGACGAACCGCTCACTCACACCACGAGATCCGCTCCTGAGGCCGAACCGTCCGTACCTCATGCGTTCGGTGCGAGAGGCCCTGGCAGGTGCGCCTCCTGGCCTTCCGGCGGCCCGTAGAGGGTCTCGCGCAGCAGGGCCGCTTCGTGGTCGAGGTGGTGCAGCAGGGCCTGCAGGGCCGGGGTGCGGGTGCGGTGCGCCGCCTCCGTGGTGCCCACCGTGCGCCCCACCGAGGGGAGTTCGACCGGCAGAGCGGCGAGGTGTTCGTCGGCGCGCAGGACCAGCTCGGGAAGCAGCGCGACCATGTCCGTCTGCAGCAGCAGTGCCCGCATGGTCAGGATCGACGTGCACTCGACCCGGTCCGCGGGCAGGGCGAGGCCCAGGTCCGCGAAGAGGGCGCCGAGCTCCTGGCGCAGGGCGGTCTGTTCGACCGGGAGGATCCACGGGAAGTCGAGGGTGTCCGTGAGCGTGACGCCGGAGGTCTCCGAAAGGGGGTGGCCGGACCGGACGGCGAGCCGGATGCGTTCCCGGTACAGCCGCCGCTGGCGCAGTCCGTCCCCCTCCTTGGGGGCCGGTCCCACCCGGCCGACGATGACGTCCAGTTCGCCTGCCAGCAGTGCCGGATGGAGGACGTCCGGTGTCCCCTCCCGTACGACGACGGTGACCCGGGGCCGTTCCCGCTTGAGCTGGGCGACGGCACGCGGCAGCAGCACGTTGGTGCCGGCGAGGAGCGCGCCGACGGTCACCGTTCCCTCCCGGCCCTGGCGCAGCCCGGTGAGGTGTTCCCCGGCCCGCCGCATCTCGGCGATCACGGCGCGGGCGTGCTCGGCGAGTGCCTCTCCGTAGAGCGTCGCCCGCATGCCGCGCGGCATGCGGACGAAGAGCGGCAGGTCGGCGATGCCCTCCAGTTCGCGGAGGGTGCGGGTGGCGGCTGGCTGGGTGAGGTGGAGGGTCTCGGCCGCCCGCCCCACGCTGCCGTGGTCGACGATCGCGACGAGGAGGGTGAGGTGCCGGAACTTCAGCCGGCCGTCCAGGAGATCCATCGCCGGGGGCTCCTTCCGTTTCCGTGAGCGGTCGGTCGGTCGGCCACGCCGCGCTGTCGGGCCCGCCGGATTTCCTCATACCCGAATCGGTATAGGTCCAGCACTTTTTGGCATTGGTTCGGTATGGCTCGCTGGGCGCATGATACCGGCACACGCCGGGGCCGGTTCCGAGGTCCCGGCCTGGCGACGGAGGTCTGCAAGGTGCGCTCACCTGTGCGGCATTACGTGGGGGGCGAGTTCGACGCGTCGGGCGTCCCGTTCCCGCTCTTCGACCCGGCCCGTGGGATCGTCGTCGGCGAAGCGCCGTCGGCCTCCCGGGAGTTGGTCGACCGTGCGGTGGGCGCGGCGCGGGACGCGCTGCGCGGCCCGTGGGCGTCCTGGAGCCCGGCGGACCGTTCGCGGCTGCTGCACCGGATCGCGGACGGC
This sequence comes from Streptomyces sp. NPDC056169, assembly GCF_042268445.1. Taxonomy (NCBI): domain Bacteria; kingdom Bacillati; phylum Actinomycetota; class Actinomycetes; order Kitasatosporales; family Streptomycetaceae; genus Streptomyces; species Streptomyces sp. NPDC056169. The sequence goes on along the minus strand of NZ_JBHJUO010000020.1, from coordinate 111,205 downwards.
ATCGAGCTGCGTTTCGAGGAGTTCGTCGATGCCGAGTGCGCGGACACGGGGAAGCCCCGCGACCTCGCCTCGACGGTCGACATCCCGCGTGCGATCGCCAACTTCCGGTCGTACGCGGACCTTCTGGCCGGTCGCGGCGAGCGGTCCTGGCACACGGCCACCCCGGACGGCCGTGGCGCGCTGAACTACACGGTGCGCAAGCCGCTGGGCGTGGTCGCGGTGATCTCGCCGTGGAACCTGCCGCTGCTGCTGCTCACCTGGAAGGTCGCGCCCGCCCTCGCCACGGGGAACACCCTCGTCGCCAAGCCCTCCGAGCTGACCCCGGGCACGGCGTGCCTGCTGGCGGAGGTGATGGCGGAGGCCGACGTGCCGGCGGGCGTCTTCAACGTCGTCCACGGCGGCGGTGCGGACGCCGCGGGGCAGTGGCTCACCGAGCATCCCGGGGTGGACGCCACCGCCTTCACCGGGGAGTCGCGCACGGGCGGGACGATCATGCGGGCCGCCGCCGCGCGGCTGGCCCCCGTCTCGTTCGAGCTGGGCGGCAAGAACGCCGGGCTCGTCTTCGCCGACGCGGATCTGGAGCAGGCCGTGGCGGGCACCCTCCGCTCGTCGTTCACCCACAGCGGGCAGGTGTGTCTGTGCACCGAGCGGGTGTACGTGGAGCGGTCGGTGTTCGACGCGTTCGCCGAGGCGCTGGCCGCCGGTGCCCGCGCGTTGAGCGGCTACGGGCCGATGGTCTCGGCGGCGCACCGCGACAAGGTCCTGGGCTACCTCGACAAGGCCGCGGCCGACGGCGAGGTGCTCGCGGGAGGGGGCGCGCCGCGGTTCTCCGACGACCGGGACGGTGGCTTCTGGGTGGAGCCGACCGTGCTGGCGGGGCTCCCGGAGGACCACCCGGTGGTACGGGAGGAGATCTTCGGGCCCGTCGTCCATCTGGCGCCGTTCGACACCGAGGAAGAGGCTCTGGCGTACGCGAACGCCGGGCCGTACGGGCTGGCCGCCACGGTGTGGACGGGTGACGTCAGCCGGGCGCACCGGGTCGCCCCCGCCCTCGACGTCGGGATCGCCTGGGTCAACACCTGGAACCTCCGCGACCTCCGTACCCCCTTCGGAGGCGTGAAGGCCTCCGGGATCGGCCGCGAGGGCGGCGATCACTCCCTGGACTTCTTCTCCGAGCCGATGAATGTGTGCGTGAAGCTGTGAGCACGGTGGACGAAGCGGTGGCGCGGGCCGCCGAACGCCTCGACACGGCGCGCCTGACGGGCGTTCCCTGCGAGCCCGTCCGTGATCTGCTGCCCTCGGGGGACCTGGCGGCCGCCTATGCCGTCCAGACCGTCCTCGCCGAGCGCCGGATCGCGGAGGGACGCCGGGTCACGGGCTGGAAGATCGGTCTGACCTCGGCGGCCGTGCAGGCCCAGCTCGGCGTCGACACGCCGGACTTCGGCCGTCTGACGGACGACACGGCCGTGCCGGACGGCGCGGAGATCCCCTGGGGCACGGTGCTCCAGGCGCGGGCCGAGGCCGAGGTCGCCCTGGTTCTCGAACACGACCTCACCCATGAGCGGCACACCGTGGCCGACGTGATCCGGGCGACCGCGTTCGCGCTGCCCGCCGTCGAGGTGGTGGGCAGCCGGATCCGTGACTGGGACATCTCGGCCGTGGACACGATCGCCGACAACGCCTCCAGCGGCGTGTACGTCCTGGGCACCCACCCCGTACCGCTGCGGGAACTCGACCTGCGGACCGTCGGCATGGTCCTTGAGCGGCGCGGTGAGCCCGTGTCCACCGGGGCCGGTGCCGCGTGCCTGGGGAATCCGCTGCACGCCGCCGTGTGGCTGGCCGACACGCTCGCGCGGCTCGGCCGCCCGCTGCGCGCCGGGGACACCGTGCTCACCGGCGCGCTCGGCCCCATGACCACCGTCGAGCCCGGTGACGTGCTCGAAGCCCGCATCGACGGCCTCGGTTCGGTGCGCGCGGCCTTCGGGCGCATCAAGCGGGAGGGAGACACCCGATGAACATCACGGCACTGGCCGAGGCGCTCGACTCGGCGGCGCGTGAAGGCCGTCCGCTGGCCGGCGGCGGAAGCGGCCTGAAGGACACCGGGGAGGCGTACGCCGTCCAGGAGGCCCTGGTCGCCCGGCGGCTGGCCCGCGGCGAGCGGCTGACCGGCTTCAAGCTGGGCTTCACCAGCGTGGCCAAGATGCGGCAGATGGGCGTGTCCGACCTGATCCACGGGCGGCTGACGGACCGGATGGAGATTCCCGACGGGGGACGGTTCGACGCCTCCGGTCTCATCCATCCCCGGGTCGAGCCCGAGGTGGCCTTCCTGCTCGGCGACACGCTGCGCCCCGGAGCCGACCCCATGGCTGCGGTCGCGGCCGTGGCCCCGGCGCTGGAGGTCATCGACTCCCGGTACGACGGCTTCCGGTTCTCGCTTCCCGAGGTGATCGCCGACAACACCTCCGCCGCGGGGTACGCCGTGGGCCCCTGGAGCGACCCGGGCGACCTGGGCAACCGCGGTGTCCTGCTGGAGCTCGACGGGCGCCTGGTCGAGGCCGGTTCCACCGCGGCGATCCTCGGGCATCCGCTGCGGGCCCTCGCGGCCGCGGCCCGGCTCGCCGGTGCGCTGGAGCCCGGCACGGTGATCCTGGCCGGTGCGGCGACCGCCGCCGTACCACTGCCGCCCGGGACGCACGTCCGGGCCACGGTCGCCGGCCTCGGCAGCGTCCGGTTCACCACCGGGGAGGGCGCGTGATCGTGCCCGGCGCCGCCCCGCCCCGCGGCCGTTTCCCCCACTTCCGGCGTGCGGGCGACCTGGTCTTCGTCTCCGGTACGAGCGCGCGGCGCCCCGACGGCACGTTCGTCGGAGCGAGCGCCGACGCGATGGGGGTCACGGACCTCGACATCCGTGCCCAGACCCGTGCCGTGCTCGACAACATCGGGCGTCTGCTGGCCGCGGCGGGCGGCGGCCTGGAGGACCTGGTCTCCGTCACCACGTACCTGGTCGGCATGAACGACTTCGGCGGCTACAACGAGGTCTACGCCGAGTACTTCGACGAGCGTGGTCCGGCCCGCACCACCGTCGCCGTCCACCAACTCCCCCACCCGCACCTGCTGATCGAGATCAGCGCCGTCGCCCACATCCCGCAGAACACCCCCGTGTCCCCCTCCCGGAACAAGGAACCGCGCCCATGACCATGAGACCGTTCAACCTCCAGTCCTGGATCGAGGAGCACCGCCACCTGCTCAGGCCGCCGGTCGGCAACGTCCAGATCTGGCAGGACGCCGACCTGATGGTGACGGTCGTGGGCGGCCCGAACCGCCGCACCGACTTCCACGACGACCCGATCGAGGAGTTCTTCTACCAGCTCAAGGGCGACATGGTGCTCCGCGTCATGGAGGAGGAGGGGAGCCCGCCGCGCGACGTCCACATCCGTGAGGGGGACGTCTTCCTCCTCCCGCCGCACGTGCGGCACTCCCCGCAGCGGCCGGAGGAGGACAGCATCGGCCTGGTCGTCGAGTTCGCCAGGCCGCACGGTCAGCGCGACGCCTTCGAGTGGTACTGCACCGAGTGCCACCACCTGGTGCACCGCAGCGAGGTGCAGCTCACCTCGATCGTCGACGACCTCCCGCCGGTGTTCGACTCCTTCTACGGCGACGAGGCCGCACGCACGTGCGGGAACTGTGGCGCGGTGCACCCGGGCAAGGACTGGCCCGAGGAGCTGCGGCCGCGCACCCGTCGCGACGAGGCGGGCGGCGCATGACCGTCGTCGACATCCACGCCCACGTCTTCCCGGAGATCGGCCGTGCCGAGTCGCGGCGGCTCACCGGCTCCGACGACGGCCCCTGGCTGCGGACCACGGACGGTCCCGACGCCGGGATGATGATGTCCGGATCCGCCGAGTACCGGCCGGTCCGCCGCACCCTGTGGGACCCGGCGGAGCGCGTCGCCGACCTGGACCGGCTCGGCGTGGACATCCAGGTGCTGTCCAGCACCCCGCTGCTCTTCGGTTACGGGCTGGAGTCCGGGCGCGCGGTCGACTGGTGCCGTACGGTCAACTCCCGTCTCCTCGCGTACGGTTCCTACGCCCCGCACCGGCTGGCCCCGCTGTGCCAGGTGCCGCTCCAGGACACCGAGGCGGCCTGCGCCCTGCTCAGCGAGGCGATGCGCGAGGGGTTCCACGGCGTCCACATCGGCAACCACCTCGGCGACCGCGACCTCGACCACGGGGCGCTCCTGGAGTTCCTCACGCACTGCGCCGACGAGGACGCGGCCGTCCTGGTCCATCCCTGGGACCTGCCGGCCGGCCCGCGCTTCTCCCGGTACATGCTGGCCTGGCTGGCGGGCATGGCCGCCGAGACCCATCTGACCATCCTGTCGCTGATCCTGTCCGGCGCCTTCGAGCGTCTGCCGGCCTCGCTGCGGCTGCTGTTCGCCCACGGAGGCGGCAGCTTCCCGTACCTCCTGGGCCGGGCCGACAACGCGTGGCACCGCCGTGACCTCGTCCGCGCCGACAGCCCCCACCCGCCCTCGCACTACACCCGGCGCTTCTCCGTCGACTCGGCCGTCTTCGACCCCGGCGCGCTGCGCCTGCTGGTGGACGTGATGGGCGCGGAGCGGGTCCTGCTCGGCTCCGACCATCCCTTCCCGCTCGGCGAGGAGGAGATCGGCCGGCTGGTCCGGGACAGCGCGCTCACCCCGGACGAGACCGAGGCCGTCCTCGGCGGCAACGCCGTCCGCTTCTTCGGTCTCACCCCGCTGTCGAAGGAGGCCGTCCGATGAGAGCGGCCGTGATCGGATCGGGCAACATCGGCACCGATCTCCTCATCAAGATCGTCCGGGGCTCGGGGAACGTCACCGCCGCCGCGATGATCGGCATCGACCCGGACTCGGAGGGGCTCGCACGGGCCCGCCGGCTCGGTGTGCGGACCAGCTCGGACGGTGTGGCGGGGCTGCTGGCGCTCGACGACTTCGACGACATCGACATCGTCTTCGACGCCACGTCGGCAGCCGCCCACCACCGGAACGCCGCCGCGCTCGCGCCGCACGGCAAGCGGATCGTCGACCTCACCCCGGCGGCCCTCGGCCCGTACGTCGTCCCGCCCGTCAATCTCGACGAGCACCTCGACGCCCCCAACCTGAACATGGTCACCTGCGGTGGCCAGGCGACCGTCCCGATCGTCGCCGCCGTCTCGGCGGTGGCACCGGTGCTCTACGCGGAGATCGTCGCCTCGATCGCCTCGCGGTCGGCGGGCCCGGGCACCCGGGCGAACATCGACGAGTTCACCGAGACCACCGCCCGCGCCCTGGAGCGGGTGGGCGGCGCGGCCCGGGGCAAGGCGATCATCGTCCTCAACCCGGCGGAGCCGGCACTCCTGATGCGCGACACCGTGCACTGCGTCGTCGACGACTGCAACACGGATCGGGTGGCCGCCTCGGTGCGCGCGATGGCCGCGTCCGTCGCCGCGTACGTGCCCGGCTACCGGCTCAAGCAGGAACCGCAGTTCCGCGCGCTGCCGGACGGTGATCCGCTGACACGCCTGGCCGGGGGCGGGCGGCTGCTCGTCTCCGTCTACCTGGAGGTGGAGGGCGCCGCCCACTACCTCCCGGCCTACGCCGGAAACCTCGACATCATGACCTCCGCCGCGCTGCGCACCGCCGAGCGCCTGGCCGAACGGAGTCCGGCCCGATGACCTCGGTCTACGTCCAGGACGTCACCCTTCGCGACGGCATGCACGCCGTGTCGCACCGCTACACCCTCGACCAGGTGCGGGCCATAGCGGCCGCTCTGGAGGCCGCCGGCGTCGACGCCGTCGAGGTCGCCCACGGCGACGGCCTCTCCGGCTCCTCCGTCACCTACGGACCCGGCGCGCACACCGACTGGGAATGGCTGGAGGCGGCGGCCGAGGTGCTCGACCGGGCCAGGCTCACCACCCTGCTGCTGCCCGGTGTCGGCACGGCGGGGGATCTGCGCCGCGCCCACGCCCTCGGGGTCACGTCCGTGCGCGTCGCCACCCACTGCACGGAGGCGGACATCTCCGCCCAGCACATCGGTCTGGCCCGGGAGCTGGGGATGGACGTGGCGGGCTTCCTGATGATGTCCCACATGGCCCCGCCGGCCGAACTGGCCGCCCAGGCGCGCCTCATGGAGTCGTACGGCGCACACTGCGTCTACGTCACGGACTCCGGCGGCCGGCTGACCATGGACGGCGTACGGGACCGGGTCCGCGCGTACCGCGACGTCCTCGACCCCGCCACCGAGATCGGCATCCACGCCCACCACAACCTCGGCCTGGGCGTGGCCAACAGCGTCACGGCGGTGGAGGCGGGCGCGTACCGCGTGGACGCCTCGCTCGCGGGCCAGGGCGCCGGCGCGGGGAACGCGCCGCTGGAGCCGACGGTGGCCGTCTTCGACCTGATGGGCTGGGAGCACGGCTGCGGCCTGTTCCCGCTGATGGACGCGGCGGAGGAGCTCGTACGGCCGACGCAGGACCGGCCCGTACGGGTGGACCGGGAGACGCTGACCCTGGGATACGCCGGGGTGTACTCCAGCTTCCTGAGGCACGCGGAGGCGACCGCCCAGCGGCACGGTGTCGACACCCGGGACCTGCTGGTCGCGGCCGGACGGCGGCGGCTCGTCGGCGGGCAGGAGGACCTGCTGGCGGACATCGCGCTGGATCTCGTCCGCGACCGTGACGCCGCCGCGCCCGCCCTCGCCGTGGCCGCCGCCGCCCGTACCTCCTCCCCCGCCGCTTCTCCCGCACCGATGGAGTGACTTCGTGCCGACCGGAACATCGTCCGAGAACCTCAACGGAACACCCACCGCGCAGCTCACCACGGCGCATGCCGAACGCGCCGCCGCGCTGGACGCCGCCGACCCGCTCGCCCACGTCCGCGACCGCTTCCTCCTCCCCGAGGGGGTCGTCTACCTCGACGGCAACTCCCTCGGCGCCCTTCCCGCCGCCGTCCCCCCGGCGGTCGAGGACGCCGTGCACCGGCAGTGGGGCACCGACCTGATCCGCTCCTGGAACGCCAACGGCTGGTGGGAGGCCCCGGTACGGACCGGCGACGCCATCGGCCGGCTGATCGGCGCGGCCCCGGGGCAGGTGGTGGCCGGGGACTCCACCAGCGTCCAGCTGTTCAACACCCTGCTGGCCGCCGCCCGGCTGCGCCCCGGCCGGCGGCTGCTGCTGACCGATCCCGACCACTTCCCCACCGACCAGTACATCGCCGACTCGGTGGGGCGGCTCCTCGGGCTGGAGGTCCGCCGGGTGCCCGCACGCGAGGCCGCCGCGGTGCTGGCCGCCGAGGGGACGGACGTCGCGGTCGCCGCCTACGCCCCGGTGGACTACCGCACCGGCGAGCTGTACGACATGGGCGCGCTCACCGCCGCCGCGCACGCCGCGGGAGCCCTCGCGCACTGGGACCTGTGCCACGCGGCGGGCGCCCTGCCGATCGCACTCGACGCCGTGGCCGCGGACTTCGCGGTCGGCTGCGGCTACAAGTACCTCTCCGGCGGTCCCGGCGCCCCGGCGTTCGCCTACGTCGCCGACCGCCACCAGCGGGCCTTCGACCACCCGGTCACCGGCTGGCACGGGCACGCGGAGCCGTTCGCCATGGCCGGTACGTACGCCCCCGCGGCGGGCATCACCCGGGCCCGCATCGGAACGCCGGCCCTCCTCTCGCTGGTCGCCCTGGAGGCCGCGCTGACGGCGTACGACGGGGTGGACATGGAGTCCGTGCGGGCCAAGAGCCTCTCGCTGACCGGGTTCTTCCAGCAGTGCGCCGACTCCCTCCTCGACGGGATGGGCTTCACCATGGCCACTCCGCGCGAGCCCGGGCGGCGGGGCAGCCAGGTCGCCCTGCGGCACCCGGAGGCGTATCCGCTGGTCGCCGCGCTCACCGCGCGCGGGATCATCGGCGACATGCGCGCCCCGGACCTGCTGCGGTTCGGCTTCAACGCCCTCTACGTCTCGCACGCGGACGTCCTGCACGCCGTGTGCGCGCTGCGGGACATCGTGTCCTCGGGCGCCCACCTGGCCGCCGCGTTCCAGCGGCGGCCGACGGTCACCTGACCGGTTCGCACGACCACCCGGCTCGCGCGATCCCCGAGGCCACCGCACCCGCGTGACCTCCGCGCGACCGGGTCCACGCCGATCGGTCTCTCCGTACCGGCGAGCCGTGCCGTGCCTCCGCGCGGCCGGCACCCCCTTCGCACGTCCACTCTCCGCCGCCGAGAACCCGAGGACAGCCCATGCGATCCCTCCGCACACGAACGACCCTGGCCGCGGCAGTCGCCGCCGCCACCGCCGCGACCCTCCTCGTGCCGGGCGGTTCCGGCGCCACCACCGCAACCGCGGCCGGCCGCGATCCGGACATCCCCGAGGTCTGCGCCGACCGCCGCCCGGAGCCGGCGGACCCCGGCGCGTACGGCATGCAGCTGGACGACACCTTCCGCCACCCGGCCCTCACCCCGGTCGACGAGGAGCACGAGCACTCCTTCCCGGGCCGCAACGAGGAGTACGACACCCGCTCGTACATCAAGAACATGAAGGTCGAAGCCGCTTACGAGGGCGAGGACTTCACCCCCGACCACTTCCACACCTGGCAGAACATCGTCGACTTCGACGGCCGCCGCTACATGTTCCAGTACGACCGCTCCGAGGGTCGCGTCTACGACATCACCGACGTGAGGAAGGTGAAGGTCGTCGAGCGGATGAGCCGCGGGGACGTGGACGGCGACGAGACGAGGTCCAACGGCGACTGGGCGGCCAACGACTACTGGGGTGCCTCCACCGTCCAGTGGAACGAGAGGCTCGACGCCTACGTCATGGTGCAGAGCTTCGAGGACAAGCGGCAGATCCAGGAGCTCACGGACGACCCGGCGCACGACAAGTACAACAACCCGGAGGGCGTCAGGAAGCTGCGGGAGAAGCCGGGGCTCAAGGGCTTCAAGGTCTTCCGCCTGGACGGCCCCCGCAAGAAGGACTGGAAGCTCCTCGCGACCGTCTCCACCGACGCCACCCAGAAGGACCCCCTCAGGAGCGACCCCGACACGGCGCAGCAGGGCTCCGGCTCCCTCGACACGCCGTACTGGACCGGCGGGCGGTACATGTTCATCGCGACGGCCCCCGACGACACGTACTCCCGCACGGAGTACCCCACCAACCTGCACTCGGCGGGCTACCAGTCCTGGGACATGGCCGACCCGGCCCACCCGAAGCTCCTCGACACCTGGCACCTGCCGGGCCAGCGGACGGGTGAGGACGCGGCGTACCGGAAGAACCCGCGCTGCGGCAACCGCACCAGCTGGATGGGCGCACGGATGCCGCTGTTCGTCCCCAAGCCCGTGGAACAGGGCGGGCGTTACGCGTTCGCGGCCATGGGCGGCTACGGCCTGACCGTCCTCGACATCTCGAACCCGGCCGACATGAGGACCGTGAGCCACCTGGACCTGCCGCCGTCCGTCTCGGGCACCGAGGGCGACAACATCGACGTCTCGCAGTACGAGAGGACCGGAATCGTCTACTACTCCGGCTACCCCCTCACCGAGGACTGTTACGAGCCGTACAAGGACGTCTACCAGATCGACGCCAAGGACCCGAAGAACCCCCGCGTCGTCGGCGTCCTGCCCCGCCCGACCCCGCCGCCGTCGGCCGGCTTCACCGACTTCTGCCAGCGCCGCGGCAGCTTCGGCCCCAAGCGGACCGGCTCCTACACCAACCCCGGCCGGCACACCCCCGGCGTGCTCGGGTACGGCTTCTACAACGCGGGCGTCCAGTTCTTCGACGTCTCCGACCCGGCCGCACCGAAGATCGACGCCTACTTCGTGCCGAAGGCGTACGGCACCGGGACGCCGGACTACGCGTACGGCAACCAGACGCACGGCGTGTACGTGGAGTGGGACCGCAACATCGCCTGGGTGCTCACCAACCACGGCATCTACGCACTGTCCTCGCCGAAGGTGCTGGGCAAGCCCGACCTCAACCGGCCCGAGAGGCCTTTCCGCACCAGCGAGTTCTGATCCGCGGACCCGCCCGTCCGCTCCCGCCCCCGCCCCCGCAGCACCGCCGCCCCGCACCCGTACGGAAGGACACCCGTCATGGCCGCTCCGGAAAGACCCGCCCAGGCCCCCACGTCCTCTCAGGCTCCCGCCTCGCCTCCCCCTCCCGCCTCATCCGTCGGCGCGCACGGCGAGCCCGTGAAGGACACGGGCCTCGTCCGCTCCCTCACCCCTCGTCAGACGACGATGATCGGCCTGGGCTCCGCGCTCGGGACGGGCCTGTTCCTCGGCTCCGGGTCGGCGATATCCGCCGCGGGACCCGCGGTGATCATCTCGTACGCGATCGGCGCCGTCCTGGTCGCCGTCATCGCGGTCCTGCTCGGCGAGATGTCCGCCGCGCATCCGGTGCAGGGCTCGTTCGGCGCCGTCGCACACCGGTACCTGGGCCCCTGGGCCGGCTTCGTCACCCGCTGGACGTACTGGTTCAGCGCGGTCGTGGTCATCGGTACGGAGGTCGTCGCCTCCGCGCTCTACATCCGCTGGTGGTGGCCCGGCGTGCCGATGTCGGCGGCCATCCTCGCGATCGCGGCGCTGGTGCTCGCGGTCAACATCATCAACGTGAAGTCCTTCGGCACCACCGAGTTCTGGCTCTCCGCCATCAAGGTGACCGCGCTCGGAGCGTTCATCCTGTGTGCCGCCTTCCTCGTGTTCTTCGGCCTGCCGGACCACGAGGCCACCGGCTTCGCGCACCTCACCGACGACGGCGGGTTCGTGCCGCACGGTCCCAAGTCCGTCTGGATCGCCATGTCCGTGGTGATGTTCGCGTACGCCGGATTCGAGGTCGTCGCCATCGCGTCGGCCGAGGCCACCGACCCGCAGCGCTCCATCCGCACCGCGATGCGCCAGCTCGCCTGGCGGCTCAGCGTCTTCTACGTCCTGGCGATCACCCTGGTCGTGGCCCTGATCCCGTGGCAGCGGCTGGCCGCCGGTGACGGCAGTGTCGAGGCGAGCCCGTTCGTCAGGGTCTTCTCCGACATCGGCGTGCCCGCCGCCGCGACACTCACCAACCTCGTCGTGCTCATCGCGGCCGTCTCCGCCGCGAACGCCCACCTGTACGGCGCCTCCCGGCTCCTGCACTCCCTCGGCGACGACGGTCTCGCCCCGGCGCCCCTGGCCCGCCTCACCTCGCGCGGCGTCCCGGCCAACGCCCTCGCCGCCTCCACCCTGGGCATCGCAGCCGCCGCGCTGCTCGCCTTCTACGACGTCGCCGGCGTCTTCGGCATCCTGATGTCGATCGCGCTCTTCGCCGTGCTGCTCGTCTGGCTGCTGATCCTCGCCTCGTACGTCGCCTTCCGGCGCCACCGGGACGCGCATCCCGAAGAGTTCACGGGGTTCAGCATCCCCGGAGGGAGCAGGCTCGCCCTCGTGGCCGGGGCCGGCGTGCTGGCCGTCGCCGCCACCGCGATCGAGGTCCCTGACATGCGCCAGGCGGCGGGCGTCGGGCTCACCTTCACCGTGGTCCTGCTCGGCTGCTACGCCCTGACCGTCTTCCGCCAGTCCCGGAGGACCTGAGGGACGGCGGGCCGGAGACCGGCGGTGCCGCCGTCGCACCGGTGACGACAGTGGGGCCCCCGCAGCGCTGCGGGGGCCCCGTGTCACGTGCGGTGAGCCGCGTCGGTCAGAAGCGGTCCTGCCGCCCGGGGAGGCCCGGAGGCGTCGGCAGCGGGAGGTCCGGACGGTTCTGCGCCTGGGCGGGCGTGGCCCGGCAGGCCAGGTCCGCGGCCGGCAGCCTGCCTGTCGTCAGGTAGGCGGTGGCGGTCTTGTCGGCACAGGACTTGGAACCGTAGATGCCGTGGCCCTGGCCGTCGAGGACGGTGACCATCCGGGAGCCCTTCATGCTCCGGTGCAGCCCCTGTCCGCTGACCAGCGGGGTCTGGGAGTCCCACTCGTTCTGGAGGATGAGCGCTCCGACGGAGTTGTTCACCGTGGTGGCGGGCTCGGACCCGTTCGTCCAGAACGCGCACGGCTTGATGTTCGACGCGAAGTCGCCGTACAGCGGGTACCGCGCCTTGTCGCGGATCGCGTCGCGGCGGTACTGCTCCGGGTCGCGCGGCCATGAGCGGGTGTCGGCACAGGCCACGGCCCAGAAGGCCGCGTCCGAGTTGTCGGAGGGGACGGCGCGGGCGAACGACGGCGGCACGGGTCGGGGCGACGTGCTCCGCTTCGACGGCGCCGCGGACGGAGTACCCTCGGCGGCCTTCTTCAGCTCGGCGATCGCCTCGGCTGCCCCCTTGACGTCGAAGAACACGGCCCTGCCGGCGCGGATGTCGTCGCCGGTCAGGAGCGTGCCCTGGAAGTCGATCGGCTTGCGGTCCGCCTGGGCGACCAGGTCCCAGAAGGTCCTGCCGACCTTGGCCGGGGTGTCGCCGAGCCCGTAGGTGGCGTGGCGCTCGGCGGTCCACGTGGTCCAGCGCTTGAACGCCGGCTCCGCGCCCTCGGCCCACACCTGGATCATGCCGCGCCAGATGCGCTGCGGGTCGACCGCGCTGTCCAGCACGAACCGGTCCGTCCGCTTGGGGAACATCTGCGTGTAGACGGCGCCCAGGTACGTGCCGTAGGAGTACCCCAGGTACGAGATCTTCTTCTCGCCGAGCACGGCGCGGATGACGTCCATGTCCCGCGCGGTGTTGCGCGTGGTGAGGTGGGGCAGGACGTCACCACCCTTCGCTCGGCACTTGTCGGCCACGGTCCGCGCCCACCGGACGTCCTTGGCGAACGTCGCGGCCTTGTACGGGCGCTGCCAGTTCAGCTCGTCGCCGTTCAGACCGCAGCTCACGGGTGAGCTCTGACCGACGCCCCGGGGATCGAAGCCGATCAGGTCGTACCGCTCCTTCACCTCGATCGGCAGCTCCGGGCCCATCCACAGGGGCATGTCAAGACCCGGGCCGCCGGGGCCGCCGGGGTTGAGCAGGAGGACACCGCGGCGCTTCTGGGGACTGGTCGCCTTGATCCGGGACACGGCGACGTCGAGCTTCTTGCCGCCCGGCCGGGAGTAGTCGAGCGGCACCTTGAGCGTCGCGCACTGGTAGTTCGCCGGTGCCTCGACCTCGCAGCGCTTCCAGTGCGGAGTCTGCTGGGTGTACTGCTTCAACAGGTCGGGGTCGGCGGACACCACCCGTCGGGGTGCCGGGGCGTCCGCGAACGCGACAGCGGGCGTGAGAGCGGGGACGAGGGTCGCGACCGCGCTGATGGCCACGAGGGGTGCTATTCGTCTGCTTCGCACAGTGAGTCAGATCCTTGCGGGAGGTGGATGATCCGTCTCATGCACCCTTGTGCAGCGGGCAGTTGTGCGCATCCCTCCCCCGGACGGCATCGCGTCCGACCACAGGAGGAGACCGCCCGGCGGAATGGTTCCCGAGGTGGAGAACGCGACGTGCCGCTTCCCCGTCCGCCCCCTGGCGTCCGGCCTGCGCCGCCTCCGCGTCCGCGTCCGCCGGCGCCGCCGGTCCGGGCCGAACAGGGCCGAACAGGGCCGAACAGGGCCGCCGGCCCCGCATTTTCACGACGCGGAGAATTACTCTTCCGATCTCTTCTGATTTTCTCCCTATTACGGCATTCGAATTACTCATGATCATCCACGGGATTCTCCGTGCTTATCATTCCCAGGCTATGACAGAAGATCAGAATGGCCTGGCGTCACGCGCATTCGCGGATGTGGTCGTCCTCGGCGCCGGCCCCGCCGGCCTGGTGCTCGGCAACCTCCTGGTGGCCGCGGGGATCGACTGCGTCGTTCTCGAACGGGCCACGCGCTCCCACATCCGGACCCGGGCCAGGGCCGGATTCCTCGCGCCGAACACCGTACGGATCCTGGACCGCCACGGCCTCGCCGACGGACTGCACCGCGACGGACGCTCCCACGGCACATGCGAGTTCCGGACCGTCGACGGCGGATTCCGCCTCGACTACGGCACCCTCGGCCGTGGCGAGCGGCACACCGTCTACCCGCAACAGAACCTGGTGACCGACCTCCTGGAGCGCTACGTCGAAGCCGGCGGGCAGATCCGTTTCAGCACCGAAGCACTGGCCGTCCACGACGCCGACGGCACCCACCCCCACGTCTCCACTCGGGAACCCGACGGGCGCCCCGTCCGGTGGGACGCGCGCTACGTCGCCGGCTGCGACGGACGCCACGGCGCCGCCCGCCGCTCGCTGCCGCCGGACGCCGTCCGTCACCACCACGACCACGGCGTGAGCTGGCTCGGCCTGCTCGCCCAGGCCCCGCCCAGCCTCGACGCCGTCGGTTACGCCGTCCACGACCGCGGCTTCGCCGGGCACATGGCCCGCAGCCCCCAGGTCACGCGCTACTACCTGGAGTGTCGACGCGGCACCCCTGCCGACGCCTGGTCCGAGGAGCGGATCTGGGACGAACTCGACCTGAGGATGCGCGCCGAGGAGCACGGCCCGCTGCGCAGGGGACCGATCATCGAGCGCGGCGTCGTCGACCTGGCGTGCGACGTGGTCGAACCCCTGCGCCACGGCTCGCTCCTGCTCGCCGGCGACGCGGCGAGCCTGACCGCCCCGGCCGCCGCGAAGGGGGCGAACCTCGCGGTGCTGGAGGCGGAGCTCCTGGCCGGAGCCCTGGCCGAGGCCCTCCACCGAGAGGACGGTGGAGCCCTGGACCGCTACTCGGCGCAGTCCCTGGCGTACATCTGGCGGGCGCAGGAGTTCACCCAGTGGATGACCGGGCTGCTCCACGCACTGCCGGGGCAGGACCGGTCAGGAGGATCGTTCTTCCAGGCCGCCGTGCGACGTGCCCGCCTCGACTCCCTGCGCACCTCCCGGGCGCACCAGGACTGGTTCGCCGAGAACTACGTCGGCGTTTGAGGCGGTGGCGCGCCCCGGGCGCCGCCCTGATCCCGTCTTCCTGAGTGCCGCCCCGGGTCCCACTTCCCCTGGTGCCATCCCTGGCGCTGTCCAGGGCGCCGTCCCAGGTCCCGTTCCCGAGCGCCGTTCCCGAGCGCCGTTCCCCTCTCACCGGGCCGCACCCCGGCCGCACCATGCCCTCCACCCCAGCTCCCACCTGAGGACACCCCCGTCATGACAACGACACTCCCCGCGGAAGCCCACCTCCCCGGCGCGGCTCCGCTGCCCGGTGAAACGATGCTTCTCGATGACGCCGCGCGCCTGCGCGCGGCAGCGGCCTTCGTACGGCACCACGAGAGCGCGACGCTGCTGCCCCTCCTCCTGCCCGGCCTGCACGGTCCCGAACTCGATTCCGTGGCCGCGTACTGCCGGTTCGCCCACGTCGGCATCCTGCTCTTTCCCCGGGACCCGCAGCACCTGCGGGACCTCCTCGCCGTGAGCGGGCTCGCCGCCGACACCCCGTCGCACCCCAGCGTCGTCGTACGGGAACGTCTGGCCCGGCGCCACCGCCACGACATGGCAGATCTCGACGTGCGGATCCTGCGTCCCCGCGTCCACGGCCCAACGAACGAACCCCGCGCGGTGGAGGTGTTCGCCCTCGCCGTACCCACGGGATCCGGTCTGGAACCGATCGCGGCGCACGAGCGTGCCCTCGGCCATGAGACCCACCTGGCCTTCGAACTGGAGCACCCCGAGCCGCTCGTGCTGCGCGGTCTGTGCGCGGTGCTCAGCAGGCACGGCGCTCGCCCGGACGGCGGCGGGTACAACCCGCACGAGAACGGAACCGTCCTCTACTTCACCACCCCGGACTCGACGTGCGGCTATCGCCGCCTCGAGCTCTATGCTCCCGGCGACCACCGCACGGTCCTCGCCGCCCACTTGGGGGAACGCCCCGGCACGAAGCGACCCGCCGAAACGCTCCTCCACCTGCTCACCGGAGCGTGGACCACACAGGCCCTCGCCGCGTTCGCCCGCCTGCGCCTGCCCGAGGCCATGGACACCGCCGGCGCCACCGGCCTCCGGGAACTCGCCCGGCGCACCGCCACCCACCCCGACGGCCTCGGCACGCTCCTGCGCTACCTCACCATGCTCGGCGTCGTGGCCGAGGACGTCGAAGTCACCGAAGCCCCCCTCGGACAGAGCGCGTTCCGCCTCACCCCGCTCGGCCGCCTGCTCCTCGCGGACCGTCCGGACTCGATGCGCCCCCTGGCGCTGATGTACGGAGGCCCCTTCTACCGCTCCTTCGCCGCACTCGACCACTCCGTACGAACGGGACAGCCCGGCTTCGACCACCTCTTCGGCGAGAACCACTTCGACCACTTCGCCCGCGACCCCGAACTGGCCGACCTCTTCGACCGCTCCATGGCCGCGAGTTCCCGGATGTTCCAGCCGCTCCCCGCCCACCCGGTGATCACCGCGGCGGCCCAGGCCCCCACACCCCGAACCGTCGTCGACGTGGCCGGCGGCAACGGGGAGCTGCTCGGGCACGTCCTCACCGCACACCCGTCCCTGCGCGGCACGCTCCTCGAACGCCCCCACGCGGTCGAAGCCGCCCGCCGTTCGCTCGGCTCGATGGAGTGCGGCGCCCGTTGCGACTACCGCAGCGGCGACTTCGCCGATGTGCCGCACGGCGGGGACGTCTACGTCCTCTCCCGCATCCTGCACGACTGGGACGACGACCGGTGCCGCGAGATCCTGCGTCACTGCGCCCGCGCGATGCCCGCCCACGCCGACCTGCTGATCGTCGAACGGCTCCTCCCCACCGACGGCTCCCCCTCGCTGGCCACCGCCTGGGACCTCCACATGATGTGCAACGTCGGAGGCCGCGAGCGGAGTGCCGAGCACTACGCCCGGCTGCTCGGCGACGCCGGGCTGGAACTCGTCGACCGCACCCCCCTGCCCCTGGAGGCCCACGTCCTGCACGCCCGCAAGGCCCCGCGGCCGGGCCCGGCGGATGCCCACGGCCTGTTGACCTGAAGTCACCAGTTGGCCTGAAGTCACCAGACGTGCCCCGCGGTCCGTGACCTTCCGGGTGGCCTCCGGCGGTGGCGGGGCCCGGCTCATCCACTGTTCGCGTACAGGACGCTCCGTCGAGATGCGTCGTTCACGACGGCCACGGGCCGCGGGGTGAGCCGCCTGGCGGGGGCGGCGCGGCCCCCGCCCCAGGAACCCCCGGGGCCGCCACCGTTCATGGCCACAGGCACCGATGTCGGACGGTCGGAAAGTGGCCATTCTTTACCTCGGGCGTACCCGGCCAACGATCTCCCGAGGGCATCGACCCGCTCCCGACGGTCGTCCGAATATCGGACAGAGACTGTCATGACCTCTTCAGCCAGCTTCCTGGCCCCTCGCCCCCGGCCCCGCTGCACGCTCCGCACCGCACCGTCAACCACTCCCCGGGGGATGTCCAGAAGGGCTCAGGCCCCGTCCCTTCCGTGGCACCGCCGCTGTACTTTCCTCCTGCACCCTGCTGACCTTGACGCCGACCAGGGGGTCATCCCCCGCTCCCACCAGGTCGCTCCGGCGACCGCAGCAGCCCAGCGCACCGCAGTTCCCCCGTGCCTCCCCCCTGCCTTCCCCGGTGGTTCGTCATGCCCGCTGCACCCGCCCGGCCCCCGACCTCCCGCCCCAGGCCGCACGGCTCCGGCCATCCCTAGGGCCTGTCCGACCCTGATCCACCGGACAGGGCCTGGGGACCCACCTGGTACCAGCGGACGAGGAAGGCGAACACGACGGTGCGATTCCAATTACTCGGGCCCTTGAGCGTCACCGACGGGCGGGACGTCGTGATGCTCCCGCCCTCCAAACCGACGGCGCTGCTCGCCGCGCTGCTCGTCCGGCCGGGTTCCGTCGTCTCCACCGACCGGCTGCGCGACATCGTCTGGGGCGAGGAACACCCCACGACGGCCAAGACCGCCCTGCAGAGCTGCGTCCTGCGCCTGCGGCGGCTGTTCGCCAAGTACGGCATCGAGGACCAGGCCGTCGTCGCGGTGGCCGGCGGCTACCGCATCGACGCCGACGCCGAGACGCTCGACCTGCTCCACTTCCGCCGGCTCGTCGAGCGGGCCGCGTCGTCCGGGACCGGCTCCGAGCTGTACACACTCCGCAGCGCGCTCGCCCTGTGGCAGGGGGGCCTGCTCTCCAACGTCCCCTCCGACCTGCTGCACCGGGACGAGGTGCCCCGCCTCGCCGAGGAGCGGCTGAGGGTGCTGGAGCGAGTCTGCGACATAGAACTGGAGCACGACCGATGTCGCGAAGCACTCGTTGATCTTTGGGAGGTTACGCGCGTATACCCGGCGCACGAGCGGTTCGCCGAGCAGCTGATCGTGGCCCTGTACCGGACGGGCCGGCAGACCGAGGCCCTCGCGGAGTACCGAAGGATCAAGGGTCACCTGCGCGAACGGCTCGGCGTCGATCCGCGGGCCGAACTCCAGCGTCTGGAACTGGCGATCCTGCGGGGCGAGGACCTCGGCCGCGTCGAGGCGGCGCGAAGGCCGGAGGCGCTGACGACGGCGCCGAGCGCGGCCGTTCCCTCCTTGTCCCCGCCCCCACCCGCCTCCGCCGGCAGCGGTTCCGCACCGGCGGAACAGGACGCGACCCCGCCCGCTCAGGACATGCGCGGCCCTCGGGACCCTCACAGCCGCCGCGGCCCTCGCGACTCCCGGCGCCCGCAGGGCCCTTCGGACTCCGCAGAGCCCGGCGTCCACGGCGCCCCGCCGCCGCACCCGCCGATTCCCACCGTCCCCGGTTTCACCGGACGGGAGCACGAAGTCGACTCCCTGGTAAGCCTGTTGACGACCGAGAGACCCGGCGCGGGCCCCGAGCGGGCTCCGCTCGCCGTCCTCTCCGGAGCGCCCGGTATCGGCAAGACAGCCCTCGCGCTGCACGTCGCCCACCTGGTGAGCGGTCACTTCCCGGACGGTTGCCTCCTGGTGCCGCTGACCCGTCCGGACGGCAGTCCCCGCCCGGCGGAGGAGGCCGCCGCCGAGCTCCGTCACGCACTGCGTGTACGGCCCGGAGCGGGCCGGGGCCGTGTCCTGCTCGTCCTGGACGACGTCGTCCACCCCGATCAGGTCCGCCCTCTGTTGACCGCGTACGCCTGCGGCGCGGCGATCGTCACCAGCCGGATGGGGCTCGCCGCGCTCGTCGCCACCCACGGCGGCACCGTGCACCGGCTCGGAGCCCTCGATCCGGAGCAGTCGCAGGCGCTGCTCACCGCCGTCCTCGGCCGGGACCGGATGGCCGCCGAGCCCACCGCGGCGATCCCCCTCGCGACCGCCTGCGGCCACCATCCGCTCGCCCTCCGCATCGCCGCCGCCCGGCTGCTCACCCGGCCCCGGCTGCGCCTCGCCGACTACGCCGACTGGCTCCGGCACGACCCCGTCGGCCGGCTCAGCCTCGCCGACGACCCCCGCATGTCGGTGCCGCAGCGGCTCGACGAGGCCCTGAGACGGCTCCCTCCCGCGCTCGCCGAGGCCCATCTGCGCCTCGCCTCGTCGCCCCACGACCCGCTCACCACCGCCAGGGCGGCCGGGCTCCTCGGCCTTCCGGAGGACGCGGCGGAGCAGGTGATCGAGGACCTCCTCGACGCGGGCCTCCTTGAGGAGGGGCAGCCCGGCGCCTTCTGGACGCACGATCTGCTGCGGGCGCACGCCCGCCGTGCGGCGGGTTCCTCCGCCGGCCACGCCCCCGCGTTGCTGCGCCCGCCCCGGCACGGGGAGTTCCCGCAGCTGGACGGGAGCAGGCCGGCCGCCATGAGGTGACGACGGGGCCCCTCCCCGGCCCGTCCGCCGAAGCCAGGACGCCGGTCCCTGGACGCCGGACAGACCCGGGGGCCCCACGTACCCGAGACCACCCCGTACACCCCGCACGCCCCGCACACCCCGTACACCCACACGCCCCGCAGTCCGTCCCCCGCAGCATCCCGAGCAGAGCAGTCGGCCCACCACCCCGGGCTCCGTCTCGCCGCCCCGTAACGAGAGGTGTGACGCACGCATGACCCTTACGTCGTACGCGGAGATCGCCGGAACCCGGCCCCGAGTCCGTCGAGATGTCCTGTTCACGCAGACCCCCAACGGCGTGATCTTCCACAACGCCGACGGCGGTTTCCAGCTCACCGCGAAGTCCGGCTACCGCTTCGCCACGCTCCTCATGCCGTACCTGGACGGCAGCCGAGCGGTCGAGGAGATATGCGCGGGGTTCGGTGACGCGCAGAAGGCCATGGTGGGCGAGCTGGTGCAGGCGCTCTACGGGCGGGACTTCGCCCGCCCCGTGCCGGCGCCGGACGGGACGCCCGCCGCGCCCGCGCCCTCTCCGGAGGCCGCGGCCCGCTTCGCCCCGCAGATCGCGTACATCGACCACTACGCCGACGCCGCCGCAAGCCGCTTCGCGCGCTTCCGGGAGACCCGGGTCGCGGTCGTCGGGGACGGTCCGGTGGCCCGCTGGTGCGTGCTCTCCCTCGTCCGGAACGGCTGCGCCGCCGTGGGCGTCGAGCGCTCCCTGGCCGAGAGCGACGCCGGTGTCACACGGGAGGAGTTCGCGGCCGTCCGCGAGGAGGCCGCCGCCCTCGCCGAGGAGGGCTGCCCCGTCGAACTGCCGCTGCTGCCGGGGCGGGACACGGTCCGCGGCCGGGAAGCCTGGTCCTCGTACGAGGGGTACGACGTGGTGGTGGCCGCCGCCGGGGCCGACGTCCCGGGCCTCATGCTGCCGCTGCTGCGGGAGGGCGTGCCCCGGGGTCGTACGCTGCTGCCCGCCTGGACGTTCGGCGGTTCGGCCGTCGTCGGCCCCGTGACGACCGCGGACTCGGCGTCCTGCTGGTCCTGCGCCGCGCTCCGGCTCGGCGCGGCCGGTGGTACCGCCGCGTCGGACGCCGCCGAGCTGTGGAGCGGTCTCGCCCTCGGCACCGGCACACCGGGCACCCAGCCAGCCGGGCCGCTCGCGGCGATGCTCGGGAACCTCCTCGGGTACGAGGTGTTCCGGCTGGTCACCGAGGCCCTGCCGGCCGAGACCCGGGACCGGGTGCTCGTCCAGTCCATGGCCAGCCTCGACGTCGCGTCGGAGCCGCTGCTCGCCCACCCGCGCTGTCCGTTCTGCTCGTCCGTCGCGGGCCTGCCCGAGCCGGTCGACGTGACGTCGGCGCCGGCGCGTCCCGCCTTCCTGCCGACGGTCGCCACCGCCCCCGACGACGACGCCGCCCAGGGGCCGCTCGCCGAACTGGAGCGGCGCTCGGCGCTCGTCCGCCCCTTCACGGGGGTCTTCAGGTCGTACGCCGACGAGCCGCTGACGCAGACCCCCCTCAAGGTGGGCTCGGTCGTCCTCGGTCTGGGGCCGCGGGGCACCCGTACGATCACGGCCTTCGACGTGCACCACACCGCCGGTGCCCGGCTACGGGCGCTGAACGCGGCGGCGGTGGTCTACGCCGAACACGTGGTCCCGTCCGCCGCGTTCGCGGAGCCGCTGGACGCCCTGCCGCCGGTGGCCCCCGACACCCTGACCATCGCATCGGGAACGGGCGGGGCGGGCGGTACGACGAGCTGGACACCGGCCACCTCGCTCCTCACCAAGGAAGTCGTACGGGTGCCCACCGGCGCCGTGCGTCCCTTCGGCCCGGACAACGCCGACCGCCGCTTCGAGCCCACCCGGGCCGGAGCCGGGGCGGGTTCGGACCTCCCGGACGCGGCGGCCGCGGGGCTGCTGTCGGCACTCGCCCACGACGCGCTGTGCCGGGCCGTCGCGGGCTCCGGTGACACCGCCCTGATCGCACCCGAGGTCTTCGGCGCGGACCCGGAGACGACGTTCCTGCTCCGGTCGGCCGCACTGCTCGGCCTCACCGTCGAGCTGCTCGACCTCGGCGAGCGGGCGCACTCCGGCGCGTCGGTCGTCATGGCGCGGACGGCGCCCGGTGACGCGGCCCCCGGCCGCTGGGCCGTCGGCGCCGCCCTCGACCTGGCCTCGGCCGCCGTCGACGCGATCCGGGACCTCCTGGGAGTGGTCCAGCTCGCCGGGGAGGAGCGGACCACCGACGAGGGCGACCCGCTGCTGCGGGACCTGGCCCCTGGCCTCGTGCCGGTCACCGGCGACGGGCCCGCGCAGGCACCGGGCGACCCCGTGGAGTGGCCCCACGTCCTGGAACGTCTCGCCGCCACGGGCCGGGACGCCTTCGTCGTCCCGACGCACGCCGGCGACCTGCCGACGGCGGGCATCCACACCGTACGTGTCCTGCTCACCCGGGAAGCCCGATGAGAGCCGAGACCGTGGCCCGAGCCGAGGCCGTGGCCCCGCCGGAGGCCCGGACCGCGCCCCTGCCGCACACGAACACCTCCGGTGCCCCCGCCGCGCCCGCGCGCGCCGGGTCCTCGTCCCGGTTCGCCGTCGCCCTGCGCACGGAGCTCGACGCGATCGGGGCCGTATCGGGCAGCCCCCTGCCGGCCGTGACGGTCGCCGCCCTCGGTGTACGGGACGCGTACGCGGACACCGCCGACGGGCACGGCCCCCGCCACGACTCCGCCGTCGCCGGCCGCCCGGTCCCCGTGCATCTCTACGGGCGTCAGGTCTTCGTCGGCCCGTGGCCCGTGTCGCCCGGGACCGCCGGGAACGCGGACCGCGCCGGCTGCGCGACCTGCCTCCGCCGCCGCTGGCAGGGAGTCCGCTCCGTGCCCCTGCGGGAGGGGCTCGAGCTCGGGTCGGAGACCCGCTCCGCGGGCGACTGGCCGTACGCCGTCCCCTTCGCCGCCGCCACCGTCGCCGCCCTGATCGCGGGGCTGGCGGAACGGGGGCCGGAGCCCGGCCCGTACCCCCGTGTCCATCTGATCGACCTCGACACCCTGTCCGTGCGGAGCCATCCGCTCGTGCCCGACCCGGAGTGTCCCTCCTGCGGGACGCCCGAGGAGGACACCGCCGAGGCCGCCACGCTGACGCTGCGTCCGGCACCCAAGTACCGGCCAGGCGTCTTCCGGGTCCGCCGGATCGAGGACTACCGGCTGCCCTTGGACGCGTTCGCCAACCCCCACTGGGGCGCGATCGGCCCGTCCGTCGTCTGCGACGTCGCCTCGGCCACCACTTCGGCCACCGTCGGCTGCTTCTCGTCCCGCTCAGGGGAGTACCTGCGCGAGACATTCTGGGGCGGCCATGCCGACACCTACGCGCGCAGCGTGTGCGTCGGGGTCCTCGAAGGCCTTGAGCGCTACGCGGGGATGCGCGCCCGGACCCGGACGGCGCGTCTCCGCGCGTCGCTGGACGACCTCGGCCCGGTTGCCGTGGACCCGCGCGAGACCGGGCTGTACGCGGAAGAGTTCCACCGCGACAACCCCCGGGTGCGGCCCTTCGCCCCGGACCGGGAGATCCCCTGGGTGTGGGGCTGGTCGCTGCGGGACGCGGCGCCGCGCGCGGTGCCGGAGGTCCTGGCGTACTACCACGCCCCGGGCCTGGAGAACCGGTTCGTGCAGGAGAGCTCCAACGGGTGCGCGTCCGGCGGCAGTACGGAGGAGGCCGTCTACTTCGGCCTGATGGAGGTCATCGAGCGGGACGCCTTCCTGCGCGCCTGGTACGGGCAGGTGCCGCTGCGCGAGATCGACCCGTCGACCAGCTCCCGGGCGAGCACCCGGCACATGGTCGACCGGCTGGCCATGTACGGCTACCGGGCGCGGTTCTTCGACACCCGGGCCGACCTCCCGGTCCCGGTGGTCACCGCGTGCGCCGAGCGGTTCGACGGGGGCGTGGGCCGCATGTGCTTCGGCGCGGGCGCGGGACTCGATCCCGAGTCCGCGCTCGATTCGGCGCTCTGCGAGATCGCCACCGACGCCGTCAACCTCGTCGGCCGGACCCGGCGCGACGAGGCGCGGCTGCGGGCGATGGCCGCCGACTTCGACCGGGTTACCACCCTCCACGACCATCCGCTGGTCTACGGCGTCCCGAAGATGGGTCGGCACGCCGACTTCCTGCTGCGGCAGCCGGACCGCCGGCCTCCCCTCGCGGTGGCCGACCTCGCGTGGCCGGACGCCGACGGAGCCACCGTCGCCACAGACCTGCGTGAGGACCTGCTGCGCGCCGTGGGCGCGGTGACGGCCGCCGGCTTCGACGTGGTGGTGGTCGACCAGACCCTGCCGGAGCAGCGCGCGCTCGGTCTGCACACCGTCAAGGTCCTGGTGCCCGGCCTCCTGCCCATCGACTTCGGCTGGTCCCGGCAGCGGGCCCGCCACATGCCCCGGATGCGCGCGGCCCTGGGCCCCGCCGGACTCCACCCCGCCCCCCATCCCTTCCCCTAGCGGCGCCCGTCCCGCACGCCGTCCGAAAGGAGGCCGACCCCATGGGGTACGCCCATGAGTACGCCGATGCCGTCCTGCATCGCGGCCGCGTTCCGATGGAACCCGCCGACTTCGTCCCCGACTGGCCCGACGGGCCGCGCAGGGGGAAGTTCTACCCGGGCGTGGAGTCCTACGCCCTGCCCGACGGGGACGACCTGGCCGACGCGCCCGCGTGGGCCGGCCTTCTCCCCCGGTCCGGCGACAGGCTCGCGGCCGCCGCACCGGCCGGTCCGGCCGGGGCGCCCGGGGCGCCTGGGGCTCCCGAGGCGCCCGGGGGCTTCACCCTCCCCCTGCTGTCCGCGATGCTCAAGGACTCGTACGGGCTGACCGGCCGTCGGCTCGGCATCCAGGCCAACAGCGACCTGTCCGGGCTGCCGCTCTACACCCACGCCAACTGGTCCCGCGGCACGGCGGGCGGCGGCGGTCTCTACCCGGTCGGCGTCTACTGGGCCTCGGGTCCCTCCGGCCCGCTCACGCCCGGCATCCACTACTACGACGTCCAGCGGCACGCCGTACAGCGGCTGTCGACGGGGGACGTGACGGCCCGGGTGCGCGAGGCGCTGGGGCAGGACGCCCCCGCCGAGGCCCTGGAGACGGACCAGTACCTGATCCTCGGCGTGAAGTACTGGCAGACGGCCTTCAAGTACAACAGCTTCGGCTTCCATGTGGTCTGCACCGATGTCGGGACGCTCGTGCAGACCTGGCGCATCTGGGCCGCCGCTCACGGGCTGCGAACCGCGCCCCTCCTGTGGTTCGACGAGCCCCGGCTGAACGGCCTGCTCGGCACGGCCGGCGAGGAGGAGGGTGTGTTCGCCGTCGTGCCCCTGCGCTGGGACGGCGACCGCACC
Source organism: Streptomyces sp. NPDC056169 (assembly GCF_042268445.1). Lineage (NCBI taxonomy): Bacteria > Bacillati > Actinomycetota > Actinomycetes > Kitasatosporales > Streptomycetaceae > Streptomyces > Streptomyces sp. NPDC056169. The sequence goes on along the minus strand of NZ_JBHJUO010000020.1, from coordinate 86,128 downwards.
GTGCCGCGTGCGGCGGTGGCCGACGGCCCCGACCCGGCGGTGCGGCACCGGGACGTCGAGCGCTCCCGTACCGTCATCGAGTTCCCCACGGTGCTCGCGATGCACGCGACGACCGTGGCCGGCGCCGCCGACCGGCCCGCGCCCGGCGCGCTCGCCCCGGCGGCGGCCCGGCCCGTCCCCACGGGCGGCACCCGGGTCCCTCTGCCCGCACCCGCCTTCCCCGAGGTGTCGGTGCGCCGCGTCCTGCGGAGCCGGCGCAGCAGTTTCGGGCGCTTCGACGCGGCCGACCCCGTCACGCCCGGCCAGCTGTCGTCCGTGCTCGCGGCCTGCGCGGCGACGTCCCTCGGCGGGGAGGCCGATCCGGACGGCACGCTCCGGCAGGTCCGTCTGTACGCCTTCATCAACCACGTCCGGGACATCGCGCCCGGCGCGTACGTCTACGACCCCGACAGGGGCGATCTCGCGCTCGTGGTCCCGGGCCCGCAGGGAGCGTTCCTCCAGGAGAACTACTTCCTGGCCAACTACAACCTGGAGCGGGCCGGCGTCGTCCTCGTGCCGACGGTGCGGACGACGGCCGTCCTGGACGCGGTCGGGGACCGCGGCTACCGGCTTGCGGTCGGCACGGCGGGCGCCGTGGCCCAGACGTTCTATCTGGCGGCGTCCGCCCTGTCGCTCGGCGCGGGAGTGGCCCTGGGCTTCGACAACGTGTCGTTCGTCGAGAGGCTCGGCCTGGAGGGCACCGCGGAGGCGCCGCTGCTGATCATGCCGCTCGGCAACGAACGCCCGGGCCCCGCCGACTTCCGCCACGAGATCGCCTGAGGGGGACCCGCGATGACACTGCTGACCAGCACCAGCACCAGCACCGGGACCGGGACCGGGACCGGGACCGGGAACAGTACCGATGCGGGCTCGAACGCCGACACCCCGCTCCCCCGTCCCGTCACATGGGAGGTGGGCCCGCGCTTCCTGCTCCGCGCCGCCGGTCTGCCCGTGGAGACCGTGCACGGGCTGCGCTGCCCGCGAACCCGCGCCTGGGCCGACGAGGTCCTGACCCGTGAGGAACGTCTCGCCGCCGGCGGCGCCGCCCTCAGCGAGGAGCTCCATGCCCTGGTCGAGGCGGCCGACGCCGTCGGCGACGACGCCCGGCGGGCGCTCCTCGCCCTGCGCCGCCAGATCTTCAACAACCGACTGCCAGCCGACCCGGCCGCGGCCGTACGGCTGGTGACCGGACTCGACGGGACGGCCGGCGCACACGTCTCAGCCTGGCTGGACGACCGCGTCGCGTACGGCGGCCTCCTCGGCGTGGGCCCGGCCCTCCTCGCGGAGGAACTGCGCACCGCCCGCGTCGCGTTGCGGACCGCGCTCGCCGGCGAGCCGCTGCGCCGGGGACTGCTCCTGGCGTCACCGGTGCTCGACAGCCGGCTCGACGCCTACCTGGGCGACACCCGTGCCGACCCGGGCAAGCGGATGCGCAAGATCGAACGGTCGGCGCTCGCGTACCTCTACCGCACGGCGTGCAAGACCAGCCCGTTCAGCACCCTCACCCCGGTCGCGACCGGGATCTTCGACGCCGGGCCCGGCGAAGGCGCCGACCTGCGCGTCGGCGGGCCCGAGGCCTGGAAGGGTCACGTACGGCTCAATGTGGTCGCCCTGGGGCGACTCGCCGAGCTGATCCTCGCCGATCCCGTGCGCCGCCAGGACCTCCCCGTCGTACTGTCCCCGGGCTGGGGCCGTGACGAGGACCGGATCCGCTACGTACGGCAGTGGGTGACGAGCGGCGACGACGACGCGTCCGTCACCTTCGACTCCGTCCGCGACCGGCTGTTCTACCTCCGGGGCAGCGGAACCCTGGAGCGTCTGCTCGCGTTCCTCGACGAGCGTGCGGGACTGCGCCACCGCGACCTGGTCGAGTGGCTCAGGACCGAGCACGGTGCCGACCCGGGCGAGTGCGAGCGGTACGCGGCCGCGCTGCTCCAGCTCGGCATGGTCCAAGTGCCGTGCCTGCGCACCGATGTGCACAGCCCCGACCCGCTGCGTTCGTTCCAGCTCGCCCTGCGTGACCTGGCGGCCTCGTGGGCCGATTCGGTGGCCGACGCCCTGGACGGACCGGCCGCCTGCCTGGCTGCGTACCCCGCCGCGGATCTCGCCGGACGGCGCGCGATCCTGCGGACCCTGCGCGAGCAACTCCTCGACGTCCAGAGGGAGCTGGGAGCGGAGGAGCCCACACTGCCGCGCACGCTTCTCTACGAGGACGTCAGCGCGGGCTCCGACCTGCCTTGCGGAACGGGACTTCTGACGGGTGCGACAGGGCAGGCCCTGCGGGCGGTCGAGGGCGTGCTGCCGATGTTCGACCTCACGCTGCCCCACCGCATCACCCTGCACGGCTTCTTCCTGGCCCGCTTCGGGCGCGGCGGCCGCTGCGACGACCTGCTCGGCCTCGTGCACGACTTCCACGAGGACTTCTTCGACCAGTACGTCTCCTTCGCCGCGAAGCGCACGACGTTCGACGCGAACGGGGAGTACGTCCCCGAGGAGAACTGGCTCGGCCAGCCCGCGCTGCGCGGCCTGGACGGCGCCCGCCGCCAGTTCGTCGCGGGAATGCGGGAGTTGTGGGAGGCGTGGGAGCGGAACGGGACCGACGACGAACTGCGGCTGCCCGCCGACCTCCTCGCCGCCGTGTCGGGTGCGCTGGAGCCGCTCGTCGACGACTTCGTCCCCCAGAGCCATCACCTCCAGGTGACCCTGCCCGCCCCGGACGGCGAGGCGCGCCCCCGTGTGGTCCTCAACCGCTCGTACGGCGGACTCGCCTTCCCCTTCAGCCGCTTCACCCACGTCTACGACCGGATGCCGGGGGCCGTCCCGACCGGCGGGGCCGGACTCTCGGAGCGGTTGCGCGCCGAGCTGCGCGACCGTCAGCCCCGGGGGGCCGTCTTCGCCGAGCTGACCGGTGGTCCCGTCACCAGCAACCTCAATCTGCACGGCAGGCTGACGGACTACCAGATCGTGTGCCCCGGCGAGACGTCCACGGTTCCGGAGGATGCCCGACTCGACCTGAGCGACCTCTCGTTGGAGCACGACGAGCGGACCGACCGTCTCGTCCTGCGTTCGCACCGGCTCGACCGCGAGGTCGTCCCGGTCTATCTCGGGTACCTCGTTCCGGTGGCCCTGCCGGAGATCCCCCGCACCCTGCTGCTGCTCTCGCCGAGCTCCATGACACCGACCGATGTCTGGGGCGGCGTCCCCGAGGGTCCGGCCGTCGACGGCGTCACGCGCCGGCCGCGGGTGGTCCACGGCGACATCGTGCTGAGCCGTCGCAGCTGGACGGCGGACGCCGCCGTGCTGCCGGTCCGCCGCCCCGGCGCGGACGAGGCGTCGTGGTACCTGGAGTGGCGGCGCTGGCAGCACCGGCACGGCCTGCCCGACCAGGTCTTCGCCACGGTGCTCCGCGAGGGCCGCAGGGCCCTGGGCGCCAAGCCCGTGTACGTGGACTTCGCGAGTCCGCTGTCGCTGACCTCGTTCGACGCCCTGGTGGACCGCGAGCCGGGCACCGGGGTGGCGCTGCGCGAGATGTGCCCGGCCGAGGACGCGCTGCATCTGACGTCCGCCCAGGGCCGGCACGTGGCCGAACTGGCCGTGGAGACCTTCACTTACCGCCACCGCACCGAGGACTGCCCGACATGACCGAACTGATCCCCCCGCACCCCGTACCCGCCCCCGTCCCCGTCCCCCGCGTCACGCCCGGCCCCGGCCCCGGCATGGGTGCTCCCGGCTCCCCGGTCCAGGAACCGGGAGAGTGGATCGCCCTGCACGTCTTCTACGCCGCCAGCCCACGGCCGATGCTGGTGGACTGCGTCCGGCCGCTCGTCGCCGGGCTCACCGCGGAGGGGCTGCTCGCGGGTCACTTCTTCATCAACTACTGGCTGGAGGGCCCGCACGTGCGACTGCGGCTGCGCCCCGCGAGCCCGGCCGCGGCTCCCGAGGTGAGACGGCGGGCCGAGGAGTCGCTCACCGCCTTCCTGAAGAGCCGCCCCGCGCTGTACGAGGTCGACTCCGGCTTCCTCAAGGACTTCTACAACGAACTGTTCGACATCGAGTTCCCCGGGGAGGACCGGGGTCGATACATGGGCGACGACGGCCGGATGAGGCTGCGCCCGAACAACAGCCTCAGCGAGGAGCCGTACGCCCCCGAGTACGCCAAGTACGGCGGCCCGGCCGGTGTCGAGCTCGCGGAGTGGCACTTCCGCCACTCCAGCGAGCTGGTCGTCGACGCCTTCCGCACCATGAACCTCCACCTCCGCACCGTGCTGCTCGGCACCTCCGCACAGCTGATGATGGTGATGGCGAGCTGCTTCCTGCCGGAGGAGGACCGGCTCGCCGACTACCTGGACGGCTACTACGCGTTCTGGCACCGGGCCTTCCCCGGGACCGGGTTCATCGGCTCGAAGGAGTACGAGCGGAACTACGCCGAGATGGCGCCCGTCCTGAGCCGCCGGTTCGCCGCCGTCCGGGACGCGATCGCGAGCGGCGAGCTGGAGCGGCTGCCGTCCTTCCTGCGGGGCTGGGCGGAACACTGCCTGGAACTGCGGAGTCGCATCGAGGAGTTGACGGGCCGGGGCGAGCTCCTTTTCCCGCTCCATGAGGGCCCCGCCCGCGAGGACACCGGGCAGATGCGCACGGAACCGGCGGACGCCGTCCCGGCGGCGCCGCTCACCCATCTGCCGTCGGTCCTCCCCCGACTCCTCTCCCCGTACATGCACATGACCAACAACCGGCTGCATGTGACGATCCGCGACGAGGCCTACCTGTCCTTCGTCCTCGGCCAGGTCCTCAGAGACCCGCACGTCGCGGCGGCGGACGCATGACGGCCACCGCGGCGCGGGCGTATCGCCCCGCCCTCCGGCCGGGGGTGCTCCTCGGCCCGCCCCTCCTGCGCGGCCCCCGGACCGTGCACCTCGTCCGACACCCGGTCACCGGGGCGGCGTTCGAGGTCGGGATCAAGGAGCACTTCCTCATGTCGCGCCTCGACGGCACGCGCACCCTTGACGACCTCGCGCCCGCGTACGCGGAACGGTTCGGCCGCCGGCTCGGCGAGGAGCACTGGAACCGGCTCCTCGGCCTCCTCGGCACCCGGGGCCTCCTCGTCGGCGCGCCCGATCCGGCCGCTCCGACCGCCGCCCCTCAGCGCCCCAACTCCCTCTGGCGTGGCACCCGTCCGATGGTCGCGGACGCCGACGCGACCACCGCCCGACTCCACCGCCTCCTGCGTCCCCTCCTCCACCCGGCCGTCCAAATACCGCTCCTCGCGGCTGTCTTCGCCCTCATCGGCGCGCTCGCATGGCGGTCGGGGGAACTGCTCGACGGCACCGCCGAACTGGTCCGGCAGCCGTTCGCGCTGATGGGCGTCGCCCTGTTCCTCTGGGCGAGCATCACGCTGCACGAGCTGGCGCACGGCGTCGCCGCCCAGCACTACGGGGGGCACGTCGCCGAGATCGGCCTGCGCTGGCGGTTCCCCGCCGCCCTCCTCTACTGCACGGTGGACAACTACCTCTTCCTGCCGGGCCGGAGGGCCAAGCTGGTCATCGCCGGGGCCGGCGCGCATCTCAACATGCTGCTCCTGCTGCCCTTCGGCGTCTGGTGGTTCCTGCTCCCCGCCGACGCGCCGGAGCGTTCCCCGCTCGCCGGCCTCCTGGTGTTCGGCACGATCCAGGCGCTGAGCAATCTCGTACCGCTGCCGCCGCTCGACGGGTACCGGATGCTCGGACACGCCCTCGGAGCCGATCACCTCGCCCCCGAGACCCGGACCTATCTGGCGCTGCGTCGCCGCGGGGCCGCGGGGGCCGAGGCCCTTGCCGACTATTCGGTTCGGGCCCGGCGGATCTACACGGCGTACGCGCTCGGCTCCACCGGCGTGGTCCTGCTCGCCGCGGCGGCCACGATCACGTTCGTACTCCACCTGCTCGGCTGACCCGAAGGAACCGCGCACCACATGAGTGAGGTACAGGCCATGTCAACCACATCCGCCGCGGGCGGTTCGCCGACCGCCGCCGTCCAGGTCCGGGGAGTCTCCAAGCGGTACGGGGACCGCCAGGCCGTGGACGACGTCTCCCTGCAGATCCACCGGGGCGAGTTCTTCGGGCTCCTCGGCCCCAACGGTGCGGGCAAGTCCACCCTGATCGAGATCATGGAGGGACTGCGCCGGGCCGACACCGGCACGGTCTCCGTCTTCGGCGAGTCCCCCTGGCCCCGCAACACCGCGCTGCTCCCCCGGCTCGGCGTGCAGACCCAGAGCTCGGCGTTCTTCGTCCGGCAGACCGCCCACGAGCACCTGCGGACCGTCGCCGCTCTCTACGGGGCGCCCCGGAGCGCCGTCGACGCCACCCTCGACTCCGTGGGCCTCACCGAGCAGCGGGGCGTCCAGGTCGAGAACCTCTCGGGTGGTCAGCGGCAGCGGCTGGCGATCGCCTCCGCGCTCGTCCACGGTCCCGAGCTGATCTTCCTCGACGAGCCGACCGCCGCCCTCGACCCGCAGGCGCGCCGCGCCCTGTGGGAGGTGCTCCGCGGGCTGAAGGCGGAGGGACGCACCATCGTGCACACCACCCACCACCTCGACGAGGCGGAGGCCCTCTGCGACCGGATCGCCATCCTGGTGGACGGCCGGATCGCCGTGACCGACTCCCCGCACAACCTGGTCGGCGCCTCGCGGGCCCCGAGCCGTCTGCTGCTTCCCCTGGGCCGCCTCGACGAGGGACGGGCCGCGGCGATCGAGGGCGTCGAACGGGTCAGCGTCGAAGGCGGCTCGCTCGTCCTGGAGACCCACGCGTCCGGTCGTGTCCTCTCCGCCGTCGACAAGCTCGTCGGACTCGACGGCGTCCAGACCCGCTCCGCCAGCCTGGAGGACGTCTACCTCGACCTGACCGCCCGCCTCACCGGTGCCGGACGGTCCGGCCACCCGCACGCCGAGACCACGGAGTCCTGACCATGAGCGCCTACGCCGCACTGACCGGGGCGGGCTACCGGGCCCAGGTCCGCGACAAGACCACCCTCTTCTTCACGTTCGCCTTCCCCCTCCTCTTCCTCGTCGTCTTCGGGCTGATCTTCCGCGGCCAGGCCGTGGAGGAGAGCGGCCTGTCCTACCTCTCGTACACCGCGTCCGGGGTGCTGTCCTGGGGCGTGGCGAACGCCGCCGTGTTCGGCATCGCCTTCACCCTCATGCAGTGGCGGACCGACGACATCCTGCGGCTGATCCGGATGTCCCCGGCCCCGCTCTCCGCCGTCATCGGCTCCCGCTACGCGATCGCGCTGGTCGTCGGCGCCGTCCAGTCGCTGCTCTTCGTCGGGGTCGCGATGCTGCCGGTGTTCGGCCTCGAACCGGCCTCCGGCTGGCCTCTGTTGATCCCGGTCCTGATCCTGGGCATCACCACCTTCCTGCTGCTCGGGGTGATCATCGGGTCGTTGGCCGACACGCCCGAGTCGGTCGCGGCCGTCGCCAACTTCCTGATGCTGCCCATGGCGTTCCTGTCCGGGTCCTTCTTCCCGCTCGACTCGATGCCGTCCTGGCTGCAGAACGTCTCGCTTGCCATGCCGCTGCGCTATCTCAACGACGCCGTGTCCCACGCGCTCGCCGGCCGCGGCGACTCCTCCGACGTATGGGTGGGATGCGTCGGACTGCTCGTGTTCGCCCTGGTCTTCGGCGCGGTCGCGGTGAGGACCTTCCGCTGGACCAAGTCGTCGTGAGCGCCGCCGGGAAGACCCTGGGCGGGACCGCGCCGCCCCTGCCCCTGCCCCTCGACGAGGCGCGGGCCGGTCTACGGGCCGCGCTCGCCGTGCGTCTCGGACGCGACGTACCCGTCGTCCCGGTCGGGGTCACGGACGCCGGCACACCGCTCGGCGGCCGAAGAGCCCCCGACCCCTGGGCGGCCGAGCGCGCCGACGCCCGCGTCCACCTCACCGCCTCCGCGGTGCTCGTCGGCCCCTGGGGCGGCGACGGCACCGCGCCCGCCTGCGGACGCTGCCTCGCCCTGCGCTGGCAGCGGTTGCGCAGCCGCAGCGAGCGCGACGCGCTGGAGACCGGCGGTCCGGACGGACCGCGCCCGGCCGGGGTGTGGCCGCTGCTCACCGACCATGTGTACGACGCGGTCGCGGCCCTCCATCAGGCGGTGCTCGACGGCCGACCCGGGGCCGAGCCCGCCTCGCCGGATGCCGCCGACCGGGCGCTGCCGCAGGTGTCCCGCATCGACCTGCCGACGCTCGCCGTCCGCACGTACCCGCTCCTCGCCGACCCGCTCTGCCCCGACTGCGCTCCGGACCGCGCCCCGGCAGGGCCGCGTCCGATGGCCTTCGCCGAGCGGCGGAAGCCGGACCCGGGCACGTACCGGCTGCGTGCCGCGTCCTCGTACCCCCTGCCGCGCGAGGCGCTCGCCAACCCGGTCTGCGGCGCGCTGGGCGGCGGCACGTGGATCAGCGTCACCTCGCCGACGACGGCGCCGGTCGCCGGGAGCGTCTTCGTCCGCGGTTACGCCGGTCTCAACGACGTCACATGGAGCGGCCAGGAGAACACCTTCTCCACCAGCCGCACCCTGGCCTTCCTTGAGGGCCTCGAACGGTACGCGGGAACCCACCGGCGCGGCCGGCACACCCCCGTCACCGGCTCCTGGAACGAACTCCGGGACGACGCCGTCGACCCCGCCACGTGCGGCTTCTACGATCCGCGCACCTATCGCGACGATCCGCTGGTCGACCCGTTCGACCCGGACCGTGCGATCCCCTGGGAGTGGGGCTGGTCGCTCCGCGACGAGCGTCCGGTCCTGGTCCCCTCCCGGCTCGTGTACTACAGCGCGGGTCTCGCCGCCGACAACTTCGTCTTCGAGTGCTCCAACGGCTGCGCCATCGGCGGCAGCCTCGAAGAGGCGGTCCTCGGCGGGCTGCTCGAACTCGTCGAGCGGGACGCCTTCCTGAACGCCTGGTACGGCGACGCCCGGCTCGCCGAGATCGACCTGGTCACCGTCGGCGGCGGGTCGTCCGCGGCCATGGCGGAACGTGCGGCGCTCCAGGGGTACGACGTCCACGTCCTGGACAACCGCATCGACCTGCCGGTCCCCGTGGTCACCGCGGTGGCCGTACGCCGCGACGGCGGCCCCGGCACCCTCTCGTTCGCGGCGGCGGCCTCGCTCGACCCCCGGTCCGCGGTGGAGGGCGCGCTGTCGGAGGTGCTCACCTACATCCCGCACCTCTCCCGCCAGACGCAGGAGCGGAGGGGCGAACTGGAGGCCATGGCCGATGACTTCGGCCTCGTCCGCCATCTGAAGGACCACGCGCAGCTGTATGGGCTGCCGCGGATGGCGATGCATGCCCGGGGATATCTGGAGCCCCTGGCGGTACGTCGCTTCGACGAGGTCTACCGGGACTGGGAGTCGACCGGCCGGCCCCGGACGGACGATCTCCAGGACGACGTCCGGGCCGTGACCGACATGCTCGCGGAGGCCGGACACGACGTGGTCGTCGTCGACCAGACCACCCCCGAACAGGAGCGGATGGGGCTGTGCACGGTGAGCACCCTCGTACCGGGTCTGCTGCCGCTCGACTTCGGCTGGAACCGGCAGCGGGCGCCGCTGCTGCCCCGGCTGCGGACGGCCCTGCGCCGGGGCGGCCATCGTGCGACGGACCTGACCGAAGCCGAGATCCGCAGGGTCCCGCACCCGTTCCCGTAGCCGAAGAGCCCCGGAATCGGCGGAACGGAAGGCGCCCGGTGTCCGAGGAACGGACACCGGGCGCGCCTCCGGCCGTGATCCGGCCGGTGGGACGTCGATCAGGCCGAGCAGGAGGTGGTGCTGGTGGTGGAGCTGCAGGTCGAGGTCGAGCTGGTGCTGGTGGAACCGGCCAGCACGACCTCGCTGGCGTCCGAGTAGTCGGAGATCTCGAACGTCTCGGCCTCGAGTTCGAGGATCTCGTCGGCGAGCGTGCCCAGGTCCTTGTTCATGGCGCCTCCTCTTGACCACGGTCCGAACGGGACCGTCCGGGGGGTGTGTACGTCTCTCATTCCACCGCCACCCGCTCACCGTTCGGCATGTCTCCCGCACGCACATCGCTGGCACGTGACGCCAGCGGCGTGCCTCCTCCCCTCTGGAGCCTCGTGAACCAGCCCGAACCCCTCGGCCCCGTCCTCGCCTCGGCCGGGGAGGCACTGCGTCCCGCTCTCACTCTGTACCTGGACGTTCACCGGGTCCCGGAGCTGTCCGGCGAGGAGCGCCGCACGGCCGGGCTCTTCGCGGACCGCCTTGACGCCCTGGGCCTCGACGTCACCCGGGGCATCGGCGGTCACGGTGTGGTCGGCGTCCTGCGCAACGGCGAGGGCCCACGGGTGTACCTGCGGGCCGAACTCGACGCCCTTCCCCTGGAGGAGCGGACCGGGCTGCCGTACGCGAGCGGGAACGGCGCCATGCACGCCTGCGGCCACGACCTGCACCTCGCCGCCGCGGCCGGGGCGGCGGACGTCCTGGTCCGCGCGGCCGCGCACTGGCGGGGGACCCTCGTGGTCCTCGGCCAGCCGGCCGAGGAGACGCTGACGGGTGCGCGCGCGATGCTGGAGGACGGTCTGTACGAGCGGTTCGGCAGACCGGACGCCGTCCTCGCCCAGCACGCGGCGCCGCTGCCCGCGGGTATGGTCGCGCACGGCACCCCGCACGCTCCGGTGACCGCGGCGAGCATCGCGCTCGACGTCGTGCTGCACGGGCTCGGAGGACACGCCGGGACGCCCCACCTGGCCGTGGACCCGGTGGTGACGGCAGCGGCCGTGATCACCCGGCTGCAGACGATCGTCTCCCGCGAGAGCGCCCCCGCCGACCAGGTCACGCTCACGGTCGGCACCCTGCGTGCGGGCACGGCGGTGAACGTGGTGCCGGACACGGCGGAGTTGGGGATCGGCCTGCGGGCGCTCACGGACTCGTCCCTGGACCGCGCGCTCGCGGCGGTCGAGCGCATCGTCCGGGCCGAGTGCGCCGCCTCCGCCTGCCCGCGCGAGCCCGAGGTGACGGCCGTCTCGCGCGCCCCGGCGCTGTGGGGCGATCCCGCCGCGACCCGGGCGGTCCGCGCCGCCCACACGGGGCTCTTCGGTTCCGCCCGGGTCGCCGACTGGCCGCCGTCGCTGGCCTCGGAGGACTTCCCGCTGTACGGCGGCGCGGGCGCCGCGCTCCACGGCGAGAAGGACGTCCCCCTCGTCTACTGGATGGTCGGCACCGCGAGCCCCCGTCAGTGGACGGCCTCGGCGGGCCGGCTCCCGCCCAACCACTCCCCTCTCTTCGCCCCCGACCCGCGCACGGCCTTGCAGCCCGCCGTCACCGCCCTGGCGGTGGCGGCACTCAGCAGGCTCGCGCGGCCGTCCGGCAGGGGTCTCAGGCGCGGGCGGCCGCCGCGGCGACGATCCAGTTCCTGAACTCGACGGCGTAGTGCCGCAGGTGGTGCTCCAGGACCTCGTCCGGGCAGGTGACGGGGAAGTAGACCGTCAGATTCGCGGTGAAGCCGTCGGCGGTGTCGCCGAACTGGATCAAGGCCCGCCCGACGACGGTGCCATCGGCCAGGAAGAGGTTCGAGGACATATTGCGCGGGAACTCCGACTCCGGGAGGAGCTCGGCCGCGTCCTTGGCCCAGTCCAGCGCGTCGGTGCCCCAGCCGCCCATGGAGAAGTCGGCGACGTGCGGGCCGATGTTCTCCACCACGCGCGCGCCGATCTCATCGGTGCCCATCACGTAGTGCTCGGGGTGCGCCGCGAGGAGCGGCTTCTCGTCGCCGGCGAAGGCCTTGTCCATCCAGGCCAGGAACTCGCCCGAGGTCAGCCCCTTCGCCGCGAGCACGGTGGTGCCCCCCTTGAAGGCGCCGTCGGAGGTGCGGGCGCTCTCGCGCAGAAAGGCGTTGCCCTCCTCGATGTCCGCGGCCAGGAGGTCGAGGAGCCCTTGGCGGCCCAGCAGTGTCCGGAAGCGGTCGACTGCGCGGCGGGCGTAGAAGAGCTCGAAGTCGTCGATGCTCCCGGCGCCGGCGGGTCCGGCCGCAACGGTCGACACCGCGGCCCGCGCCCTCCTCGGCGCCTGCTTCCACAACTCCGTACGCCCCGATGCCGCCACCGGCGAGGCGGCCGGACGCCGGTACGCCGACGAGCTCAGCGACATGGCATCGCCTACCTCCTCACACCCGACCGGCGCCGCAACGCAGAGTCACGCCGATCGGCGGTCCCGACGTCGTAGCCTTGTAGCAGCCGCGCACGACCGCACGGCCTGGACCACTACGGGGCAGGAGAGCAGCATGGACAGCTCCCTCTGGCTCATCGTGGCCGTGGTTCTCGTGCTCGTGGTGGCGGGATTCGCGGCTGTTCTGCTCGTCCGCGTCTTCCAGGCTCGGAGGCTGCTGCTGGCCGCCGGTGTCCCGTTGCGGTCCAAGGCCCTGTTCTGGGCAGCGGTGGCCTACACGATCTCGCCGATCGACCTGATCCCGGACCCGGTCTATCTGGATGACATCGGCGTCCTCCTGATCGCCCTGCGCGTGTTGCACGCGGCGACCTCCGGGAGCGAGGCGGCTCCCGGGGGGCTCCCCGGGGGTTCGAAGGCCTCGGGGAGCGGTCCGGCGGCGGTGTCGCAGACTCAGTGAGGTGTGCCGGCGTTCCGGCCGTCCTCAGGAGGGCAGGTTCTGTTCCGCCCACACCACCTTGCCGGTCACGGTGCGGCAGGAGCCCCATCGGCGGCACAGCATGTTGATGAGCTGGAGACCTCGGCCGCCCTCGTCACTGAGATCCGCGTGCTGGATCTGGGGCAGGTCGGGGCCCGTGTCCGAGACCTCCACGACAAGTCGGTCGCCGCGCAGCAGCCGGAGTCTGCCGGGCCCGTTGCCATAGCGCAGGGCGTTGCCGACGAGTTCGGAGACGACGAGTTCGAAGACGTCGGTGAGCTCCGTCAGATCCCACTCGGCGAGCTGGTCCGTGACCAGGCCCCGGGCCACGGACGCCGCTCGCCCTTCCTGCGGCAACTGCCACTCGCGCAGGTCGGCCGGGGCCTCCGAGACGGCCGTCGCGACGATGAGTACGGCCTCGTCGAAACGGGTGGGGTCGGCCGGGGCGCGCTCGATCAAGCCGCCGGCTTCGAGAGCCTCGGATGCCAGGCCGCACGCCGTGGAGCGCAGGGACTCCAGCTGGTGGTCGATGTCCGCGCGCCGGGACTTGACGAGCCCGTCCGTGTACATGACCAGGTTGCCGCCCCTCGGCACTTTGACACGGATCGGGTCGTACGGGATCACTCCGGCCCCGAGCGGCGCGCCGACGGGTACGTCCACGAACTCGGCGGAGCCGTGTCCGTCGAGGAACAGCGGCGGCAGGTGCCCGGCGCTGGCCAGCGTGTAGGTGGAGTCGGCCGGGTCGAAAACGGCGCAGAGGAAGGTGGCGACCTGCTCGTCCTCCAGGTCACGCGTGGCGAGGTCCAGCCGGGCCAGGACGCGCTCCGGAGCCATGTCCAGCGTCATCAGGGTGCGGGCCACCGTCCGCAGCCGCCCCATCGTGGCGGCCGCGGGCAGCCCGTGGCCCATGACGTCGCCCACCATGAGGGCCGTACGTCCGCCGGGCAGGGCCATGATGTCGTACCAGTCGCCACCCACGCCGTGGTGGGCCGTCGAGGGCGCGTACTCGGAGTGCACGCGGAGCCCGGGCGTCACCGGGGTCGCGCGCGGCAGCAGTGCGCGTTGCAACGAGACGACGTGCTCGTGCTCGCGCCCGTACAACCGTGCGTTGTCGATGTAGACGGCGGCCTGCGAGGCCAGCTGTTGCACCAGTGCGAGGTCGGTGGTGGAGAACGGTGGTGTTCCGGGGCCGCGGACGAAGTCCGCGCTGCCGAGCAGCAGCCCGCGGGCGATCAGCGGCACGGCGAGATAGCTGTGCACTCCGGCGGCTCGCATCTTCGCCGCGGCGCTCTCCGTCGGCGCGACCTTGATGAAGTCGTCGTTCCTCATGCGGCTGACCAGCACGGGCTTGCCCTGTCGCAGACAGTAGCGGTGCAGCAGCGTCTCGTGCGTCTCCTCGACGCGGGCGGTGGTCTCGCCCACCGGAGTGGGCTCCAGAGAGGACAGCTCCTCGACGGCGCACAGGGCGGTGGCCCGCATGAGCGGGACACCCGTACCCGTCCACTGTGCGCCCTCGTCGCCCCGCAGGACACGCTCCAGGATGTCGACGGCGGCACCGTCGGCGAAGCGGGGCACGGTGAACTCGGCCAGCTCTTGGGCCGTGCGTTCCAGGTCGAGGGTGGTGCCGATCCTGGAAGCGGCGGAGTTCAGCCAGGCGAGCCGACCTCGCGTGGTGAGCCGGTCGAGCGGGACCTCGCCGCCACCCCGGGCGAGTCGTCTGCGGGCTCCGGCCGAGCGGTGCGCCGCGGCACCCTTTCCGGCCGAAGCCCGGGCGGCCAGGCGCCGTCTTCCCTCGCCGCCGTTCATTCTTTCGACCTCCGGAACAGGAACTCGACCACTGTTGGTGCTCAGCATGCACCCTTTTTCGGCCGATCGGCCGACTTCCGGCCGGGAACCGGGCCGGTACGGCGCGGAGGGGGAGGAAGCGGTGCTCGGGAGGCAGGCGCGCCTACGGGAACGGGACCTCCGGTCCTCGGGCGTCCGCTCGCCGTACCAAGCAAGATCCGAACCGCACACCGGCCCTCATGGCCGGTCTACCGCCCCCGGGATCCGTGCGAGACCATGGTCCCCTGCTCTCGCGAATCATGCAGTTCCACCCGGTGGTCGGGCGGCTCCGAGCCGTCGGAAGCGGATCAGGGGGAAACATGGGTTTGATGCACGCGTTACGGATGAACAAACTGGTCTCGGACGCCAAGGCGGCGTTCGACCGGGGTGACGAGACCTTCAGCGCCGTCTTCGACATCGACACCCGCGCCAGGTTGTCCATGCGGAAGATCCGCAAGGAGATCGACCTGATCGTCGCTCGAATAGAGCCCATCGGCTGGGACTGCGCGAGGGTCGCCCCGTTCCTCGCATCCGTGGAAATCGACTTCGTTCGATCTGCGAGGCCGCAGGCAGCCGTGAAGGCGAAGCCGGTGGACATCAACCGCATCACGCCGGCCCTCAGGGAGCGGCTGGAGGTGCGCAATCTCTTCCTCTACCGGGAGCCCTCCATGGGAGGGCCCGGTGAGCAGGCCGTGTCCGTTCGCCTGAATCACGGCAGTCCGGACGGGTTCCCGGTCGGCCACGTCGTGTCTTCGGGTTCGACGTGGGTCTCCTATGCCCGGGTCCCGCACGGCGGCACCTTCAGGAACAAGGAGTTCCTGGGGCCACAGACCTTCGAGGAGGCTCTGGACACCGTCCTGACCTTCGCCCGGTACGACGACCTCGTACGCCTTTCGGAACCGTCGGGCCGAACGCGGGGGTACACCGTGGTCATGGGCGTGGCGCGGGCGGAGTGGCTCGCCGACCGTACGGAACCGGCGGGGATCACTCACCTCGGAGCCGGCAGGGTCCGACTCACCGAGTCCGCCGTTGCCTACCTGCGTAACCCCCCGCCCTCAGTAGGGCTTTTCCTTTTCGTCACCGACAGCAACAAGCTGTGGATCGACGGGGACACCTACCCCATGACGCACGACGCCTAGAGGTGTGGCCCCCACGTTGGACGGGCCGGGAAACGCACACCGCCTCCGGCGCCGGTTCGCCGGCCGGCCCGGCCCCGGGGCGGCGCGCGCCTAAGATCGCCGGGACGGGGACGGCGGACGAGCACGGTTGAGGTGGCGGACATGGCGGACGAGCGCGTGTACCTGGTGACCGGGGGCGGAACGGGGATCGGGGCGGCGACCGCGCAGTCGTTGGCCCGGGCGGGGCACAAGGTGGCGGTGTCCGGGCGCCGCCCCGAGCCGCTGCGGCTGGTCGCCGAGGAGACCGGCGCCCTGCCCGTACCGTCGGACATCGGGGACCCCGCCGCGGTGGTTTCGCTGGTCGAGACAGTGGTCGGCACGTACGGGCGGCTCGACGGACTGGTGCTCAACGCCGGCATCGGGCGGGGCGGCGGGGTGGGCGAGGTGACCCTGGAGGACTGGGACGAGGTCATGCGGACCAACCTCACCGGTCCGTTCCTGCTGCTGCGCGCCGCGCTCCCCCACCTGCTCGCCGCCCGCGGCGCGGTGGTCGCCGTGGCCTCGGTGTCCGCCCTGCGCAACGGCGTCGGCAACGCCGCCTACGCCACCTCCAAAGCGGCGCTGCTCCAGCTGTGCCGCTCGCTCGCGGTCGACTACGGGGGCGTGGGGCTGCGCGCCAACACCGTGTGCCCGAGCTGGGTGCGCACCGACATGGCCGACCGCCGAATGAACCGGTTCGCCGAAGAGGCGGGCCTGGACGGGAACGGCCTGGAAGCGGCGTACGAGGAGGTGACCCGGGTCCTGCCCGCCGGGCGTCCCGGTGAGCCGCACGAGGTCGCGGAGGCCATCGCCTGGCTGCTGTCGCCCGCCGCCTCGTTCGTGAACGGTGCGACGCTCACCGTCGACGGCGGCGCGACCGCACTCGACCCGGGCACCCTCGGCTTCGAGTTCCGGCTGGAGCCACGCACCCCGCGGGCCTGACCGACCGTCAGCGCCTCAGCAGGGCGCAGACGAAGTCCTCCTGGACGGCGCGGACCTTGGCCAGCAGTTCCGGCTTGACGCTCTTGCTGGTCTGGGTGGTGATCGAGAACGTGAGGGACCGCTTGCCGTCCGCCGTGCCGACCGCCAGCTGGGTGTAGCCCGGGAAGTTGCCGGTATGGCCGTAGACGGTGCCGCACCGCGTCGTGTAGCGGAAGATCGCCAGTCCGCCCGCGTTGACGCCGGGGCCCGCGGGCTCCGAGGCGGCACCGGGGATGAAGGTCCGCTGCCGGCGGCGCGTCTCCTCCGTCAGGAAGCCGCGTCCACCGGCCCAGGCGCGGACGAAGGCGTTGAGGTCCTTCGGCGTCGAGACGATACCGCCGGAGGCCCAGACGCCCGACGCGCTGAGGACCTCGCTGATGTCCTCCGGCGGGGCGGGTGGCGTCACGTCGTAGCCGTGCAGGTACGGCCTCGGCATCCGGTAGCCCTGGGGCAGGCTGGTCTGACGCAGGCCCAGGGGCCGGTACACGAGCTGCTCGAGCAGCCGCTCGTACCGCTGTCCCGTGGCCGCTTCGGCCATCAGCGCGACGGCGATGTTGTCGGAGTTCGAGTACGAGTACTTCGATCCCGCCGGGAACAGCAGGTCCTTTTCGGCGACGAAGTCGAGCAGCCGGCGCGAGTCGAAGTGATGCCTGGGGTCTTCCCGCAGGATCGCGAGGAACGCCGGCGCCGCCGAGAAGTCGGGCAGCCCGCTGGTGTGGTCGAGCAACTGGCCGAGCGACACCTTGTGCCATGCGGCGGGCAGTGACGGCAGGCGCTCGCCGATCGTGTCGTCGAGGTCCAGCGCCTTCCGGTCCACCAGGCGCAGGGCGACCGCACCGCTGAAGGCCTTGGCAACGCTCGCGATCCGCATGTGGTCGGTCGTTCGGGGCGGACGGCCGGTCCCCGTGTCGGCGACGCCCGCCCGGTAGACGGCCGTCCGGTCGCCCTGCCGCAGCAGCGCGATCACTCCGGGCGGTCCTCCCGACGTACGGACGAGGTCGTTCAGTTGCTTCTGCAGGTCCTTGTCGTGGGGGGCCGGTGTGCCTGTGGCCTGTACGGGCTGGACCAGGGCGCCGAGCACCGCGGACGCGGCCAGGCCGGCGACGGACAGCCGCAGCCGTGCGCGCGAGCGGGAACGGTGGTGAGTACGTGCCGCCACAGGAGCTCCTTCACGATGACGCCGGGCGGACGCGCACCCGGTTGAAGAGGGTCCGTCCCAGCATCGGACGCACCGCCGGGACTCGCCTGCCCGATGCTCCGTCCGGCCCAGACACCGCCTGGCCCGGCCTGAGAGGTACCGGCGGGGCGATGCCCGTCGGGGCGCTGCGGCCTGCCACGCCCGGGCAGCGCGGCTTGTCGCGGCCGGCGCGGGTGCCCTGGCGTGGGGAGTGGGGTGTGGGCCATCCTGGGGGTATGGGTGCCGAGTGTGGTGGGTCCCCGCGTCAGGGCCGGCACGGAGGCCGCGGCCCCCGCTGGGCTCTGCTCGCCGCCGTCGCCGGGGTCGCCACAGTGGTGGCGGTCGTCGCCGCGCCGGCCGGCTGCGCGGGCGGAAGCGGCGGTAGCGGTACGGGCACAGGCGTGCACGGCCCGACGTCGGTGGTCCTCTCGACCTCGTCACCGGACTCCACGGCCACGGCCCCTCCCCTCACGGCCTCGGCCGCTCCGGCCACGCCGCCGGCTCCCTCGCCGCAGGAGCCTGTCACCGCCGAGATGTCCATACCGTCGATCGGCATCGAGAACCTGCACGTCACGCCGTACGAGGGTACGACCGACGACCGCGAGGGCACCCGCATCCAGGATCGTGGCGTGGCGGCGAGCCCGTACGGGGAGCGCGGAGGTGTGGGGCCGGGCGAGATCGGCAACTACCTGGTGACCGCCCACCGGCTCTCGGCCGGCGGACCCCTGCGCGACCTGCCCTCGGTCGAGGTCGGGGACCTGGTGCACATCACCGCTGAGGGCACCGTCTACACCTACGAGATCGTCGAGACCCGGACCACGTCCTTCCGCTCCGCCCGCTCACTCGCCGAACAGCGGGCCGCGGTGCCGGGTGAGCCGGACGGGAAGCCCACCCGGGCCATGCTCACGCTTTCCACCTGCGCGACGCCGGAGGACGACGCGGCAGGCAACTTCTGGCGAGACGCCCAGAACAACCCCGAGCACCGCATAGACAAGATCGGCATGCTGGTCTCGACGCGGACGGCCTAGCGACGCGGGCGCGGCGTAGCGGACCGGAGCGGATCACACGTGCGGCGGATCGGACGCGCACCGGGGGCACAGTCCGTGGTAGGTGACCTCGACCTCGGACACCGTGAAGCCGAAGCGCTCCTGCTCCGGGAGAGCGGCCAGGGGATCGCCGGTCGGGTGGACGTCGCGGATGGTGCCGCAGCGGGAGCACACCAGGTGCTGGTGCGGGTGGTGCGCGTTGGGGTCGTAGCGTTTCGCGCGGCCCTGGGCGGAGACTTCCACCACCTCACCGAGCAAGACCAGTTCGCCCAGGGTGTTGTAGACGGTCGCTCGGGAGATCTCGGGCAGCCGCTGTACGGCGCGCGCGTGCACCTCGTCGGCCGTGAGATGGACGTGTTCGCCGTCGAGGACCTCGGTGACGACACGTCGCTGGGGCGTCATCCGCCAGCCACGCCCTCGCATGCGCTCCAGCAGGTCGCTCATGTGGGTTCACCTTGTTCAGGCTCAGTGGGGTGACGGGAGTTTACCGGCAGAGGTCCAGGTTCCGGCAGGAAGCGGATGGGGCGACTTCCCGGATCCGAGCGGATTCCGGCGACGCGATCACGATGATCAGAAAATGCCACCTCTCCTCGGAATTCGACGTTGTTATGCGGGGGCGCTCTGCGTGTTTCCGTGCCGGTGCGGTCCACGGTGCGCGACCATACGGACGCCGACGCGGTCCCGGCGTCATGACACGGACGGGCGCGGGGCACGACGCTCGGCAGCAGAGAAATGCGTACGCCGTCCGGAGCAAACAGACAGCGGACGGAACACCAAGACAGGAAGAAGGACGGACGTGTCCGGCAGCGAAAGCGAGAATCCGGTAATCCCCACCCCCACTCCCACGCCGACCCGGCCGAGGACGAACCGGGACTGGTGGCCCGAGCAACTGGACCTTCAGGTTCTCCACCAGCATTCGCCCCAGTCGAATCCGATGGACGAGGACTTCGACTACGCGGAAGAGTTCGCGACCCTCGACGTCGACGCGCTGAAGCGCGACGTCATCGAGGTGATGACGGCGTCGCAGGACTGGTGGCCGGCCGACTACGGACACTACGGGCCGCTCTTCATCCGGATGAGCTGGCACGCCGCGGGCACGTACCGCATCGCCGACGGACGAGGTGGTGGCGGCTCCGGCGCCCAACGCTTCGCCCCTCTCAACAGTTGGCCGGACAACGCGAGCCTCGACAAGGCGCGCCGTCTCCTCTGGCCGGTCAAGCAGAAATACGGCCGGAAAATCTCCTGGGCCGATCTTCTCGTCTTCGCCGGCAACTGCGCCATGGAATCGATGGGATTCAAGACGTTCGGATTCGGCTTCGGCCGAGAGGACATCTGGGAACCCGAGGAGATCTTCTGGGGGCCCGAGGACACCTGGCTGGGAGACGAACGCTACAGCGGCGACAGGGAACTCACCGGGCCTTTCGGCGCCGTACAGATGGGACTGATCTACGTCAATCCGGAGGGGCCCAACGGCACCCCCGATCCGATCGCGGCCGCGAAGGACATCCGCGAGACGTTCGCGCGCATGGCGATGAACGACGAGGAGACGGCCGCGCTCATCATCGGCGGCCACACGTTCGGAAAATGCCATGGCGCGGTCGATCCCGCGTACATCGGTCCGGAACCCGAGGCCTGTCCCGTCGAACAGCAGGGCCTCGGCTGGCGGAACACGTACGGCAGCGGCAACGGCGCGGACACAGTCACCAGCGGGCTCGAGGGCGCATGGACCTCCAAGCCGACGACGTGGGACAACGGGTACCTGGACAACCTGTTCCGGTACGAGTGGGAGCTGACGACCAGCCCGGCCGGTGCTCAGCAGTGGACTCCCACGGATCCCGCGGCGAAGGGCACGGTGCCCGACGCTCATGACCCGTCGAAGCGGCACGCTCCCATGATGCTGACGACGGACCTCTCGTTGAAGCTGGATCCGGTCTACGCACCGATCGCGAAGAGCTTCCACGAGAACCCGGAGAAGCTCGCGGACGCGTTCGCCAAGGCGTGGTACAAGCTGCTGCACCGCGACATGGGACCCCTCTCGCGCTACCTCGGCCCGTGGATTCCCGAGCCTCAGCTGTGGCAGGACCCCGTGCCCCAGGTCGATCACCAGCTGGTCGGGGACGAGGACATCGCTGCCCTCAAGGCGAGGATCCTCGCCTCGGGGCTGTCCGTCTCCCAGCTGGTCACCACCGCCTGGGCATCGGCGGCGAGCTTCCGCGGCACCGACAAGCGCGGCGGGGCCAACGGGGCGCGGATCCGGCTCGCACCGCAGCGGGACTGGGAGGTCAACGACCTGCCGCAAGTGGCCGAGGTGTTGCAGACCCTTGAGCGGCTCCAGCAGGACTTCAACGACTCGCCCTCCGGCGGTACGAAGATCTCGCTCGCCGACCTGATCGTCCTGGGCGGCTGCGCGGCCGTCGAGCAAGCCGCGAAGAACGCCGGGCACGACATCACGGTCCCGTTCGCACCGGGGCGCACGGACGCTTCGCAGGAGCAGACGGACGTGGAGTCGTTCTCGGTGCTCGAACCCCGGGCGGACGGGTTCCGCAACTACCTCCGGGCGGGCGAGAAGTTGTCGCCGGAGACCCTCCTGCTGGACCGCGCCGGCATGTTGACACTGACCGCTCCCGAGATGACCGTGCTGACCGGCGGCATGCGGGCGCTGAACACGGGCTTCGGGCGGTCCCCGCACGGTGTCCTCACCGACAGGCCGGAGGCGCTGACCAACGACTTCTTCGTCAACCTGCTGGACATGGGAACGGAGTGGAAGCCCTCGACCTCGCAGGAGAACGTGTACGAGGGCCGGGACCGCGCCACGGGCGAGACCAAGTGGACGGCGACGGCCGTCGACCTCGTCTTCGGTTCGCACTCCCAGCTCCGAGCGCTCGCGGAGGTCTACGCCGCCGGGGACGCGGGAGGGAAGTTCGTGCGTGATTTCGCGGCGGCGTGGGACAAGGTGATGAACCTCGACCGGTTCGACCTCGCCTGAGCCCGACGTCCCGGTAGTCCGCCCACCGGCGGACCGGGACACCATCGGGATCCGGTCCGGGCGGTGAGGTCAGTCGTCAGCATCGACCTCACCGCCCGGACCACCGCCCGGACCACCGCCCGACAGGTTGAGAATGCCCCGCCCCCGCCCCTCGGGTAGCGGTACCGGTCAGCGCCCGTCGAAGAGGTGGGGCAGCCGCGACGGCGTCAGCGTCATGCGGTCGAATCGGACGACACAGCCGTCTCCGACCGGGGACTGGACTTCGATCCCGACCCGCACGTCGGGCGCGCTGTCCAGACCGAACTGGCGCGCCAGGCGCCAGGATTCGCCGTCGAGCGATGTGTGGAAGGCGAAGCCGCCGTCGACGCGGCTGATCCTCAGCCAGACCGGACCGTGGTGGAGGGGCCATCCCACGGCGTCGTCCGAGAGCCCCCGTGTGACGACCGAGTACACCGTGGGCGGGCCGTCGGGCGACTGCTCGAAGTTGAGCTTGGCCCAGACGTCCGGTGCCGACCAGACGACCACGGCGCCGGCGTCCCACGGCGCTCGGAAGTCCACACGGAGACGGGCCGAGAACTGCCAGTCGCCGGAGGGTGGGACCAGGAGGGCACGTGCCGCGTCGTTCCTGACCTCACCGGTCAGCGGGTTGGTGAAGACGTCCGTCCTGGCACCCGCCTCCACGGTCAGCACGTCGTCGTCGAGTTCGAGGGCGGCCGGGGGCTCTGCCCAGTACCGAGCGTTCGCCAGAGTGGCTTCCAAGGTCATGACGCCCACCCTGACGACCTGGGCGGGCTCTCTCAAGGAGAAGCCACGAAGATCCATGAACTGGCCCGAAAGTCCAGATCCACGGAGTCCTGGAGCACTGCCCGAACCGTAGGACGGATCACGGGGAGATCATGGCGGCCGGTGGCGTGTCGGGTCCTCCCCGGCGGGTGGGGACCGGCCGCACGCCGGTCCCCACCCGGGCGGCCATGGAGGTGCGCCGCCCGGTCACGGGGTGGGTCAGCAGCCGCTGGTGAGCCAGCGGCAGGCCGTGATCAGCGCGGCGGCGTGCTCCTCACCGCGGGCGTCCTCGGTGCGGACCTCCTCGGGCAGAACCTGCAGGGCATCGATGTCGAACTCCGTCATGACGGTCTCCTTCTTCGGTTGCTTCGACGGGATGCCGGTGGCCGGCGGCCACCGGACACTCAGGGGTGGGCCGGACCGCCCTCGGGCAGCCAGGCTCGGGGGCCTCCGCACCGCATGCGCAGCAGCAGGGAGAGGCTTCCTGCGAGGCCGGTGGCGTACTCGGCGAGGACGGTCCTGCGGTTCTCGTCGGGCACCAGGAGGCGCCCGTCGCGCAGCACGGCCTGGGCGGCGAGGTGCTCGACCAGCAGTTCGGCGGCGGCAGCGTGGCTCTCGTCGCCCGTCCGTACGGCGGCGTCGAGCAGGAACTCGGCGTTGCCCGCGAGCCCGTGGCAGGTGGCCGGCGAGTCGGTCACCCGGCCGGCCCGTACCGCGAGGGCCGCGCCGTCCACCAGGTCGCGCAGGACCTTGTCGGACGCGCCGGTGGCCGCCCAGAGCCGGACCAGGAAGGTCCCGACGCCGGACGAGCCGCTGCACCAGTGGCGGGCGAGCTCCGGGGAGTCGGAGAGGTGGCGGGCGCGGTCGACGGGCCAGAGCGCACCGGCTGGTCCGCTGCGGGCGGCGGCCACGAGGGTGGCTCCCGCTTCGGTGGCCGCGTCGAGGAGGCGTGCGTTCCCGGTGGCCTCCGCCGCGAGCAGGAGGAAGGTGCCGACCCCGGCCACGCCGTGCGCGAAGCCGTAGTGCCAGGCACCCGCGAGAGCCGACCCGAAGTCCTCCGGCACCGGCCAGAACAGCCCCTCGGGGGTACGCCGAGCGGCGTCCAGGAGCCCGTCCGCGACCTGTGCGGCACGGTCCAGGAACCGCGGATCCCCGGTGGTGCGCCAGAAGTGGAGCTGAGTCAGACCGGAGCCGGCCGCTCCGTGGCAGACGTCCGGGTTGGGCCAGTCGACGGGGAGGGCGAGCGCCAGTGCGACGGCGCGGTCCGCCAGAGCGGTGTCGTCCAGCGCCCGCGCGGCGTCGAGCAGGGCCCAGGCCGTACCTGAGCGGCCGAAGTGCAGACCCGGCAGGTTGCCCGGCAGAGCGTCATGCCGTCCCGCCGTCCAGCGGGCTGCGGAGCGGAGGCCCTCGGCGAGCGCCTCGCGGGTCACGGGCGGTGTCGCCCCGGTCGCCGGGGTGTTGAACGGCCCGGTCGTGCCGGCGGCCCATTGGTCCAGGGCCCGGGCAAGCAGGGCGACGCCGCCCGCCGAGCCGTGCTGCACGGCCACCGGATCGCAGGTCTCGCCGAAGGTGTCCGAGGCCCACAGCCGTTCGGGGTCGTTCGGACGCATCGTGGCCAGAAGGTGGGCGATGCCGTCGTGCAGGAGCCGTGCGCGTGTGGTCGCGGCGTCGTCCGGGTGCTTCTCCCGCGTCGCCGGACCAGGGGTCCGGTTCGGCTCGACCTCGTTGGCCTGAGCGACCGACCTCGCCTGATCAACCGACCTCGCCTGATCGACCGACCTCGCCTGATCGTCCACCCGCTCCGGCGACGTCGACGCCCCCTGGCCGCCCGTGAGGAACTCCCGCGCCCGCTCCAGGGTCCAGCGGTCGTCGGGTTCGTCCCGCATCAACCCCCGGATCAGCGGCGAGAAGCGGCGTACGAGCGCGTGGTCGCGGGCCAGCAGTTCCACGAGGCACGCCAGGCGCCGCTCGTCCGGCCGGGCCGTGTCCCGCGGCAGGTCCTCGGCGAAGAGGGGATCGGCGCCGCTGACGGCGTGCAGGACGGTCGCGCCGAGGGCGTACAGGTCGGCGGTCGGCGGCAACGCGGGTGCCACCTGGTCGACGGTGCGCAGCTCGGGGGCGGTGTAGCCGGGGGTGGCGCCGAGAACCCATCGCTCCCCCTCCCGGGCCGCCATCTCCAGGTCGATCAGGACGAGTCGTCCGTCCGGGGTGACCATGACGTTGTTGGGGTTGAAGTCGTGCAGGGTGACGCCCAGTTCGTGGGCGGTGGCGACGAGCTCGACGAGCTGCCGGACCAGGGAGTCGGCGGTACGGTCGTCGGGGCATCCACTGCCGTCCCTGGCCAGTCGCTCGGCGACGGTGCGCCGCAGCGTCGCCCCCGGTACCGACGCGGTGGCCAGGAACACGCTGCCCTGCTGCTCGAACACCTCGACGAGCCCGGGGACACGGTCGGGGCGCGCGCCGCCGAACCGTTCGAGCAGCGCGGCCTCGCGGCGCAGCAGGTCCCGGACGTCGAGCCCTTCGAGGCCGGCTCCCACGTGGGGCCGTGCCTGCTTGACGACGACCTGCTCGCCGGTCCGGGTGTCCTCGGCGCGGAACACCCCGCCCTTGTTGGAGTGCTGGATCGCGCCCCGTACCAGGAAGCGGTCGTTCAGGAGGACGGGCTTGGCCGTGGCCGTGCTGCGGGCCGGGGCGGCCGGACGGTCGGGGAACGGGTCTCCGGCCCAGGCCGGCGGGGTGAACCAGGCGTTGCGCTCGTCGGCGACCGGCCGGCCCTCGGGGTCGGTGAGGCGGGCGGCGAAGGCACCGTCGGCCGTCAGCTCACGGACTCCCCTGAACACGCCGTACCGGTAGAAGACCTGGCTGTCGGGCCGGTAGCGCCGGTCGGAGAGGACCGCGGGGCCGGGCAGCCCCTCGGTGGCCCGGTGCAGTTCCTCGGCGAGCAGCCTGAACCGGTCGTCGTCGGCCGGGTACACGGTCAGGAACTTGCCGCCGCCGCCCCGCGCGAAGCGCCCGGACACCAGCGCGGCGACCCTGGCGGGACTCCCCGCGAACTTGAAGGCCGCGCCGTGGGCGACGAGCACCTCGGCGGAACGGGCCAGGACCAGAGCTGCCGAGAGCGGGGTGGCCGGGACGTGGATCTTCCAGCCCTGGGCACGCCCGACCGACTCGCCGGGTACGACATGGCACCAGAACTCACCCTGCTCGACGCTCCAGTCCACCGGCCCGGCTGCCGCCCTTCCGCGCCCACCGCTCTCCGTCCCCGGTGCGCTCCGGGCGATCACGGCACGCACGATGTCGGGAAGCAGCGCGAGGTCCGACGGGCTCTCCGCGCGCGACCGCCGGGGCCCGGGGCCGGACGGGGAAGGGCTCACAGTGGGTGACGACACGCTCTTCGTCCTCGCCTTTCGCATGGGAACGAGCACTCGACGAGCCCCTGGGGCCTGTCCGCGGATCAGGGTCGACAGGCCTTAGAGGACGGGCCGGACGTAGTCGTCGCCCCAACTGGTGTCCAGGGGGCTCCCGGCGACCGTCCGCGCCGTCCCCGGTCCGCCGTCCGCCGTGGCGGCGGTGGCACCGCCGGCGAGCAGGACCGTGAGGAGAAGGAGGCAGCGGACGGCAACGGACATGGTGCGACTCCTGGTTCGGGAGGTGAGCTGGCAGGCGGGAACATCCGCGTCTGGCGGGTTCACGTCGAATGTCGGCCTGATGGGGTTTCCCTCGGCCGGACACCTCCAGTTCATCCCGGCGGGCCCGCTTGGTCCAGCGCCATGACCTGGCAATACCCTGCATGGCACGGAAGTAGCAGGGCCGCATCACGGGGGAAACACGTGACTACTGGGATGGATGTGGACGGAATGCCTCGGCTGGACGCGAGAGCCGTCGCCGTCTTCGCGTACGTACTGGAGCGCGGCAGCCTCGCGCGCCGGACACCGGACGTGCTTCCGGCTCTCGGTCTGAGCCAGGAGGAGGTGGAGGCGGCCTGCGGCACCCTGCAACGGCTACGCCTCCTCAGACCGGCTCCCGGCAGGCCCGAGGAACTGATTCCGGTCAGCCCGGACGCCGCGGCGGCGGAGGTGGTCGGCCCGCTGGAGGCGGAGCTCGCGCGGGCCGCCGTGCGGGCCCAGTCGCTCCGCGACGAACTGCACTCCCTGATGCCGCACTACCGCGCCGCGCGGCGCGAGCAGGGCCGCCGGGAGGGCTTCGACGTGCTGCCCGACATGGCCTCCGCCTCCGCGATGCTCACCGAGGAATCGGCCCGCTGCCGGGAGGAGGTGTTCAGCATCCAGCCCGGTGGCGGCCGGGCACCGCACCGCCTCGGGGACGCCGTCGAGCGGGATGTGGCGATGCTCGGCCGGGGTGTGCGCATGCGCACCCTGTACCAGCACTCGGCACGGGCCAGCCTGTCCACCCAGGGGTACGTGGAGAGGCTCACCGAGGCCGGCGCCGAGTACCGCACCGCCGCCGAACTGCCCGACCGGGCCGTGGTCTTCGACCGGTCCGTGGCCTTTCTGCCCCGGCGCGCCGACGGCGGTACGGGCGAGGGGGCGGTGCTCGTCCGGGACCCTGACGTGGTGGCGTACCTCTGCAGGGTCTTCGAGCAGCACTGGTCCGGGGCGGCCCCGTTCCGGGGCACCAGCGAGGCCGCCTACAAGGAGGTCGGCCACAGCTTGCGGCGGGCGCTGGTGGGGCTGCTCGCGGAGGGCGCCAAGGACGAGGTGATCGCCAGGCGCATGGGGATGTCGCTCCGCACCTGCCGCCGTCACATCGCCGATCTCCTGGAGGAGTTGGGGGCGGAGAGCCGATTCCAGGGCGGCGCCCTCGCGGAACGCGCCGGTCTCACCGGAGCGGAGATCGCGACGGACGCCTCCGCCCGCTGATCCGTGACCGGGTGCGATGTCCGGATGTCCACCGGCTTCGCCGCCCGAACGACCCCGGGCCCAGGCCGCCTCCGGGGCCTGGGCGCAGGCCCCGGGAGACAGCCCTCACGACACCGAGATCAGGGCGTCATCTCGTACGCACCCGACAGCGCCTCGACGCGCTGCCAGACGCGCTCCGAGCGCGTCTCGTCGACGACGGGGCGCCGGACGGCGCCGAGCGCCCAGAGCTGCTGCGGCTCGGTCGCCGAGTCCTTGCCGTGCAGCTCGACCGCGTGCGCGGAGAAGTCGCGGACGAGGACGGCGAACAACTCGTCCAGCACGTCCTCGTCGAGACCGGTCAGGGCGGCCTGCTCCAGGACCAGCTGCCCGTGGACGACGAGGGCGAAGAGCTGGCCGACGGCGAGGAGGAGGTCGAGGTCGCGGCTCTGCTTCTCGTCGGGTGCGGCCTTGAGCACGAACTCGCAGAGGGCGTCGGCCTGTTCGCGGAAGCGAGCCACGTTGGACAGGTGGGCGTACGCGTCGTAGGCCGCGCGCCAGTCGTGGAACCGTACCGAGCCGAGGCCGCGGGCCGGCCCCTGGCGGAAGAGGAACGTGTCGTCGGCCGCGTCCAGACGGCTCGGCACGGGCTCGTACGCGACCGGGTCGAGGAGGTGGTTGCGCATGAACTTCAGGATCAGCGCCAGGTTGACGTGGACCGTGCCCTCCAGCTTCGGCAGACCGCGGATCTCCACGGCCGCCTGGGCGAAGTAGTTGTCCTTCTCGAAGCCCTTGGCCGCGATGACGTCCCACATCAGGTCGATGACCTTCTCGCCCTCCGTGGTCACCTTCATCTTCGTCATCGGGTTGAAGAGGAGGTAGCGGCGGTCGTCGGGACCCGCGGTGCGGAAGTAGTCGACGGCGCGGTCGCTGAACAGCTTCATGCCGACGAGCCGGACGTACGCGTCGGTCAACTCGCGCCGCACGTGCGGGAAGGCGGTGACCGGCCGACCGTACAGCATGCGGTTCTGCGCGTGCGTGACGGCCTCGTACATCGCGTGCTCGCAGATGCCGATCGATGCGGTGCACAGGTTGAACTTGCCGACGTTGACGGTGTTGAGGGCGGCGTCGAAGGCGGCGCGACCGGTGTGCAGGACGTCCTCGGCGGCGACCGGGTACTCCTCCAGACGGAACTCGCTGACGTACTTGGAGGAGTCGACGACGTTCTTGACGAGGTGGTACGCCGGGTGGCGGCTGTCGGCGGCGAAGAAGACGTACGCGTCGGGACCCTCGACGTCGGTCCGGCGGCCGAAGACGGAGACGAGCCCGGCCGCGTTGCCGTTGCCGATGTAGTACTTGGAGCC
Source organism: Streptomyces sp. NPDC056169 (assembly GCF_042268445.1). Classification (NCBI taxonomy): domain Bacteria; kingdom Bacillati; phylum Actinomycetota; class Actinomycetes; order Kitasatosporales; family Streptomycetaceae; genus Streptomyces; species Streptomyces sp. NPDC056169. Next base: position 57,303 of record NZ_JBHJUO010000020.1, on the reverse strand, counting down.
GGTGGCGCGGAAGCCGCCCTGGCCGTCGGGCTCCAGGAGCATGTCGGTGGAGTAGATGTCGGCGCCGTGGGACTTCTCGGAGAGCCCGAAGGCGAACACCTCGCCCTGGGAGAGGAGTTCGGCTGCGCGGTCCCGGGCGGCAGCGTTGTCGCTCTGCCAGACCGGGCCGAGACCGAGGATGGTGACCTGCCAGGCGTACCAGTAGTCGAGGCCGTAGAAACCGAGGATCTCGTTGAGGGCGGCGATGCGGGCGGTGTCCCAGCGCTTGTCGCCGTCGCGCTCACCGGCGGCGGAGGACGGCGTCAGGAAGGTCGCGAAGAGCCCTTCCTCGGCGGCGAAGGCGAGGAAGTCGCCGAGCCAGGCCCGGGTCCGGTAGTCCTCGATGATCCGGCGCTTGCCCCGCGCCTCGAACCAGTCGACGGTGGCGCGCAGGAGCCGGCGGGTCTCCGGGTCGAAGTGCGCGGGGTCGTAGGTGTGCGGGTTGAACAGCAGCGGGTCGGCCATGAGGTCCGCCTTTCCGGCTCGGGATGAGGGTGGTGGTGCGGGGTGTGGTGGTGCTGGGTGTGGTCGTACGAGGGAGGTCACACAAAGGAGGTCACACAGACCTGGTCGTGCGGCTCGGTTCACTGCCCTGTGCGGAACCGGCCCAGCGTGGCGAGGACGTCGTCGAGCCAGCCGATCATCATCCGCTCGTACGCGACGCCGCCGCGCAGCACGACGTGCTGGAGCTCCCGCTCGGCGTCGAGCGGGCCGCTCTCCGGCGGCTCCCCGAAGTCCCGTGCCTCGCCCGCGAGATAGTGGGCGAGCCGCTCCGTGTGGGCCTGTCGGTGCCGCTGGACCTCGCTGATCAGCGCGGCCGGATCGTCGAAGGCGGCACCCCGGATCTTCACCGCGAGGTCGTGCCGCACGCTCTCGGGCTCGATGGGTTCGTGCAGCCACGTGGAGAGCGCGTCCCGTCCGGGCCCGGCGACGGAGTACTCCTTCTTGTCCGGGCGCCCCTGCTGCGGCACGTCCCGGACGTCCACCCAGCCGTCGCTCTCCATGCGCTTGAGCACGCGGTAGATCTGCTGGTGGGTGGCGGTCCAGAAGTATCCGATGGACCGCTCGAAGCGCCGGGCCAGCTCGTAGCCGGATCCGGGCTTCTCGAGCAGGGACACGAGGATCGCGTGGTCGAGCGCCATGCGCCCGATCTTGCTATGCAACGAGTTGCATAGCAAGACCGGCAGGGCCCGCTGAGACGCGGCTCACCCCGGCCCCGCGCGGACGCCGGGTCAGGCCCCTCGCAGGCCCGGGAGACTATCCGCCCTGTCCTACTCCGGGCGCCTCCTACGCCAGGCCGACCCCCGCAGGGTCGTCGTCGAGGAAGCCGCCCGACTGGTGCTGCCACAACTTCGCGTACGCGCCCTCCGCGGCGAGCAGCTCGTGATGCGTGCCCTGCTCGGCGATCCGTCCGCGGTCGAGGACGACGAGCTGGTCCATGGTCGCGACCGTGCTCAGCCGGTGGGCGACCACGAGCGCGGTCCTCCCGTCCATGAGGCGCCAGAGCGCGTCCTGGACCAGGACCTCGCTCTCGGAGTCCAGGGCGCTGGTCGCCTCGTCGAGCAGCAGGATCGGCGCGTCACGCAGAATCGCCCGCGCGAGGGCGACCCTCTGGCGCTGGCCGCCGGACAGCTTCACCCCGCGCTCGCCCACCATCGTGTCGAAGCCGTCGGGAAGCGCATGGACGAACTCCGTGACGTGGGCCGCCTCGGCCGCACGACGGATCTCGGCGTCGGTGGCGTCCGGCCGGGCGAACGCGATGTTCTCCCGCAGGGTGCGGTGGAACATCGCCGGGTCCTGCGGCACGTAGGCGATCAGGCTGCGCAGTTCGGCCTGCCGCAGCCTGCTGATGTCCTGTCCGCCGATCGTGATCCGGCCGCCGTCGATGTCCGTCATCCGCAGCAGCAGCCGGGTCAGCGTCGTCTTGCCGCCGCCGGACCTGCCGACGAAGCCGACCTTCGCCCCGCTGGGCACGGCCAGGTCGAGGCGCTCGAAGAGCGGCTTCGCGCCCGCGTGGGCGAAGTCGACCTTCTCGAAGCGCACGTCGGCGCCCTTGACGAGGAGCGGCTCCGGCACGGCCGGGTCCGTGACGGTCGGCGGGGTCAGCAGCAGTTCGGTGAACTGCGCGGCCTCGGTCATCGAGCTTTCCAGGCGGCGGTAGATCTGGTTGAACTCGAACATGATCCGGGTGGCGTTGGAGTAGTAGGTGAAGGCGACGACGACCGCCTCGACGCCGTGCTCCCCCGCCCCGAGCGAGAGGGCGAGCAGCAGTCCGAGGACGTTGGTCAGTACGGACATCGGCGCGACCATGGTGTCGATGCGCAGGTTGCCGTAGTCCCACGAACGCAGGCTGAGCCGCCGCGATTCGGCGACACGGGAGCGGTGTTCGGCGGCCTCGCGGTGTTCGGCGGCGAAGGACCGGACGGTGTCCCTGTTCATCAGGGAGTCGGCGACGTGGCCTGATACCCGGGCGATGGCCTCCTCGCGCTGGTCGACGAGCGCCTGCCGGCGACGGATCAGGGGCCGTACGCACAGGGCCGTCACGGCGATCATCACCAGGAGCCCGACGACGAGCAGGGGTTCGTACGTCCACAGCACCACCGACGCGAACACGAGGGGGACCAGCTTGCCCATGACCGAGAAGGTGAGGGTGTCGACGAACTCCTCGAAGCGGGAGGCGAAACTGAGGACCCGCTTGGTCAGCGAGCCGGCGAAGTTGTCGTGGAAGAAGGCGGCGTCCTTGGCGAACAGCTCGTCCATGCCGATGACGTACAGGTGCTCGATGCCGAGGGCGTCGAGGCGGTTCAGGCAGTGCAGTCCGAGGCGCCACAGCGTCTCGGCGAGAAGCAGCACGCCGGCGAAGACGAGGACGTAGGGAAGCATCGGGGCGATGCCGCCGTCGGCGCCCCCCGCGATGCGACCGACGAGCTTCGCGACGACGAGCGGCGCGATGTAGAAGATGCCGATGTTGCCCAGCGCCGGAAGCAGCATCGCGGGCACCGTCTGCCGCTTGAGCCGGACCAACTCCTTTCCGTAGTAACGAAGTGCGAGGAGCACGGGGCCCCTGCCTGGCGAACTCTTGCGCGATTCAGGCGTTCCCATCCCAACCCTGCTTTGTCGTGTCGAACTGGACAGGGCTGGCAGTGTTCCGCGCGGACACGCGCACCGTCCAAGGGTTTTTCCCGGCCGACCGACAAGCGGTCGGAGCCTCAAGGCCCCATGACCGCGCGAGCGAGGCAGTCCCGAACCCGGTCTCGACCAGCCATCCAGGACTGGCACTCACAGAGTGTAATGATATGCTACACAGTGTGACAATGGAGCCCGAGGGCATCCCTCGACACCTCACGAACGCGCCCAATCGCGTCTACTACCTCGACATCGGGACCGGTACCTGGCAGGGAACGGCCACCTTCCGCGTCACCTCTTGGCGTCGCCTCTCGCGCAGCCGCATCGGGTTCACGAACAAGCTGCTCGTGGCCGCCATGCACGTCATCGAGCTGCTCACCGGTGCGCCACGTCAGGACTCGAACATCGTGGCGAAGCCGGACGAGGGCGAGTTCGGTCAGGCCGACAACGTGGTCAGGATCTCCAAGTTCGGCGTGACCCTGTACCTCCTCAAAGAGCAGTACGTACTGCACCGCGACGGAACCGGAGTCACTGTGAACGGGCACGAGAGGCTCGGCCCTCTGCCGCGCCTGTTCACGCGGACCTTCACCTACTCCGCGGTGATCCGCGACGAAGGGATGGCCGCGACCTACCGCATGCCGTTGCTCGGAGCCCTCTGGACCGGGGACTATCAGGTCGCCCCCGACCGCCAGAGCATCTTCGCTGAACTGCTGTGCGACTGGGGCAGGGCGACCGAGGACACCCGCCGAATCAGCGCGCCGGCTTAGCGGACGGCAGGAACCTCCTCCCGATGAACGCCGAGTTCACACTCCCCGCCGAAAGGGTCACCCTGGTCGCCGGACTGCTTGCCGACCGGGTCAGGCAGTACGACACCGCACGCGATCGCCGGGCCGCGTTCGCCTACACCTACTACCGCCTCACGACGGCGCTCGCCACCGGCCTGGAGAAGGGCACCCCCGAGTTCCACGACCCGCCGTGGGTCGCCGAGCTGTGCGAGACGCTCGCAGCGGCCTACTTCAGCGCGATGGACAGCATCGACGCATGGCTGGCAGCACGATCTGGTGGCTCCGCGGACGAGGTTCGGCCCGGTGATCTGCCGGACTCCGTCCCTCAGCCATGGCGGGACGTCTTCGCCGCTTCGAGTGTCCGGCGCTCCTACATGCTGGAAGACGTGCTCTTCTCCATGATGGCGCACATGTCGTACGACTTGCCGGAGGCATTGCGGCGCATGGCGACGTCCACGGGCGACCGCGGCCGCATCGCGGACTTCCACCGCATGAACGACGTGCTGGCGTCCTGTATCGACGGGGTCCAGGACGACCTCGCGGCCAGGTACTTCCATGGACTCAGCTCATTGGACAAGCTGTTCACCCGAAGTGACGAACTGTTGACCAATTACGGGATCCGGGTCGCACGGAGCTTGGCCTGGTTCAACTGCGACAGACTCCTGGACCCGGATTCGACCGAGGAAGCGTCGCGGTCGATCGGCAGGAGCACCGCCGCGCTCATCTCCGAAATCCGCTCCCCCGGCGACCGGAAGCTGCGCGCCTGCTTGTGGATCCTGCGCAGGTTGATTCCCGATCGTCGGCACTGGCCCGCAGCGAATACGCCCCTCGCGTAGAACGCCGAAGACGGACCTCGCCTCCCCCACCCGCCCCAAGACAGGGACGTGTCTCGGGTCACACCTCGACCCCTTCGTGTCGCGGGCCGTCCCGCTGTCCAGGATGAGGTCATGGAGATAGGCATCGCACTGCCCCAGTACGGCACCCACGCCCGCGCCGACCGCATCGCGGCCTTCGCGCGGGACGCCGAGGACGCCGGGTTCGACTCGTTCTGGGTCGGCGACCGCGCCCTGACCCCGGTCGCCCCCAGCAACCTGTATCCGGGGCACACCCCGGAGAACCCGTACCCGCACCAGTACAAGACCTTCCTCGACCCGTTGACCGTGCTCACCGTCGCCGCCGGCGCAACTTCCCGCGCCCGGCTCGGCATGAGCACCCTCAACGGCCCCTGGTACCCGCCGGTCCTGCTCGCCCGCTCCCTCACCTCGCTCGACCAGGTCAGCGGCGGGCGCCTCGACGTCGGACTCGGTATCGGCTGGCTGCGGGACGAGTACACCGCCGTCGGCGCCGACTTCGGCCGGCGGGGCGCCCTCCTCGACGAGCTGCTCGACGTCCTCCACGGCTTCTGGACCCAGGAGGAGTTCGGCCACGAGGGGCCTCACTGGACGATCCCCGTCTCGTACGTCGGCCTCCGCCCCGTCCAGCCCGCGGGACCGCCCGTCTATCTCGGCGGCTTCGGCCCGGCCGCCCTGCGCCGGGTCGGCCGCCGGGCGGCCGGCTGGGTCGGCGCCGTCCTGCCGCCGGGGGCGGCCGAGGGCCTGTGGGACGTGGCGCGGCGAGCCGCCGAGGAGGCGGGCCGCGACCCGGGGACGCTGCGCCGGCAGATCCGGCACAACCCCGCTCCCGGCGACACGGCGGACGCGATCGCCGCCGTGCTCGCGGGCGTGCGGGACACCGGCGCCGACGGCTGCTTCGTCGACCTCCAGCGGTCGGTCGACTCCCCCGGCGAGGCCCTGGAGCTCGGGGCCAAGGTCCTGGGCCTGCTGCGGGGCTGAGCACGGCGGAGGGGCTCCGGGCAGCCGGGGCCGGGCCCCTCCGGTCGTCCCGGCCGGCCGTGGGAGTCCCCGTGCCACCGGGTATCGTGATCGCGCTTCGGTGGACGGAGCGGGAATCCGTAGAGCGTCATATGTATGGGGTGGGGAAATGCCGAAGCACCGGTTGTCCAAGAAGGGCCGCTACATAGCCCTGGCCACGACCGCCGTCGTCGTCGTGGCCGGCGCCGGGATCGCGGCGCAGACCTCGATGGCCGCCTCCGCGTGGCCGGCGCAGAAGACCTACACCGGCCGGGCGTTCGACGCCTGCACGGCGCCCTCGCTCACCGCGATGAAGGCGTGGAAGAAGGACGCCTACTACGGCGGCGTCGCCGTCTACGTCGGCGGCAAGAACCGCGGCTGCGCCCAGCCCAACCTGACCAAGTCCTGGGTGAAGTCGGTCGACACGCTCGGCTGGCGGGTCATCCCCCTCTACGTCGGCGCCCAGCCGCCCTGCCAGCAGAGCCGGAACAAGGAGAGGTTCACCGCGGCCACCGCGGCCTCGGTCGGGGCCGCCAACGCCAACGACGCGATCGCCAAGGCCTCCGCCCTCGGCATGAAGGCCGGCAGCCCGATCTACCTCAACATGGAGTCGTACGACATCGCCGACAAGGCGTGCAACGACGCCACCCTCACTTACGTGCGGTCCTTCACCAAGACGCTGCGGGCCAAGACCTACCGCGCCGGCCTCTACGGCTTCAGCAGCTCCAGCGCCAAGGCGATCGCCACCGCCACGAACCGCACGGACCTGCCGGGCAACCTCTGGTACGCCCTGTGGAACGGCCAGGAAACCACCACCAAGGACTGGCCCTGGGACCCGAAGCTGTACACCGACCACAGCCGCGGCCACCAGTACAAGGCCAACAGCAAGGAGACCCGCGGCGGTCACACCATCACCGTCGACCGCAACGCCTGGGACGCCCCGGTCGCCCTCGTCGGCTGACCGTGGACCGTTCCGACCCGGTGCCTCATGAGCCGCTCGGCGGCCGGCGGGTCCCGGTCAGGCGGAGACGCTTCTGCTGAACCAGCCGCTGAACGTCGGTTCCTTCGCCGCGGCCTGAGGCCGCTCGGCCCGTTCCAGTACCCTTTCGGCCTCCGCGCGCCAGCCGGCCGCGTCCGCGTGGGGCGGGGGCAGGAACGGGCCACGCCCGGCCGCTTCGGCGGCGGCTCCGAAGAAGTCGCCGCCCTTGCGCTTGACGTCGTCCGTCCCCCACGCGCGGCCCGCGTCGCGTGGGGGCGCCTTCCGCAGGTGGGGAATGTGCTTGGCGCAGTGGATGTACGCCTCCTCGACGGCGACCTCCACCCAGACCTGCGCCCGGCGGCCCGGTACGGGGTCGTACGCGAGACCGACGTGCGTACCGCGCATCTCGTCGTCGGCCACGACCCGCGCCGTGCCGTTCACGTGGAGGCCGATGCGGTCCTGGAGGAAGTCCATCATCAGGATGCCGACGTGGGGGTTCTCCTCGATGTTGCCGAGGCTGGCCTGGACGCCGTTGCCCCGGTACTCGGGGTAGGCGAGGGTCCGGTCGTCGAGGACGTGGAGAAATCCGGGCGGCCCGGCCCGGAAGGTGTTGTCGCATTCGCCGTGCCGGTCGGCGGTCGCCAGGAAGAACATCTCCTGCCGTGCCGCGAACTCCCGCATCCGGGTGTTGAGCCGGTCGAGGACCTGGTCGGCGTAGAACCTGTCGGCGCGTTCGGTGGTGCCCATGCGCTGTTGGACCCGATGTTCGCCGTCGCTCCCCGGGCGCGTGGTGCGTACCGGCGGCGCCTGCCGGAGCGCGCCCTGTTCGCGTTCGAATGCACTCAATTCCTTGCCCCGACCAGTTCTTCGATGGAGTCGTGCCGTATGCGGTGGGCGGGTATCCCGATGTCCACCAGTGTGTCGACGCCGCGGCGAATCATGCCGGGCGGTCCCGACAGGTACGCGTCGTAGGTGTGCCACGGGCCGTACTCGTACACGGCTTCCGGGAGCCGGGCGCCCAGGCCGCCGCGGGGGCCCTCGTCGACGACCGGACGGACGGAGAGCCAGGGGTGCGACTGCTGCATCCGGAGCATGGTCTCGATGTCGTACAGGTCGAGGTCCCGGCGGGCTCCGTAGAACACCTGGACGGAGCGCCGGCGGCCGTGCTGGGCCACGTCCTCGACCAGGGCCTTGATGGGCGCGATGCCGGTGCCGCCGCCGAGGCACAGGAGCCCGTTGTCGGTGGTGTGGTCCACGGTCATGGATCCGGCGGGGGGACCGAGCCGGATGACGTGCCCCGGGCGGGCGCGGTGCACGAGGGCGTTGGAGACCCAACCCGCCGGCACGGCCTTCACGTGGAAGGAGAGCAGGCCGTCGGAGCGGGGTGCCCCGGCGAAGGAGTAGTGCCGCCAGACGCGCGGCCACCAGGGGGTCTCCAGAGCGGTGTACTGCCCGGCGAGGAAGGGGTACGGCTGGTCGGGCCGGACCGTCACGACGGCGACGTCGGGCGTACGCATGTCATGGGCGACCACCTCCGCCGCCCACGAGGCGGGGGCGCGCAGCGCGTCCTCGGCCGCCGCGTCGATCATGATCTGGGAGATCGTGGTGTAGGCGGCCACCCAGGCGGACTCGGTCCTGGGCCCCCAGCTCCGCGGGGCGTAGCGGGAGAGCGCGCCGATGAGGCATTCGCCGACGGCTGGATAGTGCTCGGGAAGGGTGCCGTACTTGCGGTGTCCGCGGCCCAGGTGGGACAGGTACGCGGCCAGGGTCGCGGCGTCGTCCGCGTGGGTCGCGGCAGTGAGCAGCGCCTTGAAGAGGCGGTCGCGCTGGGTGTCCATGGCAGCGGGGAAGAGCGCCCGCAGGTCGGGATGGCGGAGGAACAGCAGGGCGTAGAAGTGCGAGGTGACCTTGTCGGCGATCGGCTCGATCTCGGCCATGGTGCGCCGCAGGAGCCCTGCGTCGGAGGTGTCCTCCGGGGCCGGGGACGGGGCCGGGGCCGGGGTCGGAGGTGGAGCCGGGGCCGGAGACGGGGCCGGAGTCGGGGTGGCGGCCTGGGGCGCCCCCTGCCGTTGAGCCGGCACCTGTGCGGGTGACTCGGGTGCCGTGCGGCTCCGGTCGGCGCCGCTGCCCACGAGGCGTATTCGGGTGAAGGGGCGGGCGGACATGCCGTCCTCGGCGTCCTGGTGACCGTCCCTTCGGCCGCCGTGCTGCCCGTTCCGGTGATGCTGCGGGTCCGTTCCGAACCAGCCGGCGCTCCGACTGTCGCCGGACGTGTCGCCACCGGCGGACGTAGGGTTCGGAGCATCCATCGGTTTGCCTCGCCTCGATCGAGCATCTTTCGGTCGTCTGTGTACGTGGGGTCCGAGTGTGCCCCATTCTTCCTCTCCGTATCGGAATTCCCGGCGTTTCACCTCAGCTGCTTTCAAAGCCGATGGCACGCACCGCACTTGATGGGCGACGGCACCCGAACATCCGAACGAGTTCGACCATACCCCGCCCGCACGCACTCATGAACGGACCCCTAAGCCGCCACGGCGACACGGCATTTGAGCAGGTCAAGGCGGTGCGCGGGCGGAAGACTCGGGATCTGCGATGAGTTACCGACGAGTTCGAGCGATACGGCGAGCCGTTGGCCACAGACTCATGAGGAAATTCCCGACAGAAATGAAGCAGGGCCTCTCGAATCTCTCACACCGCGCGCGCGGATTCCTTACTTTCTCCACATTCAGGTGGAGCCATCACTCCGGAGGTTTCGGGTCCGGGGCCTTCGGGACGGCGCGGTCGCCCGGGTGGCGCAGGGCGCACAGGAAGCCAAGAGCGAGGGCGACGGCCATGCCGTAGAAGACCCATTGGTTGGCCTGGGCGAAGTCCATCTGAATCGACGACATGGCGTCGCGGGTGGCCTCGGCGACCTGGCCGGTGCCGGTCGGCGGGGTGGCGTCGCCGTGGCCGGAGACGGAGTCGGTGATGCCGCGGGCGACCTGGTCCGCGATGGCGGGTGAGATGCCCCGCGCCCGGAGCGTGTCCGTCACGTTCTCCGTCATGGCCCGGGACAACAGGGTGCCGAACACCGCCAGGCCGACGCTCGCCGCGTAGTTGCGGACGGTCTGGGTGATGCCGGTGACCTCGCCGTAGGAGGTGCCGATGGCGCGGTTGACCGCGTCCGTCGACGCCGGGGCCAGGATGAAGCCGATTCCCGCGCCGGCGAGGGCCACGTAGGGCCATTGGTCGTGCATGGACAGGGTCGTCAGTTTGCCGGCCCACAGGGCGAAGCCGACCGCGCCGAGGATCGATCCCGCTTTCAGCGCGGGGCGCGCACCCCGTTTGTCGAGGATCCGGCCGCCCCACTGGGAGGCGAGGGCGAAGCCGACGAAGAAGTACAGGAGGAAGAGCGCCGCCTGGTTGGGAGAGGCGCTGAGGGACACCTGAGCGTAGACGGAGGAGAAGAAGAACACCGGCACGAAGGCGAGCATCGCGAAGAACAGTACGGCCGTGTCCACCCTGAACGCCTTGTCCTGGAAGACCCGCAGGTCGATCAGTGGGTGGCGGAGGCCGCGCTCGTACCGTACGAACACGTACAGGATCGCGATGCCGCCGACGACGCACAGCCAGGTCGCCCAGCTCGCCCATCCCCATGACCACGCCTGTTGGAAGCCGAGGACGCTCAGGCCCATGCCGGCGGCGACGAGGGCCGCGCCGGGCACGTCGAGGGTTCCGGGGCGCCGGCTGTCCGCGATGTGCGCGAGGGCGGTGAGGATCAGGGCGATGATCGCGACCGGCACGTTGACCCAGAAGACGGCGCGCCAGGTCCACGAGGCCGTGAGCCAGCCGCCGAGCAGCGGCCCGACGGCGGTCAGCGCTCCGGAGATCCCGAAGAACAGGGCGAGGGCCCTGCCCCGCCGTTCGACGGGGAACACCGCCACGACCACGGCCAGCGCGGCCGGGAAGAGCAGCGCCGCGCCGAGACCCTGCACGGCCCGGAAGGTGATGAGCCAGGGCTGGGCGTAGTCGCCGGAGGGGACGCAACCGCAGAGGACCGACGCGACGACGAAGACGAGGGTGCCGATGACGACGATGCGGCGTGGCCCGTACAGGTCGGCCAGGCGGCCGCCGAGGGCGAAGAACGCGGCGAGGGCGAGGAGGTAGGCGTTGACCACCCACTGCATGCCCGAGCTGGAGAGTCCCAGCTCGCGCACGATGTCGGGGGCGGCGATGGAGACGATGGTCTGGTCGATGAAGGTCATCGCCACCGCGAACATCATCGCCGCGAGTGCAACTGTCTGGTTCGGGAGCCGCCCGCCCTTCTGCTGCGCGGGGAACGGCTGCGGACCAGGTTCTGTCCGGCTGCTCACTCTGTCCAGTCTGATCCCGTCCGCGGCATCGCGCATGCCGCGCGCAGCCCGGGGCGGAGCGGCGTCGGGCTCACGGCGACTACGGTGAGGGGGTGACCGAGACCTGGAAGGCTACTGACACCGGTGTCCTACGGCTTCCCTCTGGGCGCCTGGTCCGTGGCCGCGCGTTGCGCCGTCCGGTTCCGGCGGGTCCGGCGCCTGCCTACGCCGTCCATCTGCTCGGCAGGCAGCCTCCCGAGGCCCCCTGGGACGTCCGGTGGCTGCGCTGGCCGGACTTCTGGCTGCCCAGCAGCCACGTCCAGGCCCGAGCCGTCCTTGGCGAGGCATGGGCTCGTGCCGACACCGAGCGCGTCGAGATCGCCTGTGGCGGTGGCCGTGGCCGAACCGGCACGGCCCTGGCCTGTCTCGCCGTCCTGGACGGCGTACCCGCCGACCGGGCAGTGGACTTCGTGCGCCGGAACTACGACCCCCGCGCCGTCGAAACCCCCTGGCAGAGGCGCTACGTTCTCCGTTTCGCCGACTGACGACGACAACTCGCCGGCGCCGGCGACGGGTTCACCTCGGTCCAGGTCGCCGGTGCCGTGTGCGGGAAAGCTCCGTCCGGTGGGACGGAACGGGTCACGCGAGGGTGAGGAAGAGCTTCTCCAGCTCCTCCTGTGTCATGGGCGGGGTGCCGGAGTCGTCGCTGAGACACTGCCGCATTCCGCTCGCCACGATCTTGAACCCGGCCCGGTCCAGGGCCTTGGAGACGGCCGCGAGCTGAGTGACGACGTCCTCGCACTCCCCGCCGGACTCGACCATCGCGATCACGGCGGCCAGCTGTCCCTGCGCCCGTCGCAGACGGTTCAGGACCGGCTTCATCGCTTCTTCGTCCACCTGCACAGGACTCCTCCTCCTTCACCCCCACCCTGCACGCCCCTGGAGGCATGCGTCCTTACGTCACTTCGATGATGCGCCCTGACCGGCACGGGCACGGGCACGGGCACCGGCTATCGGTTCCCGGTGCGGCGCCCGTGAGCGCCGCCGCATCCGGGCGGCGACCGCGACGGTCCCCACGGCTCCGAGCACGGCCCAGGTGGCGGGGTGGGTCCACACCACGGTGTCGAGCTGCTGGGCGAGGACGAAGACGCCCATGACCACGACGAACCAGCCGAACGCCTTGCGCAGCGCGTCCTGCGGGATGCGACCCGCGAGGCGGGCGCCGACCAGGCTGCCGATCACGGCCGCCGCGGTCACGGTCGCGGCGATGCCCCAGTCGATGGAGACGCCGGAGAGGTGACCGGCGAGGCCGGCGAAGGACTTCATCGCGATGACCAGGAGCGAGGTGCCGACCGCGATGCCCATCGGCAGTCCGCCGAGGATGGCCAGGGCCGGGACGACGAGGAATCCGCCGCCGGAGCCGACCAGGCCGGTCACCGTACCGACGACGAGGCCCTCGACGGCGATGTGCTTCAGCGGCAGATCCTTGCCGGCGGGCCGGGCGGGTCGGGCGCGTTCGCGTCCGTCGCGGGGCTTGCGGAGCATGGCGAAGGCCGTGGCCAGCATCATCAGGGCGAACGCGACGAGCAGGACGGTGCCGGGGATGTACTCGGCGAGGCGGCCCCCGGCGTAGGCGCCGGCCATGCTGAAGGCGCCGAAGAGCAGTCCGGTCTTCCAGCGGACCCGGTGGGCGCGGGCGTGCGGGATCAGGGCGGCGAGGCTGGTGACGCCGACGACGAACAGGGAGGTGGCGATGGCCTCCTTGGTCTCCTGCCCGGCGAGGTAGACCAGGATCGGGACGGTGAGGATGGAGCCTCCGCCGCCGAGGATGCCGAGGCTGACGCCGATGAGGAGGGAGGCCGCGATGATCAGGGCGGTCACGACGCGCTCCGCAGCTCCGTGATGACGGTACGGATGTCGGTGCGCGGGCCGCGGTTGTAGGGGAGCTTGGAGAGCAGCACGCCCATGGCACAGGAGTTGCTCAGCGCGGCGTAGGTCAGGCCGGCGCCGATCGCCGTCCCGACGAGGTGGACGCCGGGGACCGCGATGCCGATGAGGCCGGTGGCCAGCACGACCGAGCCCGCGACAAGGCGGACCTGGCGCTCCATGTCCCACCGCTGGGGTCCCCGCTTCACGGGCGCGCTCGCCGCCTCCCAGGCGGTGATGCCACCCTCCAGGACGCGGAGGTTGGGCAGACCGGCCTGAGCGAGGGCCTGCTCGGCCTCCTTCGCGCGCTGCCCGGAGCGGCAGACGAGCACGACCTCCTCGTCCAGGTGCGAACGCAGCTCCGCGCGGTGCTCGCGCAAGGTGCTCAGAGGCACGTTGTACGAGCCGGGGATGTGGGAGGTGCGGAACTCGCCCGGGGTGCGCACATCGAGCAGGCGCGGGGCGTGGCCCTCCTGGACGAGACGGTGCAGGACGGCGGGGGTGATCGACTGGACGGTGCGCTCGGCGCTCATGCGGGACTCCGGAAGGTGTATACGGGTGGGGGTATGCAAAGGGCCGTGACGGCCGGCGGTTCGTGGACGGTCGTGACGGCCGGCGGTTCGTGGACGGGCGGGCGCGCTCAGACCTTGACGGACCCGGTCGCCAGGGCCCAGGCCGCGTAACCGCCCAGGATGTCGGAGACGTCCTCGATGCCGCGGTGACGGAGGAGGCTGGCGGCGATGGAGGAGCGGTGGCCGCCCGCGCAGTGCAGGACCAGGGGCCGGTCGGTGGGAAGTTCGCCTACCCGGGAGGGCAGTTCGCTCAGTGGGATGTGCAGGGCCTCGGGGATGAAGCCGTTGGCCTCGCGCTCGCCGCAGGTACGGACGTCCACCACGAGCGGCGGGTTGGCCCCGGCGAGGGCGGTCTTCAGGTGCGCGGCGGTGAGGCGGCCGGCCGGGGCGACCTCGGCCTCCATCACCCGCAGGGCGTCCTCGGGGTTGCGGACGTAGCCCACGACGCGGTCGAAGCCGATGCGGGCGAGACGGGTGACGACCTCCACCTCACGGTTCTGCGGCGCCATCACCACCAGTTCCTCCGCCGGGTCCAGGACGGTGCCGGCCTGCTCGGCGAACCGGCCGTCGGCCGGCACGTTCACCGCGCCGGACAGGTGACCGGCCGCGAACTCCTGCGGGTCACGCGCGTCGACCACCACCGCGCCACCGGCCCGTAGCCCGGCGAACTCCTCCAGGGACAGCGGACGGGAGGCCGAGGCCCCGTCGTACAGCGGGCGCTCCTTGCGGTTGAGGTCGGCGTCGTAGGCGAAGTAGCCCGGAGCCGCGGACTGGCCCGCGGTGACCAGCGCGACGAAGGCCTCCCGACTCATCGGGGCGCAGGCGTAGTTGGTCGCGCGCTGCTCACCGATGGTGGAGTGCTTCTCGGTGGACAGGTTCTTGCCGCAGGCCGACCCGGCGCCGTGCGCGGGGAAGACCCGGACCTCGTCCGCGAGGCCCATCAGCTTGTTCTGGACACTGTCGTGGAGCATGCCGCCCAGTTCCTCGGCCGTCACGCCCACCGAGGCGAGCAGGTCGGGGCGGCCCACGTCGCCGATGAACAGCGCGTCACCCGTCAGGACACCGTACGGAACGGTGTCGCCGGCGCGCTCGTAGACGAGGACGCTGATCGACTCCGGGGTGTGCCCGGGGGTCTCCATGACCTCCAGCACCACCTCGCCCAGCGTGATCCGCTCGCCCTCGGCGAGGTGCCGGACCGGGTACTCGGTCTCCGCCCGCGAGCCGTAGCCGATCCACGCGCCCGTCTCGTCGGCCATCTCCAGGTGTCCGGCGACGAAGTCCGCGTGGAAGTGGGTGTTGATCACGCCGACCACGGTGAAACCGTGTGCCCGCGCATCGGCGAGGTACTCCGAGACGTCCCGGCGCGGGTCGACGACGACAGCCTGCCCGGTCGTCTCGTCGGCGATCATGTACGACGCCTGGGACAGGCAGTCGAGGTAGTACTGGGCGAAGAACACGGCGAACCTTTCGACGGAGAGCAGGGCGCGGAGCGGAGCCCCGCGAGACGGGATGAAGCGAGGTGGGGGTGGGCGGCCGGCCGTTCAGGCGGCCCGGGCGTCCGTTCCGCACACGATCGGGCGGCCGGTGCGGGCCCGTCCGGAGTCGTCCGGTTCGCGTACGTCGACGGCGAAGGCTCCCTCCGCCAGGTCGGTCGCGAAGACGTCCAGATCCACTTCACGCATGGAAGATCACTCTTTCGGATACCCCCCGGGGTACTTATGCCGCCGACTGTAGGCAGGGGCACCAGGGGAAGTCAAATACCCCCTGGGGTATCGCACGTCACAGCCCGAACCCTTCACGGGGGCATAGATGAAAATACCCATGGGGGTATGGTGACCTGTGGATATGAGAACGGATGGAACATCGGGATGACACAAGGGACCACGACGGCGCAGCCCCCGCAGGACACCGTGCGGCTGGGCCTTCGGGAGAACAGGGCGCAGTTCGGCCTGCTCGTCGTCGTCACGGCGGCGGTCGGGGCGCTCGTCGGTCTGGAGCGGACGACGGTCCCCCTGATCGGCACCGAGGTCTTCGGCCTCACCGGGAACCTGGCCGTCTTCTCGTTCATCGTCGCCTTCGGCCTCGCCAAGGCCCTGACGAACCTCGCAGCCGGTGTGCTCACCGCCCGTTTCCGGCGCAGGCAGCTCCTGCTGGCCGGCTGGCTGATCGGCGCACCCGTGCCGTTCCTCCTCGCCTGGGCGCCTTCGTGGTGGTGGATCGTCGCCGCGAACGTCCTGCTCGGCGTCAACCAGGGCCTGACGTGGTCGATGACCGTCAACATGAAGATCGACCTGGTGGGGCCCGCCCGCCGGGGACTCGCCACCGGCCTCAACGAGGCCGCCGGCTACGTCGCGGTCGGCGCCACGGCCCTGCTCACCGGCTACCTCGCCACCCGGTACGGGCTGCGCCCCGCCCCCGAGCTCATCGGCGTCGTCTTCCTCGCCGCCGGTCTCGGCCTGTCCCTCCTGGCCAAGGACACCGCCGCCCACCTCGCCCTCGAACTCGCCCGCCACCCGGCGCCCGAGGGCGGCAAGGACGGCAGGCCGTCCTTCACGGAGACCTTCGCCCGTACGTCATGGCGCGACCGGTCCCTGCGCGGTGCCGGCCAGGCAGGCCTGGTCAACAATCTCAACGACGGCCTGACCTGGGGCGTCTTCCCGCTCCTCTTCGCCGACCACGGCCTCGGCGTCGCTGCGATCGGCCTGATCAAGGGGCTCTACCCGCTGCTGTGGGGCATCGGCCAGATCCCGGCCGGCCACCTCGCCGACCGGATCGGCCGCAAGCCGCTCGTCGTGACGGGCATGCTCGTCCAGGCGGCGGCGCTCCTGCTCACCCTCGTGCTCCTCGACCGCCCGCTCCTCGCCGGGGTCCTCTCCGCCGTCGGCCTGGGCCTCGGCACCGCGCTGGTCTATCCGGCGCTCATCGCCTCCGTCTCCGACCACGCCCACCCCTCCTGGCGGGCCCACGCCCTGGGCACGTACCGGTTCTGGCGCGACATCGGCTACGCGGCCGGCGCCCTGCTGGCGGGTGTCCTCGCCGACGCGCTGGGCCTGGACGCCACGGTCCTCGCCGCCGCCGTGCTCACCGCGATCTCGGGCCTCCTCGCCGCCCGCTGGATGACCGACCGCCCTCGACAGCTCTGACCCCCAGGCACTCCTGACGATCCCTACGAAGCGCCTCAGGCGTCGGTCAGACATCGGTCAGGCGTCGGCCAGGAGGGGGTCGTACGGGGTGCTCGTCCGGCGGCCCGACATGAAGGAGAGGAAGTCGCCCACGAAGGCGCTCCGGCCGTAGGCGCCGTCGGTGGCCGTGAGGTCGCGGTGGAAGGCGGTGCGGAAGAGGGTCCGGTACTCGTCCGCGTCGATGGTTCCGCTGCCGTCCTTGTCGGTGGCGTCGAAGAGGACCTCGGCGACGCGGATGAGCGCGGGTCCGGCGAGGGAGGGGACGGAGGCGGCGTACTCGTCGGGGCTGATGCGGCCGTCGCCGTCCGTGTCGAGGGCGGCCTGGAGCTCGCGCCACCATGCGGCGAAGGCGTCGTAGAGCCGGGTCTCCTCGGGTTCGTCCAGGTCGAGGCGGGTGGAGAGTTCGCGGGCCATGGCGGCGAGGTCGGGCCAGTCGAGGTAGCCGTCGCCGGTCTGGTCCAGCACCCGGCGGAAGAAGTCCTCCGCCGAGCGTCGGCCCTCGCCCGTGGCCTCCGATGCTGCCGGGCCCGGGGCCGGGTCGGCGTCGCCGCCCAGCGGTGCGAGGAGGCGGAGCAGGGCCGATGCCCGCTTCATGCGGGCGCGCAGGGCGGTCACGGTCCGGGCGCGGGGGTCGTCGCTGCCGGGCGGGAGTGAGAGGACGTCGATGATGCTCTCGGCGTTGATCCAGCCCGCGGGCAGGAAGCGGGCGAGCCCGGCGGCGAAGTAGGCGCCCTGCATGAGGGTCGGGGCTCCGGGCATCTCCGGCAGGCCGGCCCGGCGCCGGTACGGCTCGGGGAGCGAGGCGACGGTGATCGCGCCGAGGAGCGGACCGGCGACGGCCCGGCCGGCCGCCCACAGCGTCGGCGCGCCGTCGAGCAGCGCCGGGGCGGGCAGGTGGTCGAAGAGCCGGTAGAGGATGACGCGGGCCGCCTCGGTGTTCTCCAGTTCGTTCTCGACGACCCTGTCGAAGTACCGCCAGAAGTCGTGGAGGTCCTCGGGGAGTTCGTCGGCGTCGCCGTCGAGCGCGGCGAGGAACGCGCGGTACTCGGCGTACATGCGTTCCATGGTGTCCTGGTCGAGCGGCTGCCCGCTCAGCCGGCACATGGTGACGGCGCTCTCGAAGAGGGTGGCGATCACCCAGGCGCGGGTCGCGCGGTCCATGGCGTCGTAGGCGCGGCCGCGGGAGTCGGAGCCGTTCATCCGGGTGTGCAGCCGGTTGAGCCGGGCGGCCTCCCGTTCGCGTACCTCCGGGTCGGCGTCGAACATGCGCCGCATGCTGAGGAAGGTGTTGCGGAGTCGGCGCCAGGGGTGGGCGACGAAGGTGGAGTTGTCGACGAGTGCGGCACCGATCTGCGGGTGAGCGGCCTCCAGTACGGTGGCCCGGATCAACGCCAGCGCCCAGCGCGGGTCGTCGAAGAAGGCATGGAACTGCGATTCCGTGCCGAACAGGGGTGCTTCGTCGCCCGTTCCCGTGGTTGCGGTCGTCATGATGGGTCTCCGTTGGTCCGGGGCGGCACTCCGCCGAAGCGGCGGTCGCGGCGCCGATAGGTGTGCAGGCAGGCGAGGAAGTCGGGGGCCCGGAAGTCCGGCCAGAGCGCCTCGGGGAAGATCCACTCGGCGTAGGCGACCTGCCAGAGCATGAAGTTGGAGATGCGCTGCTCGCCGGAGGTACGGATGACGAGGTCCACGTCGGGGGTGTCGGGGAACGGCAGGTGGTCCGCGAAGAGCCGCTCGGTCACCTCGCCGGCGGGCGTCCCGCTGCGGATCAGCGACCTGGCGGCCTCGACGATGTCCCGGCGCCCGCCGTGGTCGAAGGCGACCGTGAGCGTCATCCCCCGGTTGTCGGCCGTCAGCGTCGTCAGGTCGTCGAAGTCCCGGGCCAGCTCACGGGGGATGCGCGAGTCGGCGACCCCGAGGAAGCGGCAGCGGATGCCGCGGGCGAGCAGCAGCGGCGCGTGCTTGCGCACGACCCGGCGGACCAGACGCATCAGGTAGTCGACCTCGCTGCCGGGGCGGTTCCAGTTCTCGGTGGAGAAGGCATACAGGCTGAGCCACTCGACGCCGGCCGCCCGGGCCGCCTCGATGATGTCGATGACGGTGGTCTCCGCGGCCCGGTGGCCCGCCGTGCGGGGCAGCGAACGCTGCTGCGCCCAGCGGCCGTTGCCGTCCATCACACAGGCCACGTGCCGCGGCACGACACGCGTCGCCGGCCCGTCGGCCCGGCGCTGCTCGCCGGGCCCTTCGATCCGCCGCTCCCGGCCCGGCCGGTCGTCCGGCTGCTGCCCGCCGGGCTCCTCGGCACCCTGTCGCCGGCCAGGCCGGTCCTCCGTCACCCCGCGTGCGCGCGACACGCCGTGGTCCGTCACGCCCGGCCCCGTCCCCTCCGGAGCGGCACGACCAGTCGTCCCGCGTTCGGTCACGCCCACCCCGTCTCGCCGCCCCCGCCTCGCCCGCGCTCCGCCGGCGCGTTCCCTCCCGAGAGTCTGACTATGTGAAAGGGCCTGACCGGCGGAAACGGGTGACTGTCACCCTTGGCGCGTGCGTTCGTGCCCGCTCAGGGGCCGGCCCTTCTCCTGCCGGGGACGACCGGGCCTGCGGGCGGGGCCTTCGCGGGGAAGACGATGCCGATCGACAACGGTGCTGTCCTACGAGCGATCGCGCTTGAACGAGTCCATGATTCCTTCGGCCCGGTGGCGAACACTGTTCACCTTCTGACGGAGCTTGGCCTTCGTCTGGTCCGTCCTGCCCTCGGCCTCAAGGCGCTCGTGGCCGGTGATCTTTCCGGCGATCTCTTTGAGCCTGCCCTTGGCCTTGTCAATGGCGTCGCTCATGCTCGCGATCCTCCGTCCGATCGGTTCCCACCCTCCACGCTAGGTTCGGTCGACCCCCGGTGCTCGTCGGCCGAACCCGGCGGCAGCGCCCCGTCCTGCCCGTTCCTCACGAGGTGAGGCGGCGGGCACGCGAAGGGTGCAGACTTGTATCGGAGCCTCGCGCGGCCCGCCTCTTACGACGGGCGAGCGGGAGGAGGAGGACACATGACCACGCCACAGGGCAGCACGCCCGGTGCCGGACCGGAGGACACGACCGGCGAGGCGCTCACCGGTCCCGCGGTCGACCCGGCGGACCAGCTCGCACGACTCGGCCGTTCCTGGATCTGGCTCCTCGGCGCGGCGATGGCGACACTCGTACCGGGCATCCTCGTGCTCGTCTGGCCGGACGTGACCCTGCACATCCTGGCCGTACTCATCGGGCTCTACCTGCTGGTGATCGGCGTGTTCCGGTTCGTGTCCGTGTTCGGCCGCGACAGCGGCGACCGCGTGCCCGGCCTGATCGTGGCCGTCCTGTGTGTCCTGGGCGGGGTGCTGTGCCTGAGGAACCCGCTCCAGACGATCGCCGCGCTCTCGCTGATCGTCGGCTCCGTCTGGCTGGTGTCCGGCGTCGTCACCCTGTACTCCGCCATCGCCACCAAGAACATGCCGCACCGCGGCATCGTCATGGCCCTCGCGGCCCTCGGCATCGTCGCGGGGATCGTGGTCCTGGCGCTTCCGGCGGAGTCGGCCCGGGCCCTGACCAGGTTGCTCGGGCTGTGGCTCGTCCTCATGGGCCTGGCCGAAGCCGCGGTCGCCTTGGCGTGGCGGTCGGCCCTGCGCAGGGCGGGCATCCCGGGCCACGACGCGTCCGGCTGAGTGCCGGTGGCGTGGCCGGGACTCTGTGAAGCTCCCGGCCGTCGTGGAGTCGGCGTTCCCGATGCGGGTCGCGGATCCGCCGCGCATGCTCGAAGCATGTCCCAGGTGACGACCACCGACCTGTACGAGGTCACGATGGCGCTCTCGTACCTGCGGGAGGACATGCGCGCACCGGCGACTTTCAGTCTCTTCGTGCGCGACCTCCCGCCGGGGCGCGGCTTCCTCGTCGCCGCGGGACTCGAACCTGCCCTGGACTACCTCTCCCGCTTCCGGGTGAGCGGCTCCGACGTCGAGGAGTTCGCGGAGGTGCTGCGGCGGCCCGTGGAGGACCTCGCACCGCTGCGCGGTCTGTCCTTCGACGGCCAGGTCCGTGCCGTGCCCGAGGGCCGGCTCGTGTTCGCCGGAGAGCCGCTCCTGGAGGTCACCGCACCGCTGCCGCAGGCCCAGCTCGTGGAGACGTACCTGCTGTCCCTCGTCTGTCATCAGACGGCGGTCGCGTCGAAGGCGGCGCGGTGCGTGCTCGCCGGCGCCGGCCGGCCCCTGGTGGACTTCTCCCTGCGCCGCTCCCACGGTCCGGAGGCGGGCATCCAGGCGGCCCGCGTGTGCGCGCTGGTGGGGTTCGCCGGTACGAGCAACGTCGCCGCCGCGCGCCGGTACGGCATCCCGGTGGCGGGCACGATGGCCCACTCGTACGTCGAGGCCTTCGACTCCGAGGAGCAGGCGTTCCGCGCCTTCGCCCGTACCCATCCGGGCCCGGTGACCTTCCTCGTCGACACCTACGACACCGATCGCGGCGTCGCGACGGCCGCACGCGTGCTCGCGGACCTCGGGCTCGGCCCGGAGTGCGGGATCCGTCTCGACAGCGGCGACCTGGGCGCCCAGGCCCACCGGGCCCGTGCCGCGCTCGACGCGGCGGGGCTGCGGGACGTGCGGATCATCGCGAGCGGCGGTCTGGACGAGTACGGCGTCGACCGGCTCGTACGGGAAGGGGCACCGATCGACGCGTACGCCGTGGGAACGAAGGTCGGCACGGCCGCCGACGCCCCGTACCTGGACGCGGCCTACAAGCTGGTCGAGTACGACGGCCGGCCCGTCATGAAACTCTCGGCGGCGAAGGTGACCGCTCCGGGCCCGAAGCAGGTCTTCCGTGCTCCCGGCCTCGACGACGTCATCGGCCTGCGGAACGAGGAGCCGCCCGAGGGCACGGAACCGCTGCTGCGGACCGTGATGCGCGGCGGGCTCCGCACGGAACCGCCCACGACCCTGACGGCCTCCCGTACCCGCTGCGAGACCGACATCACCGCGCTCCCGGAGGCTGCCCGGCGCATCGAAGGCCCGGTGCCGCAGGCGCCCGCGGTGTCGACCCGGCTCGCGGCCCTCACGACCGTCGTACGCCATCGCACCGAGGCGTGGACCGGCTCCGGGCGGTCGGCGCCCGGATGACGTGGCCGCCCGTACGCGCGGAACGGCGCCGGCGGCCCTCCGTCCCGGTCCCGGAGGGCCGAGGCGGCGAAAACGGGCGATCCTGAGAAGTGGGAGGCGTCCGACTCACGTCCGCGCGGCACGACCCGGCAAGGAAGTGACGATCATGGAAACCCAGCGCGGTTCCTACCCTCCGGTGACGGTGACGGCCGTACTCGACAAGCCGCTCTCCCGCTGGCTGTGGCTGGTCAAGTGGTTCCTGGCGATCCCGCACTGGATCGTGTTGTTCTTCCTCTGGATCGCCTTCCTCGTCGTCAGCGTGATCGCGTTCTTCGCCATCCTCTTCACCGAGCGGTTCCCCCGGGGTCTGTTCGACTTCAACCTCGGCGTGCTCCGCTGGTCCTGGCGCGTCTCGTACTACTCGTACGGCGCACTCGGCACCGACCGTTACCCGCCCTTCAGCCTCGGGCCCGAGCCCGACTACCCGGCCCGGCTCGACATCGTCTACCCGGAGCGGCTGTCCCGCTCGATGGTCCTGGTCAAGTGGTGGCTGCTGGCCATCCCCCACTACCTCGTGATCGCCTTCTTCACCGGCGGGATGCGCGCCACGGGCTGGTGGAGCGGCGGCCTGATCACGCTCCTGGCGCTGATCGCGGGCTTCGCCGTGACCTTCACCGAGCGGTATCCGCGCGATCTGTTCGCCCTGATCATCGGGCTGAACCGCTGGGTGTTCCGCGTCGCCGCCTACGCGAGCCTCATGACGGACGCCTACCCGCCCTTCCGCCTCGACCAGGGCGGCGAAGAGCCGGTCGCCCAGGAAGCCCGCTGACGGCGGGACGTTCCCTGTCGGGAAACGCTTCCTCCGGGGTGGCGGCCGAATGGATGAGCCCGTTCCGGTGGATTGGCCGAACTGTGCGTAGACCAGATAGGTGCCTGAGGCATGTAGTGGAGACGGCACCAACGTCCAAGCCACCCGATTCGCCCCTTGCGAGGCCCCCATGACGGAAGCCGTGGCGTTCCCCCAGAACCGGACCTGCCCCTACCACCCACCCACCGCCTACGACCCGTTGCGAGAGGAGCGCCCTCTGTCGCGAGTGACCCTGTGGGACGGGCGCTCCGTGTGGCTCGTCAGTGGGCACTCGGCCGCCCGGACGCTGCTCTCGGACGCGCGTCTGTCCACCGACTCCACCCGGACCGACTTCCCGCTCCCGACCGAGCGGGCCCAGGCCCTGCGCCGGCGCCGGCGCCCCGCCCTGCTCGGCTGGGACGATCCCGAGCACAACGTCCAGCGCCGGATGCTGATCCCGAGTTTCACGCTCAAGCGCGCCGAGCGGCTGCGCCCGCGCATCCAGGAGACCGTGGACGGTCTGCTCGACGCGATGGAGGCCGCGGGCCCGCCGGCCGAACTGGTGAGCGCGTTCGCGCTGCCGGTGCCCTCGATCGTGATCTGCGACCTGCTCGGCGTCCCGTACGAGGACCACGACTTCTTCGAGGAGCAGTCCGCGCGGCTGCTGCGCGGCCCGACGGGCGCGGACACCGAGGACGCGCTCTCCCTGCTCGAGGGCTATCTGGGCGACCTGATCGAACGCAAGCGGAAGAAGCCCGGCGAGGGCGTGCTCGACGACCTGGTGGCACGGCAGTTCGAGGAAGGCGGGCCCGACCGCGAGGAGCTGGTGCAGCTCGCCACGATCCTGCTGATCGCGGGGCACGAGACCACCGCGAACATGATCTCCCTCGGTACGTACACGCTCCTGCGCCACCCCGAGCGGATGGCTGAGCTCCGGGCCGACCCCGGACTCGTGCCGACGGCCGTCGAGGAGCTGCTGCGGTTCCTGTCGATCGCGGACGGGATTCTGCGGGTCGCCCGTGAGGACGTGGAGATCGGCGGCACGGTGATCCGCGCGGGCGAGGGGGTGGTCTTCTCGACCTCCGTCATCAACCGGGACGCCGCCGCCTACGCCGATCCCGACAGCCTGGACTGGTCGCGCTCGGCACGGCACCACCTGGCCTTCGGCTTCGGCATCCACCAGTGCCTGGGGCAGAACCTGGCGCGCGCGGAAATGGAGATCGCGCTCGGGACGCTGCTCCGCCGGCTGCCGGGGCTGCGGCTCGCCGTCCCCGCCGAGGAGATCCCGTTCAAGCCGGGCGACACGATCCAGGGGATGCTCGAACTCCCCGTCACATGGTGAAAGGGCCCGCACGGATGCGCATCTCCATCGACGGGGACGTCTGTATCGGCGCCGGGCAGTGCGCCCTGACCTCCCCGGACTTCTTCACCCAGGACGACGACGGGTTCGGGACGGTCGTCCCCGGCCAGGAGGGAGGCGGCGGCCCACTGGTCCGCGAGGCCGCCCGCGCCTGCCCCGTCCGGGCGATCAGCGTCGAGGAGTAGAGAGGAGGCGGGAGCGGGTGCCGGCCGCCGTGCCGTCAGGATCCGATCCGGATCAAGCGGTGCTCGTAGGCGTAGATCACCGCCTGTACCCGATCCCGCAGCCCCAGTTTGGCGAGGATGCGTCCGACGTGTGTCTTCACCGTCCCTTCGGAGAGGAACAGTTGTCGGGCGATCGTAGCGTTGGAGTCGCCGCGCGCGATCAGCAGCAGGACATCGCGCTCCCGGTCCGTGAGCGACGCGACCGGGCCCTCCGCGCCGTGGCGCACCGGGAGGTCGGCGGCCACGTGGTCGAGCAGGCGGCGCGTGGTGGAGGGGGCGATCACCGCATCGCCGCGGTGCACGGTACGGATCGCCGCGAGCAGGTCCTCCGCCGGCGCGTCCTTCACCAGAAAGCCGCTCGCCCCGGCCTGGAGTGCGGCGAAGGCGTGCTCGTCGAGGTCGAAGGTGGTCAGGACGATCACCTTCGGCGCGTCGGGGCGGGCCAGCAGCCGTCGGGTCGCCTCCACCCCGTCGAGTCGCGGCATGCGTACGTCCATCAGCACGGCGGCGGGCGAGCAGTTCCAGCGCCTCGGCGCCGTCACCGGCCTCGCCGACGACTTCCATGTCCTCCTGCGACTCGACGACCATGACGAAGCCGTCCCGCACCATCACCTGGTCGTCCACGAAGACCACCCGGATCGTCATCGCGTCTCTCCTCCCGTTGTCCGTGGCAGCCGTGCCCGGACCAGATAGCCGCGGCCGTCCTCGCCCGCCGGACCGGTGTGCACCGTGCCACCGACCACCGCCATCCGCTCGCGCATCCCGATCAGCCCCTGCCCCGCCCCGTCGCTCACACCGGGCCCGCGCCCGTCGTCGCTCACCTCGACCACGAGCGCCCCGCCCGACCAGTCGAACCGTATCCGGGCCCGGGCTCCGCGGCCCGCATGCTTCAGGGTGTTCGTGAGAGCCTCCTGAACCAGGCGGTGCACGACCAGCCCGGCCGCCGCGCTCATCGGGTACGGCTCCCCGACGACCAGGTGATCCACGGTCAGCCCCGCTGCCCTGACCCGGTCCAGCAGCACCGGCAGTTCCGCCGGCCCGGGTTGCGGATCCCAGGCCTCGGTGACCTCGGGAGCACCGGCGCGCAGTACCCCGAGCAGTCCTCGCATGTCGGTCAGCGCCTGCCGCCCGGTCTCCTCGATCCGGCCGAGCACCTCGGCGGCGCGCTCGGGCCTGGTGCGCGCCGCATAGCGGCCTCCCTGCGCCTGGCTGACGATCACCGACAGGGAGTGGGCGATGACGTCGTGCATCTCCCTGGAAACACGCGCCCGTTCACTCGCCACGGCGCTGCGGGCCCGTTCCTCGCGGTCGGCCTCGGCGCGTGCGGCGCGGGCCAACAGTTCCCCCATATAGGCCAGTTGCATACGGCGGTACGCGCCGAGGCTGACCGCGACCGCTACCACGGCCAGGAGCAGGCCGGCCAAGTACGCCACCGGTACGGGCATGCGTCCGGGGCCTCCGGCGGCGGACCAGACCGCGGCCGTGACAGCTGCCGTCGCGCCGACGGTCAGGGCGACGAGCCGGGACCGGTCTCCGCCGTGGGCCGTGTACGCGTACAGCGCGATCGGGAACACCAGCAGCGAGGGCAGTAGTGGCAGCCCTCCGGCTCCGGCGAGTTGCGCGGTTCCCGCCGCGGTGACCACGGCGAACGACAGCGTCGGCGCGACGCGCCGCCAGGCCAGGGCGGCATGTCCGACGAGTACCGCGACCGCGAACGGCAGCAGTCGGTTCCTCGGTACCGCCAGCCACAGCAGTGTCAGAGACCACGCGCCGACCGGCACCGCGACGACGGCCGCGAGCAGGATGTCCCTCGGCGCGGGACGCGGTATCAGTACCCGCACTGTGCGCACTCCCTCCTGGTGCGGCGCCCGTACGAGAGAACGGCCCCGGCGAGCGACAGACCGAACAACGACCAGCTGCCGTACACCGCTGTGATGACAAGGAAGTTGTCATCGGCGGACCCGAACGGTAGCTCGGGTCCGCCGAGCAGACGGTTGACGCCGGCGAAGACCGGGATCAGACCCTGCAAGATGTGCACGGAGGCCAGGCTCCATCCAGCGAGCAGCGGCATCCATCGCGGGAGCCCGCGGCCCCACGGCCGTACCAACGCCAGGGCGAGCAGCACACTCCCGGCCAGCAGCAGCGCCGACATGACCGGGGCGCCGGTCTCCTCGAAGTCCGCGGGGCGGCCGAACCCACCGCCCAGCCACCAGGAGAACTTCACCGCCGGATACACGCACGCCAGCGCGCAGGCCGCGTATCCCGGCCAGGCCGGCTGCCACACCTCCCCGCCGGCCGTGCGGCCGCACCTGGCACAGCCGGCCCCCGTCGCTCGTTGGTACGCCAGTACGGTCCTCGCCAGCGCGACGGCCGCGACGAACGCCACCGCTCGTGTCAGGAAACCGGGCCAGTCGACCTGTGCGAAGTCGCCGGCAGGGATGCCGGTGACCCAGAAGAAGGCGCGAAAGCCGTCGAAGACGACTCCGACCGCGGCCCACAGCAGCAGCGCGGACGCGATCCAGCCCACGGCCATGACCGACCGCCGCCCCACCCCACGCGAGATGGCGAGCGCCGCGCCCAGTCCCAGTACGCCGGCGGCCCAGGGCGCCCAGTCCGGGACGATGCCCAGGGAACTGATGTAGTCCCGTCCGCCGGGCAGGTACGGCTGGACGGCGCAGGCCGCGAGAGTGGCGGCGGCGCCTACGGCACTCACGGCCGGCGGTAAGGACCTGGACACGGCCACAGATGTCGTCTTGCCCTCGCTCGTCATGCTCTCGCTCGTCTTACTCTCGCTCGTCATGCGCCTACCGTGGCCGCCGCGGCACCCTGCGCGCGTCTGCCTGAAGTCTCGATGCGGTACGACCTGAGGCAGAGATCTCTCCGTATCGCCATGAGCCACGGGGCGCCGGCGCCCGGGCGCCCCGACCCTGACAGGGGGATCGGAGGACGCGGAACCGGGGCGTTCCCGTCAGCGCCGGCGGAGCTCACCGAACCAGCGCACGATCGACGACGTGGCTGCCACGTTGGACCCCAGGTGACGGGATCCGTGGTAGTCGACGTCGCCCAGATCGACGACCGGGACGTCCACGCCGTTCCTGAGCAGAGCCGTCCGGCAGTGCTCGGTGTTGTCGGTGACGGCCTGCTCGTCTCCCCTCGCCATGTAGAGCCGCACCGGGGCGCGAGGGGTCCAGTCGGTGCATACGGCGTCGGTCGCGCGCAGCGCCTCCGCCAGCGGCCCCGTCGGTTGCGCCAGCAACGTGCGGCCGTGCTCGGTCAGCAGCTCGTCCAGCGCCCCCGGGGTGCCCCGCATCAGCTGCTCCCCCGTGTGGGCGCCGTCGAAGAGCGCCTCGACGGTGCTGTCGTAGGGGGCCCGGAAGACCTCGCCGGGACTGTCGTAGAGGTGGTGGAGCCGGTTGAACGCGACGAGGGTGTACGCCGCGTACAGCACACTGGACTTGGGCTCCAGCCGGCCCGCGAGCAGCGCGGGCAACTCCGCGCCGCCGAAGTCGTACGCGCCGCTGACCGGTGCCAGCGCGCCCAATCCGAACCAGCGGTCCTCACCTGCCTGCAGAGCACGGCCGAGACCCAACGCCGCCGAGGCGCCCTGCGAGAAGCCGGTGACCATGACCTCGCGCTCCAGCACGTGTCCGGTCCGGGGCGCGAAGGCGCGGGCCGCCCGCAGCATGTCGAGGGACGCCGTGGTCTCGGAGTCGATGTCCATCCAGGGGTGCAAGCCCGGCCCCTTGCCCATCCCCAGGTAGTCGGGCGCGACGGCCGCGGCACCGGCCGCCGCGTGCGCGATCACCGGCGCGGACACGAACCTGGCACGCTGCATGGACGGGGAATCGTCCTTGTGGCTGCCGGTGCCGTGCGCGAAGGAGACCGTCCGCAGCCGCCCCTCGCTCGTGAGCGGCAGCACGAACAGCCCGCTCGCGGTGGTGGGTTGTCCATACGCGTCCACGGTCCGGTAGATCAGCCGGTACGCGACCACGCCGTGCCGGACGGTGTCGTCGTCGAAGCCGGCGGCGCCCAGCTCGGTGGACACGGCCTGCGGGGTCGCGAGCGTGTACAGCTTCTCGGCGGACACCAGCGTGCCTCGGCCACGCTGCTCATGCTGCTGGACCCGGGCATCCGCGGCGGGCGGAGCGGCGGCGGTGGCGACGGCGGGTGCGCCCAGCAGCAGGACGCAGCAGACGGCGGCCACTTGCGCCCGGCGACCGCGAAGGTGCCGGGTTCCGCTGCGCGACGATGTCGAGGTGGAGATGTCCACGAGTTACCCCAAGTGCGAGTCGATGACGACCCCTTCAGCCTCACGCGTTGCGGTGTTCGGCGCACGGGTGCGGGCCCCCGGATCCTCCTGGTGCCCGCCCCCGGTCACGGTGCGAACTCCAGGCGCTCTGCGTCCGCAAAGCGGGGCTCTCCCCTCCAGTACTCCCGGCCCGGCGGCGGCCCGATTCAGCCGTGGACGTCCGGGAATTGACGCACTGTCAGGGGCGCATCATACACAGGATGTTTGGGGGCAAGTCGGTAGACCTCGGCGCGGACATGGAGGTCGATTCCGGGCAGTGGACGGCTCTTGACGGTGCTTTGGCGTTGTGCGAATCTCTCGACAGGTCTGGACCAATGACTTTCATCGGGTGGGGCGGAAACACCAGACGCCCCGGGGCAACCTGAAAGTCCGGCCGTCCTGACCGCACACGGCCGTCGGCCGGTCCCCGGGGGGTGGACCGACGTCACACGGCGGCCGGTGCCGTTGTCGAACCCGGCTACCGCAGACAGCTGTTGGCGCCCGAAGCGCCGACGTGCGGCAGCCCGGTCCCCGCGCCGCCTCCGCACGTTCACCCGTGCTGCTCCACCACTCCGCTCCGACGTCCTAAGTGAGCCGCCGATGTCCGAAGTCCTCTCCCTGGCCGACCGCGTTCCGGCCACCCCGGCTCAGCAAGGGGTCTGGCTGACCGATCGACTCGGCCTGGCCCGCGAGGCGTTCCACATGCCGGTGCGGATCTCCTTCGACCGGGTCGACACAGCGGCGCTGAGCCACGCGGTGGCCGCCGTGACCAGGCGCCATCCGGCCCTTGCCGCTCGCCTGGTGGAGCGTGACGGCCAGGTCTGGCAGGAACCCGCGGCGCAGCGGCCCGAACTGGTGCAGCTCGAAGCGCCCGTGGACGAGGCCGACCTGGAGCGGCGGCTGGAGGAGGAGGCCGCTCGTCCGTTCCCCCTGGAGACCGGACCGCTCAGCCGCTTCACCCTGCACCGGCGGGCGGACGGGAGCGCCGAGCTGCTGGTCACCGCCCACCACTCGGTCTTCGACGGCAACTCCAAGGACGTCCTGGTACGGCAGCTCGCGGCCGCCTACGGCTCGGCGCCCCTGCCCGTGACCACCCCGCAGGACGCGGCGGACGCGGCGGACGCGCCGGTCGCGCCGAGAGCCGAACCGGACACCGTACGGCGGGCTGCCGAATGGTACGGGCCGCGCTGGGCCGCCGCCACCGAACCGGTGCTGCCCGGCGCGCCGCGCACGCCGACCGTCGCCGGTGCAGGCGAGTCGGTCGAGTGGCGCCTCGACGGCGTCGAGGCAGGCGAGTTGGCCGCCGCGGCAGCCCTCGGAGGCACCACCGTCTTCGAGTTCCTGCTGGCGGCCATGCACGGGCTGCTGCGCCGCTACGGCGGCGAAGCGGTGCCGGTGTCCGTACCGCTCTCCACGCGGACGCCCGAACTGGGCGAGGAAATAGGGCTGTTCGTCAATGAGCTGCCCGTCCACGCGCCCGCGGCCGATGCGTCGCAGACCTTCACCGACTTCGCCGCCGCCGTCCGGGCCGAGCTGCGGGCCGGCTACCCGTACCGCAGCGTGCCCTTCGGCAGCGCGGTCACCGGGCTGAGCCCCCGCGTCGGCCTGACCGCGGTCTCGCTCGGCTACCGCCGGCGCGGCCCCGACCCGGACTTCGCGGGCACCGGCGCCCGGATCGCCTGGGCCGTGTACAACCGGACCGCCCGCAACACCCTCCACCTCCAGATCGTCGAGGCCCCCGACTCCCCCGGCACCACGGGCAACCCGGGCGGCGGCATCGACTTCAGCCTCCAATACGACCCGGCCGTGCTCGACCCGGACGCCGCCCGCCGGATCGCCGGGCACTACAGCACCCTGCTCGCCGGCGCGGTCGCCACACCCGGCGCCCGGCTGCTGGACCTGCCGCTCCTGGACGCCGCCGAACTCCGGGCCGTCACCACCGCACCGAACGCCACCGACCGGCCCTATCCGGCCGACCGGACCGTGCTCGACCTGGTGCGCGCCCAGGCCGCCGCCACCCCCGACGCGATCGCGGTCAGCGCGACCGGTCGCCACCTCACCTACCGCGAACTGCTCGTCCGTGCCGAGCAGTTGGCCGCAGTACTGCGGGCCGGCGGCGTCCGGCCCGGCGACCTCGTCGCCCTCCACCTGGATCGCACCGCCGACCTGCCCGCCGCGCTGCTCGCCACCCTCGCCACCGGCGCGGCCTACCTGCCGCTGGACCCCGGCTATCCGGCCGAGCGCCTCGCCCTCGTCCTGCGCGACTCCGGCGCCGTTCTGGTGCTCGCCGACCGCGAGCCCTCCCCCCTGGTCGCCGATGCCGCCCCCGCGGTCCTGCGGCTCCCCGCGCCGTCGGCGCCGCAGGACCCGGCCGAGGCCGCGCCCGAGGCTGCCCCCGACACCGCGCC
The DNA here is from genome assembly GCF_042268445.1 of Streptomyces sp. NPDC056169. Taxonomy (NCBI): domain Bacteria; kingdom Bacillati; phylum Actinomycetota; class Actinomycetes; order Kitasatosporales; family Streptomycetaceae; genus Streptomyces; species Streptomyces sp. NPDC056169. The sequence goes on along the minus strand of NZ_JBHJUO010000020.1, from coordinate 26,278 downwards.
CGACGTCGCCCCCGGTCCGGACGACGTCGCGTACGTCCTCTACACCTCCGGCTCCACGGGCCGCCCCAAGGGCGTCGAGGTCGGCCACCGGGCGTTGGTCAACCTGCTCACCTCCTTCGCCGACCGGCTCGACTCCGGCCCTCGGCACGCCTGGCTCGGCCTGACCTCGCTCTCGTTCGACATCTCCGCTCTGGAGCTCTACCTGCCGCTGATCACCGGTGGCCGTCTGGTCCTGGCCCCGGACGGCCTCGCCGTCGACGGCCCCGGACTGCTCGCGCTGATCGGCACCGAGGGCGTCACCCACGTCCAGGCCACTCCGTCCGGATGGCGGGTCATGCTCACGGCGGGGACCGGCGTCGACGCGCTCACCACTGTCACGGGCCTGGCCGGCGGCGAGGCGCTTCCGCTCCCGCTCGCCCGCGAACTGCGCGCGCGCACCGCCCGGCTGTTCAATGTGTACGGGCCCACGGAGACCACCATCTGGTCCACCTGCGCCGAGCTCCCCGCCGAGCCCGCGCGGGTACGGATCGGCCGCCCCATCGCCAACACCCAGGTCTATGTCGTCGACGAGCAGCTGCGTCCCACCCCTCTCGGCATCCCCGGAGAGCTGCTGATCGGCGGGGACGGCGTCGCCCACGGCTACCTCGACCGCCCCGAACTCACCGCCGAGCGCTTCGTACCGAACCCGTTCGGCCCGCCCGACACCCGGCTCTACCGCACCGGAGACCAGGCCGTGTGGACGCCCGACGGCGAACTCGACTTCCTCGGCCGGATCGACGACCAGGTCAAGATCCGCGGCCACCGGATCGAACTCGGCGAGATCGAGTCCGCCCTCCTTGAGCACCCTGCCCTCGCCCAGGCCGCCGTCGCCGTCCGCACCGAGGAGGACGGTGAGCCGTTCCTGGCCGGCTATCTGGTCCCGGCCGCCGGCGGCTCATCGCCCGCCCCCGCCGAGCTGCGCGACCACCTGATGCGCACGCTGCCGGCCGCGATGGCGCCGCAACGCTGGCTCACCATGGAGCGTCTGCCGCTCACCCCGAACGGCAAGCTGGACCGGCGGGCCCTGCCGGTACCGCCACGCGAGGCTCCGGCGCCACAGGCCGCCGATACCCCTGCCGAACCCGGCACCCATGCCGATGCCGATACCGGCGACGAGACGACCGCGACGGTCCGCCGGATCTGGGCCGAGGTGCTGAACCTGCCTGATGTCGGCCCCGAGGACGACCTGTTCGACCTCGGCGGGCATTCACTGACGGTGGTTCAGATCGCCGCTCGGATCCGCGACGCGCTCGGCGTGGAAGTGGACTTCGACATCTTCTTCGACGTCCCGACCCCGGCCGGCATCGCCGCCGCCGTCCGCGACCGCCAGTAGGCCGCCCCTTCGCCCGCTCTGCCGGGCACAGCCGCCACGGGGTGTCTCGCCGATCAGGCCGGACTCGCGGGGTCTGACACCTCGAGGCCGGACTCGCGGGGTTTGACACCTCGCCGCGTCGTCGTCGGCCGCCGACGCCCCCCGTAGCCCTTCGGCCGTGCCCGGCCCCGTCGCGTCCGCACCCCCTGATTCCCCCGCCGAACGTCCGAACAGGAACCCGATGACGGATACCCAGGACCTGCCCGCCGGCTGGTCCGCAGCCAAGCGTGCCCTGCTCAGCCAGCGGCTGCGGGGCGCCGCAGCCCCCGCCCGGGTGGTGGACCCCCGCCCGGCGGACACCGCACCGCCGCTCTCCAGCGGCCAGGAACGGCTCTGGTTCATGGACCAGTTCGCTCCCGGCTCCACCGCCTACACGCTCGCTCCGGCCCGCCGGCTCCGAGGGCCCCTCGACCGCGCCGCGCTGGACGCCGCCCTGACCGACCTGGTGGCCCGGCACGAGAGCCTGCGGATGACCTTCCGGACCACCGAGGCCGGCACCGCCGAGGTCCGGATCACCGAGCCCGCGCTGTTCGCGGCCCGGCACCTGGACGCCGGCACGGACCCGGACCCGGAGGCGCGCGCCACCGCCGAACTCGGCGCGCTGATCGCCGAACCCTTCGACCTGGAGACCGGCCCGCTGCTGCGCGCCCTGGTGGTCCGGATCGCCGAGGACGACCACGTCCTCGCCCTGGTGATGCACCACATCATCTGCGACGGCTGGTCGATCGACCTCCTCAACCGCGAGTTCGACCTGCTCTACGCCCACCACGCCCACGGCGCCCCCGGCGAACTGCCGGCCCTCGCCGTCCAGTTCGGAGACTACGCCGCCTGGCAGCGGGACCGTCTGGAGAACGGGCAGCTCGCCGCCTCGCGTGAACACTGGCGCACCGAACTCGACGGAGTCCCGGCCCTGGAGCTGCCCTCCGACCGGCCCCGCCCGCCCCTGTTCACCTTCGACGGGGCCGCGACCGAGTTCCGCTGGGGCTCCGAACTCTCCGGCCGGATCGGCGAGGTGGCACGGGCCCACGGCGCCTCCACGTACATGGTGCTGATGGCCGCGTTCCAGGCCCTCCTGGGCCGGCACGCCGGCCAGCGCGACTTCGCCGTCGGCTCCGCCGTCGCCGGCCGTCTCCACCAGGAACTCGAAGGCGTCGTCGGCGCGTTCGTCAACATGCTGCCGATCCGCGCCCGGCTCTCCGCCGACCTCGACTTCGGCCGGCTGATCAGCCGGGTCCGCGAGACCACGCTCGACGCGTACGCGCACCAGGAGGTCCCCTTCGAGCAGATGGTCAACGATCTCGCGGTGGAACGCGACGTCAGCCGCGCCGCCGTCTTCCAGACCACCTTCGCCTTCCAGAACTACGGCGACCGCGCCACCACGCCCACCGCGGGCCTGGACACCGAGGGCTTCGGCTACGAAGCCACCACCACCCACGCCGACCTCGCCCTCTACATGCGCGAGGAGCCGGACGGCGGCCTCTACGGTCTGTTCACGTACCGCACCGACCTCTTCGACGCCGCGACCGTCGAGCGCTTCGCCGAGCGGTTCGAGCTGCTCACCGCGGCCGGCGTCGCCGACCCGGCACTGCCGGTCGACCGGCTGCCGCTGCTGAGCGCGGCCGAGCGGACGGCCGTACTGGAGACCTGGGCCGCCGGTCCCGCGCTGCCGGACGGCGGTCCCGCCACGCTCACCCGGGCGCTGGCCGAGGCGGCGGCCCGGACGCCCGAGGCCCCGGCGCTGGTCTTCGAGGACCGCACGCTGACCTACGGCGACCTCGATCGCCGCGCCGACGCCATGGCCCGGCGCCTCCGGGCGCTGGGCGTGGGTGCGGACGACCGGGTGGCCGTCTGCCTGGAGCAGTCCGCCGAGCTGGCGGTCGCCCTGGTCGCCGTACTCAAGGCCGGCGGCGGCTACCTGCCGCTCGACCCGGAACAGCCCCCCGCCCGGCTCGCCCACCTGGTCGCCGACGCCGGAGCCAAGGTCCTGATCACCGACACCGTGCTGCGGCAGCGGTTCGGCGACCACCCGGCGGTCGACCTGCTGACCGACGACGGTACGGAAGCGACGGAGCGGGACGCGGCGGACGGGGACGGGGCGCCCCTGGAGGAGGTCTCCGGCGCCGACCACCTCGCGTACGTGATCTACACGTCGGGCTCCACCGGCACGCCCAAGGGCGTCGCCGTGCAGCACCGCCAGATCCTCAACTACCTCGCGGGCGCGCGCGAGCGGCTGCGGATCGAGCCCGGGGCCTCCTTCGGGCTGCTGCAGTCGCTCTCCTTCGACTTCAGCATGACGATGCTCTACCTGGCGCTCACGACCGGCGGGCGGGTCCACCTCCTGCCGCGCCGGATCGCGGGGGTGGAACTGGCCGCGGAGATCGCGCGGGCCGGCATCGACCACCTGAAGATGACGCCCTCCCACCTGGCCGCGCTGACCGCCGACGCACCGCTTGAGCAGCTGCTGCCGCGCCGTACTCTGGTCCTCGGCGGCGAGGCCAGCAGCTGGTCCTGGGCGGCGGGCATCGCCGCGCTCGGCCGGTGCGCCGTGTTCAACCACTACGGGCCGACCGAGGCGACGGTGGGGATCACCGTCCACGAGGTCACCGCCGACGCCGGCCTGGACGTGCCGGGCAACACCCCGATCGGCAGCCCGCTGGCCGGCGGGCGCTGCTACGTGCTGGACGAGGCCCGCAACCCCGTTCCGCCGGGTGTCACCGGCGAGTTGTACGTGGGCGGGGACCGGCTGGCCCGCGGCTACCTCGGGCGCCCGGACCTGACCGGCGAGCGGTTCCTGCCCGACCCGTACGCCGACCCGGCCGCCGACCCGTTCGTCGACCCGTTCGCCGACCCGTTCGTCGACCCGTTCGTCGACCCGTTCGTCGACCCGTTCGTCGACCCGGCCGGCGCGGGCCCTTCCTCAGCCGTGCCGGCTGTCCCGGTCGACACCGACCGGGACGTCCCGGGGAACGGCGGCCCGCGGATGTACCGCACCGGCGACCTGGCGCGCTGGCGGACCGACGGGACCCTGGACTACCTCGGCCGCGGCGACGACCAGATCAAGGTCCGCGGCTACCGGGTCGAGCCCGGTGAGATCGAGGCAGCGCTGACCGCCCTGCCCGGCATCACCCAGGCGGTGGTCCTCGCCCGGGGCGAGGGCGTCAAGCAGAACCTCGTCGCCTACCTGGAGCGCCCCGCCGGCGGCGAACCGCCGACCGCCGCAGAACTGCGCGCCACCCTGGGCGAGGTCCTGCCCGACTACATGGTCCCGGCCCGCTACGTGGTCCTGGAGCGGCTGCCGCTGCTCGCCCACGGCAAGGTCGACCGGAAGGCACTGCCCGCGCCCGCGGACGGCCCGGCCGCAGGCGCCCACGTCGACCCCGAGGGCGAGACCGAGCAGGTGATCGCCGCCATGTGGGCGGACCTCCTGGAGCTCCCCCGCGTCGGCGCGCTGGACGACTTCTTCGAACTCGGGGGCCACTCCCTGCTCGCCACTCAGGTGGTCGCCCAGATGCGTCGGGCCTTCCCCGACCTGGCCACCCCGGTCGGCGTGATGGACCTCTTCAAGCACCCGACGGTCCGCCGGCTCGCCGAACTGGTGGCCACCCCCGAGGGCGACCGCGGCCCGCGCCGGCTGCTGCACCTGCTCACCCCCGAGCGCCGCGAGGTGGCGGCCAGTGTGGTCTGCGCCCCCTACGGCGGCGGCAGCGCACTGATCTACAAGCCGCTCGCCGACGCCCTGCCGGCGGACTGGGCCCTGCACTCCATCGCCGTCCCCGGCCACGAGCTGGGCGAGGAGGCGATGAACATCGACGAGGTCGCCCGGCTCTGCGCCGAGGAGATCGTCGCGAACGTCGCCGGACCCCTGGTGCTGTACGGGCACTGCGGCGTCGGCGTCCGGCTGACCGTGGAGATCGCCCGCCTGGTGGAGGCGGCCGGCCGGGAGATCGACGCCGTCCACCTCGGAGGCATCTTCCCGTTCGCCCGCCCGAAGGGCCGCGGCGCGGCCCTCGCCGAGCGCTTCGCCGAGCTGACCGCCCGTCTCCGCAGCGACCAGGGCATGATCAACGCCCTGGCCGCGGCGGGCCTGGACGTGGACGAGGTCGACGAGGACCAGCTGCGGCTGATCGTGCGCAACCGCCGGGTCGGCACCATCGGCGCCGAGCGCTACTTCGGCGAGCTGTACGAGAGCGAGGGCGGCACCCTCACGGCGCCGGTGATCGCCGTCTGCGGCGACCGCGATCCGGCGACCGAGTTCTACGAGGAGCGGTTCCGCGAGTGGCACCGGATCACCGGGACCGCCGCGGTGGTCGTCCTGGACGAGGCCGGGCACTTCTTCCTCAAGTACCGCGCCGAGGAGCTGGCCGGCATCGTGACCGGGGTGCACCGCTCGATCGCCGCCGGCGAGGAGGCGCGCCACGAGCGCACCGACGATGCCACCTGGTGGCTGGCCGGTGTGTCCCGCGACGCCACCGGGACGGAGCCGGAACCGGGGCCGGGCGTCGGGTCGGAACCCGGGCAGCCGGCGGGACCGGAGGAGTCAGGGGCTCCGGAGACGGCCCCCACGGCCCGCAAGCGCCGCCCCGTCCGCCCGACGATGGGCCGCTTCCTGGCCGTCGCCACCGGCCAGCAGCTCTCGATGATCGGCTCGGCGCTCACCGAGTTCGCCCTGCCGATCTGGATCTATCTGCAGACCGGCTCGCTGCTCCAGCTCGGCCTGCTCGCCGCCTTCGGCCTGGTGCCCGGCATCGTGGTCGCCCCGCTGGCCGGCGCCGTCGTCGACCGCGGCGACCGCCGCCGCGTGATGCTGTGGGGCGACGTCGCGGCCGGCCTGACTCAGGCGGCCCTTCTGGTGCTGTACTTCAGCGACTCGCTGGAGATCTGGCACTGCTACGTGATGATCTCCCTGCTCTCCGCCGCGCTCGCCTTCCAGCGCGTCGCCTGGGGTTCGGCGGTGCCGCAGCTGGTGCCCAAGCGCTTCCTCGGCCGCGCCAACGGTGTGGTCCAGATGGCCTTCGGCCTGGCCCAGTTCCTCGTCCCGCTGATCGCGGTCGGCATCCTGCACGTGATCGGTCTCGGCGGCATCCTGGTCTTCGACGTCGTCAGCTACCTGGTCGCCACCGGCGTCACCCTGGCGGTGCGCTTCCCCGACGCGATGGCCGCCGTCCGCCGCGAGAGCGTCGGCGCCGAGATCCGGGCGGGCTTCCAACGGGCACTCGGAAGCCGCCACTTCAGGGCCATGCTGTTCTGGTTCGCGGCGCTGAACGTCTTCCTCTCCCCGCTCTTCCTGCTCGTCACCCCGCTGGTGCTCTCCTTCTCCACCACCGCCGCGGCGGGCTGGGTCTCCACCGCGGCCGGCCTGGGCGCCGTACTCGGCGGCCTCACCCTGCTGGTCTGGGGAGGCCCGCGCCGGATGCGCCTGCGTGGCGTCCTGGTCGCCACCCTGGGCCTCGCCGCCGCGTGCGTCGTCACCGGCCTGCGGCCCTCGGTTGCCGTGGTCGCCGCCGGTGCGTTCGGCATGACGTACGGGCTGGCGCTGCTCAACGGCATCTACGCGACGGTCGTCCAGACCAAGGTGCCGATGCGCTTCCACGGCCGGGTGATCGCGGTGAACACCATGGTCGCCTGGTCCACCCTCCCGATCGGCTTCGCCCTGGTCGCCCCGGCGGGCCCCGAGCTGCTCCAGCCCCTGATGGACGAGGGCGGCGCGCTGGCCTCCAGCGTCGGCGCCCTGATCGGCACCGGCGAGGGGCGCGGCATCGGCCTGCTCTACCTGGTGTTCGGCCTCGCCATGGCCGCGCTGGTCCTGATCAGCTTCTGCATTCCCGTCCTGGCCGGGTTCGACAGGGACGTCCCGGACGCCGAGCCCGACGATCTGATCGGCCTGGAGACCCTCAAGGCCCGCGCGAAGAGCGAGAGGAACGCATGACCTCCCCGACCCCGATCGCCCGTCATCCGCTGACCGATGAGCAGCGCCGCCTCTGGCTGCTCCAGCAGCTGAACCCGGAGGACGCCGGGTTCAACATGTACCTCAACCGGCGCTGGAGCGGCCCGATCGACCCGCGGGCGCTCGGCACGGCGCTCACCCGGCTCACCGCTCGGCACGGGGTGCTGCGCACCCGGTTCGCCATGGACGGCGAGCAGCCCGTCCAACTCGTGGAGCCCGTACGGGACATCGAACTCACCCTGGTCCCGATAGCGGACGCCGCGGAGGAGTCCTTCACCGCGGCCTGCGCCCCCTTCGTCAACGCCCCCTTCGACCTGGGTGCGCGCCCGCCGCTACGGGCCGTCCTGGTCAGCGCCGGTGAGCACGAGCACGCCCTGAGCGTGGTGGTCCACCACATCGTGTCCGACGGCTGGTCGTTCACCGTGCTCTGGCGCGAACTGCTCGCGCTGTACCGCGAGGAGATCGGCGAGGGAGCAGTCGAACTGCCCGACCTAGCGCTTCAGTTCGGCGACTTCGCGCTCGCCGAGCGGACCAGGCTGGACGGTGGTGCGGCCGAGGAGGCGTTCCGGTACTGGAGCGGACGACTGGCCGGCGTCAGCGCGCTGCGGATGCCACTGGACCGTCCCAGGCCCGCCGAGCCCGCCCACCCGGCCGGCTTCGCCGACCTCGCCCTCGGTCCCGACCTCGTCGCCGGACTCGACGCCCTGGCCCGCGAGGAGCGCTGCACCCCGTTCATGGTGCTGCTCGCCGCCTACCAGTGCGTACTGGCCCGCTGGAGCGGCAGCTACGACTTCGCCGTCGGCACCCCGCTGGCCGGCCGCAACGAGACCGCCCACGAAGCGCTGCTCGGCTACTTCTCGCGCACCGGGGTGATCCGCGCGGACCTCACCGGCGAGCCCAACTTCCGCACCGTGCTGCGCCGGGTGCGCTCCGCCACGATGGCCGCGCTGACCCATCAGGACGTCCCGGTCGAGCGGGTGGCCGCCGAACTGGGGCTGCCCGTGCTGCCGGGCGTCGGCCCTCTCTACCAGGCGGTGTTCGTCCACCAGAGCCAGTACCAGCTGGCCGGTGCCGACGAGCGGACCGCGCTGCCCGCAGGGGTCCGGACAGCGAGCATGGACTCCGGCTTCGACCGGTCCAAGACCGATCTGCTGCTGGACAGTTGGCGCACCCCGGACGGCGGGATGACGCTCTCGTTCTGCTTCGACCGGGAGCTCTTCGAGCGCGCCACGGTCGAGGCCCTGGCGCGCCGGGTGCGCGATCTGCTCGCCCGGGCCGTCGTGGACGTGGAGGTCCCGCTGCACGGTGACTGGCTGCTGCCCGGTGAGGAGCGCGCCGCGCTGCTCGCCCTCGGCGCCGGACCCGCCGTCGCCGAGGACGCCCGCCCGATCCTGCGCGGTTTCGCCGACCAGGTCGCAGCCCGCCCCGACGCTCCCGCTCTCGAGTGCGCGGGAAGCGTCCGCACGTACGCCGAACTCGACCGGGCTTCGGACGAGTTGGCCAGGCGGCTGGGTCCGGTGGCCGGCCGTGCGGTGGGCGTCCGGATCGAGCCCTCCTTCGCACTGGTCACCGCCCTCCTGGCGATCTGGAAGGCCGGTGCCGGCTACCTGCCGCTCGACCCCGCCCACCCGGCCGAGCGCCAGCGGCTGATGCTCGGCGAGGCGGACGCCGCCCTGCTGCTCACCGGAGGCGAGCGTCCGGAGCTGGGGGTCCCGGTGCTGGGGGTCCCGGTGCTGGAGGTCCCGGAGCTCGGGGTCCCGGAGCTGGGGGTCCCGGTGTCGGCCGTCGGCGATCCGGACGCCGCCGCCGGACGGGTGGAAGCCATTGGCGTCGAGACCGGGAGCACAGGCCCCGCACAGGCCGCGCTGCCCGGGACCGACCCCGGCGGCCTCGCGTACGTCCTCTACACCTCGGGCTCCACGGGCACCCCCAAGGGCGTCGCCGTCGAGCACGCCGCTCTCGCCGAGCGCGTCCGGTGGATGGCAGGACCGGACGGCTACCGGCTCCAACCGGGCGACCGGATCGTCCAGTTCGCCTCCATCGGCTTCGACACCCACGCCGAGGAGATCTGGCCCGCCCTCACCGCGGGCGCCTGCGTCGTCCTGCTGCCCGGCGGCGGCCGGACGCTCCCCGACCTGCTGCACAGCGAGGCCGGACGGTCCGTCACCGTACTCGACCTGCCCACCGCGTACTGGCAGGAACTGGTCTCGCTCGGCGACCGGGCCCCGTGGCCGCCGGCGCTGCGCCTGGTGGTCCTCGGCGGTTCCGAGGCGCGTGCCGGCACCCTCGCCCAGTGGCGGGAGCGGCACGGCGACACCGTCCGGCTGGTCAACACGTACGGCCCGACCGAGGCCACCGTCATCGTCACCGCGGGCGATCTCGGCGGCCGCCCCGTCAGCGGGCCGGCGGCCGAGCAGCGCCCGCCGCTCGGCCGTCCGCTGCCGGGAGTGCGGCTCTACGTCCTGGACGAACGCGGCGGTCTGCTGCCCGCCGGATCCGAGGGCGAGCTGTACATCGGCGGCGACGGCCTCGCGCGTGGCTACCTGGCCCGGCCCGAGCTGACGGCGGAGGCTTTCCTCCCGGATCCGTTCGCCGACGCCGCGGACGGCCGGATGTACCGTACGGGCGACCGCGTCCGGTGGCGCACCGACGGGCAGCTGGACTTCCTCGGCCGCGCCGACGACCAGGTGAAGATCCGCGGATACCGGATCGAGCCCGCCGAGATCGAGGCCGCCCTCACCGCCCACCCGGCTGTCGGCCGTGCCGCCGTGCTGGTCCGCGACGGCCGCAGGCTGATCGCCTACGCCGTCCTGCGGCCGACCGCCGGGCAGCCGTCCGCAGCCGCTCCGCGGGCGGGCGAACTGCGCGAGCACATGGCGCTGCGGCTGCCGGCCTTCATGGTGCCGGACGCCGTGGTGCTGCTCGACACCCTCCCGCTCACCGCCAACGGCAAGCTCGACACCGCGGCTCTGCCCGACGCGGAGCCGGCGGGCACGGCCGAGGCGTATCTGGCGCCCCGCACCGAGGCCGAGGCCCTGGTCGTCGACCTCTGGCAGGAGGTGCTCGGCGTACCGAAGGTCGGCGTACTGGACGACTTCCTCGCCCTCGGCGGGGACTCACTCCTGGTCACGAGGGTCGCCGCCCGCATCCGGGCCGACGTCGGCCTCGACATCTCGATCCGCGACGTGTTCGAGTCCCCCACGCCGGCCGCCCTGGCGGCCCGGGTCGAGGCACTGCTGATCGCCGAGATCGAGGCCCTCAGCGAGGAGGAGGCCGCCGACCGGCTGGGCTGACTCCGCGTCCGGATCCCGGTACGGCTCCGGCGGAGTGAAGGACATGACAGGCGGACGGCAGACGGGCCGCGTCGGATCGTCCGACCCGGCCCGTCCGTCGCGGCCCGCTCCCGCCTCCCCCGCACCCCGGTCCACCAGCAGACGCTCCCGTACTCGACGGCATGACAGCCGACCTCCCACCTACTCGCACCGGAGAACGCCATCGCCACCACCGCACCGCCCGCCGCGACGACCGTCCCGGAGCTCCTCGACGCGCGGGCCACCGAACACCCGGACCACACGGCGCTCCAGGTCGTCGGCGGCGGGGAGCTCAGCTACCGCCGTTGGCGCGAGGAGGCGCTGCGCGCTGCCGTCGGTCTTGCCGCCGCCGGGATCGGACCGCGCGACAGGGTGGTGCTGCGGTTCTCCAACACGCGCTGGGAGCGGTACGCCGTCGGTTTCCTCGCCGTCCAGTACGCGGGCGGGGTGCCCGTCCCGGTCCGCGAGGACCTGTCCGAGACCGATGCCGCCGCCCTGGCCGCGCTGGCCGAAGCCGGCACGGTCCTGACGGACGGTGGGCTGCCCGGAGTCCCGGGACTGGTGGAGCTGCGTCTGGACGCCCTGCTGGCGGCGCACCCCGAGCCGCCGGCCGGCCCGCCGCACCGGGTCGTCCCGGCCGACCCGGCCCAGGTGATCGGCACCTCCGGCACCACCGGCGCGCCGAAGGGCGTGGTCGCCGCGCACGGAAACCTGACCGCCGGCCTGGCACCGCACCCCCGCCGCCGCGCCTACGCGCACTCGCGGCACGCCCTGCACGCCTTCCCGATCGGGACCAACGCGGCCCAGGTGATGCTGCTCACCGCACTGACCGCCGCGCCGACCACCCTCAGCCTGCCGCGCTTCGACGCGGACCAGTTCGGCGTCGCGGTCGAGAAGTTCGGCATCGGCACCGCCTTCCTGGTGCCCTCGATGGCGATCGAGCTGGTCAACGCGGGCACTGCCGGGCGGTACGACCTGAGCAGTCTGCGCCTGGTCAACTCCTCCGCCGCCGCGCTGCCCGTGCCGGTGGCGGCCGCGCTGGCCGCGGCACTGCCGGCGGCGACGCTGGTCAACACGTACACCTCCGCCGAGGCCTCGCCCGCGCAGATCTCGACCGTCGTCGACACGCGCCGCCCCGGCTCGCTGGGCCGACCGGCGGACCCCCGTGACATCCGGATCCTCGACGCGGACGGGCTGCCGCTGCCCGCCGGGCAGGTCGGCGAGGTCTGGCTGCGCCAGCCCGGACCGCCCCGTGGCTACCTGGGCGCCGCCGGGCAGAGCGCCCAGGTGTTCCGGGACGGCTGGGTACGGATGGGCGATGTCGGACGCCTCGACCCGGACGGCTACCTCTACCTGGTCGACCGGGAGAGCGACGTCATCAAGAGCGGTGCGCTGAAGGTCTCCACGCTGCGGATCGAGGAGGTGCTGCACGGGCATCCCGCGGTCGCCGACGCCGCCGCGCTGGGCCTGCCGCACCCCGTGATGGGCGCCGTCCCGGTGGCGGTCGTGGTGGCCCGGCCCGGCGGTCTGGACCTGGACGAGCTGCGGCTGTTCCTGAGCGCCCGGTTGAGCCGGCCCGAGCTGCCGGTCCGGATCCTGCTCGCGGGCGACCTGCCCAGGAACCCGAGCGGCAAGGTGGTCAAGCACCGGCTCCGCCCGCTGTTCGACGTGTCCGTGGATTCCACCGCCACCGGTCCTGCGGTAGCTCCGGCCACGCCGACGGAACTGCGGTTGGCCGGACTCTGGCGGCGTCTGCTCGGCCGACCGGTCACCGACGTGGCCGCCGAGTTCTTCGCGCTCGGCGGCGACTCGTTCCGGGCGGTCCAGCTCGCCACCGGCATCAGCGGCGAGTTCGGCATCCGGGCGGGCACCGCCGTGGTCTTCGAGCGGCCCTCGCTGCGGGCCCAGGCGGCGTGGGTGGACCACCCCGACCGGCGGCTGACCACCGCCGATGCCGATGCCGATGCTCCTGCCGGAGCGTCGGCCGGGACGGAGACCGTGACGCCCTACCTGGCCGCGCTCCGTGCGCAGCCGCACGCCGTCGCCCTCACCTCGCAGCAGGAGAACTTCTTCCGCTGGATGACCGAAGCCCCCGGGCGGGACGCCGGCGTGGTGACGGCGCTGTTCCGGGTAGTCGACCGGCTCGAACCAGAGACCCTGGGCCTGGCACTCACCGAGGTGGTCCGGCGCCATCCGGCGCTGCGGACCCGGTTCGAAGCGGTGGCGGACGGGGTCGTGCGGGCGGTGCTGGACGAGGAGCCCCGGGTGCGTATCACGCTGACCCGGGCCCCGGGGGCCACGGACGCCGAGGTGGACGCCCTGCTGCTGGCCGAACGCGACCGTCACTCCGACCTGGCCCGTGACCCGATGACGCGCCTCCTGGTGATCAGCCGGTCGGAGACCGACCACGTGGTGCTGGTCGCGACGCACCACATGGTGTCCGACGGCTGGTCGGTCGGTGTGCTGCTGACCGACCTCGGCGTCGTCTACTCCGCGCTGCGACGGGGCCGGTCGGCACCGCCTGCCCGTTCGGGCCCGGGATACCGGGAGTTGGTGGACTGGGCGAACGCGCACTGGCCGGCCTCCCGGGCCCACTTCGGAACCGCGCTGGCCGGAGCGCCGGAAGCCGTCGAGCCGTTCCCCGGCCTCCGGGCGGTGGACGAAGTGCTCACCGAGTCGCACGAGTTCGAGGTGCCGGCGCCGTTGGCCCATGCTCTGCGGGCCCGGGCGGCCGAGCTCGGTGCCACACCCTTCCTGGCCGTCACCGCGGCCTGGACCGCGTTGCTGGCGGGCCGCAGCGGCCGTCCCGATCTGGTGGTGATGACCCCGGTGCCCGGCCGCCCTCGCCCGGACGCCGAACGGACGGTGGGCTGCTTCGTCCAGTCGCTGCTGCTGCGGGTGGACGCGAGCGGGACACCCGGTTTCGCCGAGCTGGTGGACCGGCTGCGGGTCGTCTACAGCGAGGCGCTGGACCACCAGCTGTACCCGTTCGCCGAGTTCAGTCCGTCCGTACCGTTCGCGGCCTGGCTCCGTTACGAGGCGTGGGCCGCGCCCGCGCAGCTGCCCGGCCTGGCCTGCGAGCCCTGGGAGCTGCCGCGCGGGAACACCGTACGCTGGACGGTGCCGGGCGGTGACCGGAGCGTGCCCGAGCTGACCGTGGTCGAGCAGCCGGACGGCGTCCTGCGGTGCTGGCTGCAGTACAACGCGCTGGCCTTCGACCTCCCCGTGATCATCGAACTGGCCGAGGAGTTCACCGCGGCTCTGGCCGCTGCCTGCGGGTGACCCGGCCCCGGAGGGGTGCGAACCGGGCACCGAGGACCGCGGCTGCGGTGTCAGTCCGCTGACGTATTCTTCCGGGCACCGCACACCGACTCGGAGGACCAAGAGAATTGACCGGCCTGTCTGCTTTTCCGCTGCCCTTTCGTGCTTCCCGTTCCCTGTCGTTCGCGACACCCCGAACGCTGCGTGAACTTCAGATGATGCAGTGCAGCGCGCACATCCGGGCGAAGCCGGAGTGGTTCGACAAGGTGAACGATGCCGACATCGTCGCCAGGTGGACGCGGGAAGCGGTCGCTCAGGGCCTCACCGAGGCGCAGGTTCGTTACGTGCTGGCCGAACTCGCGCATTACGCCACGCTGCGGGACGGAGACACCGGAATCGAGGTGTCAGCCGTCGACGGGGTGTGGCAGTCGGACACCCTGATCGACGACAAGCTCGGGTCCCGGCTGCGCGAGGCGGTGCGGGTTCTGGAGCAGGTCCCCGCAGCAGAGCAGGACTGGCATCCCGGATCCCACGGTCAGGTACTGGATCTGGTGCATCCCTCCCTGTTCTGCCTGGTGAGAGAGGTGAGCGGCGCGCCCGAGGAGGCTTGGCGGAATCCGACGGACCGCTACTCCGCGCACGAATACTCGGAGAAGTTCCAGTGGCTGCCCACAGATGTCGACGTCAGTGACGACGGCGATGTCGATTTCCGCTCGTACGTCAACAACGTCCACCCCGAGGCTCATCAGGAACTGGCCTCCGTCCTGCCGGACTTGTTCGCGCGCATGCGCCCGCTGCTGGACAACGTGCTCACCGATCTGCGCCATCCGCGGCCCCTGCGGATCGAGGCCGATCCCTACGGGTGGTACGACTCGGAACCGGAGTATCCGAACAAGTCCTCCTACAGCGACGCGGAGGCCTATGACGAGGCCTACCAAGCATGGGAGGACGCCCAGGAAGACTGGTGGGAGAACCGCCGCCCGGTCATCCCGGACGCCCCGGCCTTCACCCCGCCCGAGTTGCCCGCCGCAGCGGCCCGAGTCGACCTGCGCGGCCGCCGCCTCCAGGTCATCGTCAAGCTCGCCACCATCCATCTCACGCCCGACAAGCCCGAGTACGCCGGCGGTTCCTGGCATGTCGAGGGGATGGTGAACGAGCGGATCGTCTCGACCGGCATCTACTACTGGGACAGCGAGAACATCACCGAAAGCCGGCTGAGTTTCCGGGCGGCCGTCGACGACCCGAACTATGAACAGAACGACGACAACGGTATGCGCGAGGTCTACGGCCTGGAGAACGAAGACGCACTGAACCAGGTGCTGGGATCGGCATCGACCCCGGCGGGCCGCTGCCTGGCGTTCCCGAACATCCTGCAGCACCGCGTCGGCTCGTTCCGCCTCACGAACCCCACCCGCCCGGGACATCGCAAGATTCTCGCGTTCTTCCTCGTCGACCCGTCGGAAAGGATCGTCTCCACGTCCGACGTCCCGCCGCAGCAACCATGGTCCGAGACCTCGACCATGACGCTCGATCAGGCCGAGACGTTTCGCGAACAGCTCATGCAGGAACGCAAGTTCTTCGTCGACGAACACAACGAGCAGCTCTACGAACGGGAGTTCTCCCTCTGCGAGCACTGAGGCCGGTCACCGCCGCGGCGGGACGGACCGGGACGGCCGCCCCTCCGGTCAGTGGGTGAGGTGGTCGTCGGTGAGGTAGGGACCGGTGCCGGTTTCGTCGGGGATCGTGGTGAGGACGCCCGGCGTCGCGGTGACGGCGTCCAGGACCTGGTCGCGGTGGGCGGGGGTGGTCAGCAGATGCACGTTCGGGCCGGCGTCGACGGTCGCGCAGACGTCGAGGCCGTCGGCACGCAGTTCTCGCGCCAGGGCGAGGAGGGCGACGGTGGGGGGCTGCCAGTAGAAGACCGGAGGGGCGGCGGACATCGCGATCAGGTGAAGATCGACCGCCTCCTCCTCCACCGCCGCGGCGAGGGCGGTGAAGTCCCCAGTCCGCAGGGCGTGTTCGACGGTGGCGGTGCGCGCGGGGAGAGTCTCCAGGCGGCGGGCGAAGTACGGGCTGGTGACGGCCCGTCGGTGGCCCTCGCGGGAGCTGACCTCCTTGGGCTGGTTGTCGACGACGGCGATCACGTCGCACAGGGGGAACGTGTCGGCGTCGAGGACCTGGGCGGCGGCGCTGCTCGGGTCCTCGGGTGTGCCGGGCCATCGGACATAGCCGCCGAAGGCGGAGCGGGCGGCGGAGCCGGAGCCGGAGAGCCGTGAGAGTACGGACAGGTCGGCGGGGTCGGGCCGCTGGCCGAGCAGGGTGGTGACGGCCAGGGTGAGCGCGGTGAATCCCGAGGCGGACGAGGCGATGCCGGCGGCCGTGGGAAAGGTGTTGCCGGTGATGATGCGCAGGGCCGGACGATCGCCGTCGCGCAGCCGTCGCAGGTGGCGGCGGATGCCGTCGGCGACCGGCGCGGGGGCGGGTACGGTGCTGCCGTCCGCGGTGCGCCACCACAGTTCGTCCTCTCCCTCCGCGTCCAGTTCCTCGGCGGTGCAGTGGGACACGCACCGGCTCAGGGTCATGGAGAGGGAGGGGTTGGCGGGCAGCACGTCGGCCGGGTCGGTCATGCCCCAGTACTTGATGAGGGCGATGTTGGCCGGCGCCACGGCGGTGACGGGATTGTTCATAGCTCTTCCCAATGCAGTCCGGCGACGCCCAGCGGCGCGGCCACGGGTGTGAAGCGGTCAAGACCCAGGTCGGTCGCCCGGCCGCCGTCGGGGCGGACGACGAGCAGGGCGCCGGCTCCGGGTCCTGTGAGTGATCCGGCGCCGCAGATCTTGGCGGCTCCCCCGTGCTCCTCCACGGTCCGGATGACCGTCGCGACGGGTTCCGGGACGACCGTGAGCCGGGTGAGGAAGCGCGCGCTGTCGCGGATCGCGGCGATGACCTCCGACCGGGCGGGCCGTGGGCAGGCCAGTGCGGTGCGCAGGGCCGTGGTGGCCTGCTCGGCCTGGGCCAGCGCCTGGGGGGTCAGGCGGTCGTGGACGGCGACGACGACCTGGCCGGTGGGTTCTCCGGCCGGTCCTGTGTGATGCAGTTCGAACATGCCCAGCGCCGTCTCGTCGATGGGCGGCCGGGCCGCCCGGCCGGTCCTGTGGGTGCCGGGGGGCAGCCAACGGGTGCCGCCGTGCTGCACGGTCGCGGTGTCGATGCCGGAGGGGGTGCCGTGTTGCAGGCGCTCGGTACGGGCGGCCACCGCGGCGACCGTCTCCGGATCGGGTGCCCCGTGGTGGTGGGCGAGTACGGCCGCGCAGGTGGCGACGGCGGTGGCGGCCGAGCTGCCGAAGCCCGCCCCGACCGGGATGCGGGACCTCACGGTGAGGGTGATGCCGGAAGGTGCTCGGCGCAGGTGCGGGAGTGTCTCGCCGAGGGTCGCGGCCACGACGTGTGCCGGGTCGTCGCCCCGTACGACCGCGAAGGCCGGACCTCCCGGTGCGGCGGCGAAGGCCGACCAACGCCGCCGTGCCTGGGCGGTGTAGGCACCGAGGGTCTGCCAGTCGGTGGTGCGGCGTACGCCGACGTCGGGCAGCAGCAGTTCCACGGCTCCGTCCCCGCGGGGGCGGACGACGGCGGTGCAGTGCAGTCCGAGGGCGGCGGCCAGTACCGGGCCGCCCCTCACGGCTGCGTGTTCACCGGCGAGGATGAGCTTGCCGGGTGCCCGGGCGAGCACGGCCGGCGCGGTGGTCACCGTGCCACCGGTCGGCCGAGCCGCTGGTGCGCGGAGGCGAGCGCGCCGCTCGACAGGGCGGCGAGGAGGTTCAGTTCGCCCGCGAGGACCACGGCGCCGAGGATCTCTGCGAGGCGCAGGGCGTCGTGGCCGTCCTCGGTGCTCGCGACCGCCTCGGTGCTCGCGTCGGTCCTCGCGACCGTGTCGGTGCCGGGGTGGATGCCGAGCAGCGCCAGGGCCTCCCGCTGGGTGTCGAGGCCGGTGCCGCCGCCGACCGCGGCGAGCGGTGCGTCGGGCAGGAAGACGGAGACGTAGACGCCGTCGCCGTGGGGTTCGACGCAGGTGATGCCCTGGCAGGCCTCGGCGACCTGGGCGATGTCCTGGCCGGTGGCGAGGAAGAACGCCGCGACCATGTTGGCGTAGTGGGCGTTGAAGCCGCCGAGCGCGCCGGCCACGGCCGAGCCCAGCAGGTTCTTGCGGTACTGCACCTCGCACAAGCGCTCCTGGTCGGTGTGGAGGACGCGTGCGAGCACCTCCGCGTCCAGTCGGGCCTCGGCGAAGACGCGCTTGCCGCGGCCCTCCAGGAGATTCACGGCGGCGGGTTTCTTGTCCGTGCAGTAGTTGCCCGACAGGGCGACGCAGCGTGCCCCGGTGGCCGGTTCGATCAGCTCGCGGACGATTCGCTCGCAGGCGATGGTCGCCATGTTCATCCCCATGGCGTCACCGGTGGTGAACCTGAACCGCAGATAGACGGAGGTTCCGACGGCCTGCGGCCGGACCTCCTCCAGGTGCAGACGGGGGCTGCACGTGGCGGCCAGGGCCCGTATCTCCTCCAGGTGACGTCCCACCCAGGCGACGAGGCGGTGGCTCTCCTCGATGCCGGAGGTCGCGAACACCGGTGCCCGGGTGATGCCGACGTCCTCCGCCCGGACGGTGACCCCGCCCGCTGCTCCCAGCGCCCTGCAGCCGCGCGCCACCGAGGCAATCAGGGCGCCCTCGGTGGTGGCCAGCGGCACGTACACCTCCTCGCCCCGTACCCGCTCGCCGTGGACGAGCAGGGGTCCCGCGACGCCCAGCGGCACCTGGACGGCGCCGATGACGTTCTCGCAGCGGGCCCGGGCCAGGCCCATGCTGTAGTCGCCGATCGCCGGCAGCGCCACGCCGTGTCGGCGGGCCAGGGCGGTACGCCGCACGAGCGCGGTCTCGTCCGCGCTCAGGTCGGCCGGCAGGGCGTGCAGGCTCCGGGCGCCCCGGACGATCTCGTCGGCGAGGGTGTCGGCGCGAGGGTCGGCACGGGCCTCGGCAGGGGTGTCGGCGCGGGGGTCAGCGCCGGCGTCTGCGCGGGCGTCGCATGACGGCGTCTCTTCGGTGACGATTCCGTTCGGTGTGTTCATGGCCGTCTCAGTACTCGTAGGCGTAGTAGTCCACGGCGAGGTCCTGGAAGTCCCGCCCGTACTCGGTGCCGGTCCGGTCCACCGTGAACTGCTCGCACGGATGCAGGGCGAGGCCGGGGACCTCCCGCCGGTCGTGCAGCGCCTCGTACTGCTCGCGGTCGAGGTCGACGGGGTTGTCCAGGGAGCGCCGGAAGCCGATGCGTGCCGCTGCGGCCTGCCATCCGTCGACAGCGGTGAGGGGCAGGGCGAGCGCGGCGTCGCCGCTGCCGTAGCCGACCGCGAGGAGGGGCGCGCCGGCGAGTTCGACGCCCTGCCGGGCGGCGTCCTCGACTCCGGCGGCCAGCCAGGCGGGCAGTGAGGCCGAGTAGAGGTTGCCGACCTCCTCCAGGAGGTCGGCGCCGGACCCGAGGACGCGCTGCGCGAACGCGCGGAAGGCCTGCTGCGCGCGCAGGTGGGCGCTGACGGCGACGGTGGCGGGCCACGGCGCGGGGGCCCGCTGCCCGGCGAGGACGGAGCCGTAGAGGTCCGGTTCGACGCGCAGTTCCGCCAGGACGTCGTCGAGGGCGGTGTCGCAGCCCCGGCAGAGGCGTTCCAGTTCGGGGTGTCGCGCCGGGGAGGCGGCCATGGCGCGGACCTGGAGGAAGGAGAGCGCCTGGACAGGCATCCTTCGGTACGGGCGGTGCATGAACAGGCCTTGGACGCGTTCGAGTTGATCGGCGGGGGCCGCCGCGTCGGCGGCCCAGAGCGTCTCGACGGCGCTGGTGACCGCGTCCAGGTAGGCGGTGGCGGAGTACCGGCCGCTGAAGACGGGGAAGTCGCTGAGCCGCCGCGTCCCGGCGGCGTAGCCGTCGATACGGTGGCGGGCGGCCGGCTTGCGGAAGTCCGGACCCCGGTAGGCGGACGCTCCGGCCGCCCCGCCGAGGTCGATCGCCAGCAGCGCGGGGGACCGTTCCACCAGCATCGCCACGGCGCCCGCGCCCTGGGTCTGTTCGCCCGAGCTCCCGCGCTCGTACTCGGCGATGTCGGAGGCCACGACGACGGCCTGCCGGCCCTCGCGGTCGAGCGACGCGAAGCGGGCCGCGCCCTGAAGCGCGTACATCCCGCTCAGGCAGGCGTGCTTGTACTCGGGGACCTCCACGTCCCGGGGCAGGGCGGGCATCCGCCGTCTGCGCAGTTCCCGGTCGATCATCCCGCGCACGGTGACGGCCCCGAAGGCGTTGTCGGTGCTCGACTCGGTGCCCAGCGCCAGGAAGCCGACGCGCCGCGGGTCGATGCCGTTGTCCAGGATCAGCCGGAGGACGGCGGTGGCCGCCATGGTGTAGACGTCCTCGTCCGGACCGGCCATCCGGAAGGCCCGGCCGGTGACGGCGGCGACCTTTCCCCAGTCGCCGGAGGTCCACTCGCACCACTGGCGCAAGTCCACCCGCAATCGGGGCAGGTAGCAGCCCATCGCGCTGATGCCCACGGTTTCCTCGAATGCGAACTTCACTCCGCTCCCCCGTTCCGGGCCTGATGGCGGCCCTGGTGGTCTGCTGCGTCAGGCCATTGCAGCAGTCCACGATCGGAGAGATCGGCGAATTCCTCGTCGCATCGGTTGAAAGGCCGCAGATGTTGAGAGGCCCCGGATGGTGACGGGTCGAACCGTTGAAAGGGTGGAATGCGTTGAAAGCGTTGAAAGGAATTCTCGGCATCCCGGACCTCGTGTAGGACATCCCCACCGCGCGAAAGCGCCCTCGCACCACACGGAGCCGGGAGCACCCCATGGGAAGAAGCCGCAGACCGAACCTCGCACTGCGCCGCATGATGGGCCAGGCCGGCTGGAACGGTCCCGCTCTGGCCGCGGCTCTGCGCGGCATCGCCGGTGAGAGCGGACTGAGCGTCGGCTACGACCGGACCACCGTGGCCCACTGGCTGACGGGAACCCAGCCCCGGCCGCCGGGACCGCAACTCCTGGAGGCGGCTTTCTCGCGCCGGCTCGGCCGCGCCGTCCTCCCGCACGAGCTCGGCCTCCCGGCCGGCGACGGGGCCGACGCCGAGGACCGGGAGGCACTGGACGACGGCTCTCCCTACGACGCCGTCGCCCTGCTGCACCTCGAGACCCTTCCGTACACGAAGGGTGAAGAATCGATTCCGCCCCGGCTGTACGAGCTCGGCCGGCTCCCCGGCCACCCCAGCGGGCCCGCCCCGACGCCCCTCCCCGGCCGCACCGAGCGGGTCGGATCACGGCACATCGAGGCGGTCGACGCGGTCACCCGGTACGGAGCCCAGCACTACGACGCCTTCGGCGGCGCGGCGGCCCGCAGCCTGCTCACCGTCTACCTGCGCCATCAGGTCATGCCCTGGCTCCGGCAGCCCTCGACGAACGAGCACCACCGGGCCCTGCTCTCCGCAACCTCCCAACTGCTCCGTCTCGTCGGCCGCACCCACACCGACGACAACGCCCACGGCCACGCCCAGCACCACTACCGGCTCGCCTATCTGCTGGCCACCGAGGCATCCGATTCCACCGCCCAGGCGATGGCACTGCGCGACCAGAGCACCCAGGCCGGGGCCCTCGGGCACCACCGGTACGCCGCGCAGCTGGCGGAGGCGGCGACACTCTGCCTCCCGGCCTCCGCCGGCCCCGCGGTGCGCGCCTTCGCGCTCGCCCAGCAGGCGGTCTCCACCGCGCGGCTCAACGACGCGACCAAGGCGCGGCGCGAACTGGACGGTGCACAGGAGCAGTTCGCCCTTGCGGCGGCCGAGGACAGGCCCGACCGCTACCCCGAGCCGGCGCTGCTCTACCAGAGCGCGCAGGTGCACCGCGTACTCGGCCGACCCGAGCTGGCGCTCTCTCACCTGCGGGCCTCACTGCGCGCCCGACCCGTGACGGAGCACCGCACGATCGGCGTCAGCCTGCTTCAACCCGCCCATCTCGAACTGGACACCGGGAACGTCCACGCCGCGCGCCACGCCTACGCGAGGTACGTGGAACGGCACCACACGAACGGGTCGCCGGCCACGGCGGTCGAGCTGGCGAGGCTGCGCGGCCGGCTCTCCCCGCTTCCCCGGACGTCCAGGGCCAGTCCTCGCTAGGTGTGGCGAACGGGTGACGGTCGCCGGAGCGGGGAGTATCCGGCACCTCCTACAGGCAGTAGTACTCCCATGAACGATCCGTCCGTTTATCAGTTCGCCAGTCCTCCGCCCCCTCGTACCACCGTGACGCATGCCGTGGCGGCCCCCCTCCCGCTGCCCACCGGACGGCAGTTCCGCGTCTTACGCGTACCGCACGCCGACCGCGGCCGAGCTGCGGCGCCCACGCCCGACAGCCACCGCTGACACCGCTGACACCGGACGACCACGAAGGGCCCTCCCACGCGACACCGCGCGGGAGGGTCTCCTCAAGGTGCGGATACGGGCCAATGGGAGGAACGCGCTCCGGCCGCAGGGGTGTCGGTCCCCGAAGCCCGGGCGGGGCCTGCCCTGGACCGCGATCCGGCGGGGCCGCAGGGCGCCGGTGTCGCACAAGCATCGCGCCGGTGTCACACACTCGTCACACTCCCATCGTCGCCCCATCGAACTCGCGGTCGCCAGGATGGCTTGAACTCGCGCGGCTCGATCCCTCACGTCTCTCTCGCCTCACATACTGCGCTGACCAGCGGCGAGTGGCCTCGTGCCCACCGCTGGACATGACCCCTCCATTTCCTTCCAAGCTCCTGGGGGAGACTTGCGCGCACACGTGCAGAGAGCACGCGCCTTCAGCATCGCAGCGGCCACATCGGTGGCTCTCGTGGCAGGCATGACCGGCCCCACGACGGCGATCGCGGCGAACACGACGCCCGCACCGAACACCACCCGCTTCGACGGCAGCCAGCGGATCCAGCTCGTCACGGGCGACCATGTCGTGGTCGGTGCCAAGGGCCAGGTCCTGGGCTTCGAGGCCGCCAAGGGCCGTGAGCACATACCCGTACAGGTGCAGCGCATCAAGGACCAGTACCTGCTGGTGCCCAGCGACGCGCAGCGCCTGATAGCCGACGGCACGCTGGACCAGCGGCTGTTCGACATCAACGAGCTCAGCGACCCGCGGCTGCGCAAGAGCCACCGCGACGGGCTCAAGCTGATCGTCCAGTACGACGGGGGCGCCGGCGCCGCACGGGCCGAGGTGCGTTCCGCCGGTGAAACCCAGCTTCGACGCACGTTCCCGTCCCTCAACGCCGATGCCATCCGTACGTCGCAGGACGACGTGGCCAAGGTGTGGGACGCCCTGACCAGCCAGCAGAAGAGCGGCGCGCGCGCCACCACCGCGGCGGCCGGCATCGGCAAGGTGTGGCTGGACGGGGTGCGCAAGGCGAGCCTGGACCGCAGCGTCCGGCAGATCGGCGCCGACAAGGCGTGGGAGTCCGGTTACGACGGGACGGGCGTCAAGATCGCCGTCCTCGACACCGGTGTCGACAAGACCCACGACGACCTCAAGACCCAGGTCGTCGGCGAGAAGAACTTCTCCGCCTCGCCCGACGCCGTGGACCGCGTCGGACACGGCACCCACGTCGCGTCGATCGCCGCCGGCACCGGCGCGAAGTCCGGTGGAGCGTACAAGGGCGTCGCTCCCGGCGCCAAGGTGATCAGCGGGAAGGTCCTCGACGACGAGGGCTACGGGGACGACTCGGCCGTCATCGCGGGCATGGAGTGGGCCGCCACCGAAGGCGCGGACGTCGTCAACCTCAGCCTCGGCAGTGGTGACAGCCCCGGCGTCGACCCGGTGGAAGCCACGGTGAACAGGCTGACCGCCGAGAAGGGGATCCTGTTCGCCGTCGCGGCGGGCAACGACGGCGAGTACGGCGACGAGACCGTCGGCTCCCCGGGCAGCGCGGACGCCGCGCTGACCGTCGGCGCGGTCGACAAGGACGACAAGCTGGCGCCCTTCTCCAGCATCGGCCCGCGCGCCGGCGACGGTGCCGTCAAGCCGGACGTGACCGCGCCCGGCGTCGCCATCACCGCGGCCGCCGCTCCGGGCAGCCTGATCGACACGCGCCCCGGCACACCGCACCCGGCCCCGGGCTACCTGTCGATCGACGGCACCTCGATGGCCACCCCGCACGTGGCGGGCGCGGCGGCGATCCTGAAGCAGCGGCATCCGGACTGGAAGTCGACCGAGCTCAAGGGCGCGCTGGTCGCGTCCACCAAGGGGGGCGACTACACCGCCTTCCAGCAGGGTTCGGGCCGCGTCCAGGTCGACAGGGCACTGGCCCAGAGCGTCATCGCCGACCCGGTCTCGCTGACCTACGAGAAGGCGCAGTGGCCGCACGCCGACGACAAGCCCCAGACGCAGAAGGTCGGTTACCGCAACCTCGGGACCAGCGACGTCACCCTCGACCTGTCGGTGACCACCCTTGACCCGACGGGCAAGCCGGCCCCGGCCGGATTCTTCACGCTCGGCGCGAACCAGGTGACCGTGCCCGCCGGCGGCCGGGTCGAGGTCGACCTGATCGCCGACACCCGGGTCGGTGGCGTCGACGGCACCTTCTCCGGCTACGTCACCGCCACCGGGGCGGGCCAGTCCGTCCGCACGGCCGCGGTCGTCGTCCGTGAGGCGGAGTCCTACGACATCACCCTCAGGACCATCGGCCGCGACGGCGCGGACGCCACGAACTTCTCCAGCAGCCTCACCGGCATCGACGGCGGCGCCGAGGGGTTCACGACCCGCGTCGACAACGAGCCGGGTACGCACACGATCCGGGTGCCCAAGGGCACGTACACCTTCAACACGGCCGTCTACCAGGACCCGTCGGACTACGCCAAGGGCACCGACTGGATCGCGCAGCCGAAGCTGGAGATCACCGGAGAGACCGCGCTGGTCGCCGACGCACGCATTACCAAGCCGGTGGAGCTGACCGTGCCCGGCCTGACCAAGGCCGACAACGCGGGCACGTACTACGAGGTCGCCACCGACCGCGGCAGCGTCGGCAACGGCTGGGTCCTCGACAACTTCACGGGCTTCCGCACCGCCCACCTGGGTCCGGCCGTCACCGACGGCTCGCTCCTGCAGACGTGGGACGCCCACTTCGCCAAGGACGCCACCACCCAGTACGCGGTGGGGTTCGGCGGCAAGACGAGCAAGGTCGCGACGGGCTACACCAAGCACGTGAAGGCGAACGAGCTGGCCACCCTGAAGGTCGGTCTCGGCGCTTCCGCTCCCGGGAAGACCACGCTCGTCTTCCCCCACCCCGTGGTGCCCGGTGCTCCGGAGGGCAACTCGTTCTCCCCTTACCAGGCGGCGCCGGGGATCCGTACCTTCCTCGTCTCCACCGGTGACGGCGTCTCCTGGCTGACCAGGTTCAACCAGTTCGGCGAGCCCAACGAGTGGGGCTACCCGGCCTTCGAGGGCGGGTACGAGATGGTCCGGCCGAAGAAGTACGCGGCCGGCAAGACGTACCGGGAGACGTTCAACACGGGCGTCTTCGGCCCGCTCCTGGGCGAGAACATGGGTGTCTTCCGCACGACGCCCGACCTGGCCACGGGCGAGCAGCAGATCGTCGGTTCCCTTCCGCTGTTCGCCGACGGCGAGGGCCACGCGGGCCGTACGAAGCACACCTCGGCCACGACGACGCTGTACCGCGACGGCGTCAAGGTCGCCGAGAACGACGACCCGCTGACGGGCGAGATGCCCTTCACGGTCGGCGCCTCCGATGCCCAGTACCGGCTGACGACCTCCGTGGAGCGCGCGGCGAACGTCGCCGCGGTCTCCACTCGCGTCGACGCCGACTTCACGTTCCGCTCGCAGCAGGTGACGGCCACCACGGCGCTGCCCGTGTCCACGGTCCGCTTCGCGGCCCCCGTCGACCTCGCCTCGCGCGCCCCGGCCGGCGCGTCGGTCCTGGTCCCGGTCACCGTGCAGGGTTCGGCGGCCGGCACCAACCTCAAGTCGCTCGCCGTGTCCGTGAGTTACGACGGCGGGACGACCTGGCAGCTCGTGAAGGTCACGAACGGCAAGGTCTCCGTGAAGAACCCGGCGAAGGACGCGGGGATCTCCCTCCGCGCCGAGGTCGCGGACAAGCAGGGCAACACGTCGAAGCTGACGATCCACAACGCGTGGCTCGGCAAGTGATGCCGACCCGCTGACCTGACTCGCCTGACGCGGCGTCACCACCTCTGGTGGTGTAGCCCCCCCCCGGATTGGGGGGGGGGCCCCCGGGGGGACCGGCATGGGGGGGGGGAGGGGTGGCCAGGGGGTCACGGTGGGGGGGTGGGCGA
>NZ_JBHJUO010000019.1:0-196327 GCF_042268445.1 Streptomyces sp. NPDC056169 | reverse complement strand
GGGGTCGGGGGGGGCGGTTGTTTCGGTCCCCGGCGGTTGGGCTGGGCGCTACAATTGATCAATGGGTGGCGGTCCCGGCGCCGGGGCCCCCCCCCCGGGGGGGGGGGCCCGCCCCTCGTCTTTGAGGTTCAGAGGCTCAGAGGTCCAGAGGTTCAGAAGTCCAACGTCCGTCGTGCGCCCCGGTTTACGCCGGAATGGCCACGCCCGCCCCCTCGGCGTGCAACGCTGGTACGAGCCGTGTGCTGACGAGCCGTGTGCTGCCGTGAGGAGTGGCTCATGAGGACGACGCGGGACCGAGGGCGACGGGCGACAGCGGGGTGGTCGGCGGCAGAGGGGTGGCCGGCGGCGGCAGGGCGACGGACAGCAGGGCGATCGACGGCAGGGCGACGGGCGACAGGGTGGCGGGCAGCAGAGGGCCCCGGCGCCTTCCGGCGCCGGGGCCTGTCCTCCCCTGTCCTGACCTGGAGCCCCGAGCTCTCAAGGTCAGTCCCGTCGGACCGTTTTTCCCCGAGCGGTCCGCCTCCCGTTCAAGATCTCCCCTCGGCGGCGGGGGTCAACCCTTGAGCCCTGTCACTCGAACGAGGGGTGTTGGGTGGCAGAAGCTCATTTTCGAATGCGAGTTCGATACTCTGATGCGGTTCGACGGGAAAGAGGGGGTGCCAGGGACATGGCGCGACGACTCGACGTCACCGGGGCCGACGGCGTACGCCTGGCCGCCTGGGACTACACGACGCTGACCGGCGAAGGCGACGCAGGCCACGACATCCGCGAAGGCGACCCGAAGGCTGCTTCACGGTCGGTCCCCCGCCCACCCGGCCCCCGGACGGCCCCCACGCCCACGCCCACGCCCACGCCCACGCCTACGCCCACGCCCACGCCCACACCCGCTTCCACCCCGGCCCCCGGCGTCTTACTCCTCCACGGCCTCATGGGCCACGCGGCCCACTGGGCCCCCGCGGTCCGCCGGCTCACCGGCCGCCACCGCGTCGTCGCCCTCGACCAGCGCGGCCACGGCCACAGCCAGAAGCCGGCCGCCGGCCCCTTCACCCGCGAGGCGTACGTGGCGGACGCGGCCGCCGCGGTCGAGCAGCTGGGCCTCGGCCCGGTCACCCTCGTCGGCCACTCCATGGGCGCCCTCACCGCCTGGCAGCTGGCCGCCGAGCGCCCCGACCTGGTCCGCGCCCTCGTCATCTGCGACATGCGGGCCTCGGCTCTCGGCGCCGCCTCGCAGCGCGCGTGGCAGGACTGGTTCCGGGACTGGCCCGCGCCCTTCCCGTCGCTGGACGCCGTGCGCCGCTGGTTCGGCGAGGACGACCCGTGGGTCGAGCGCCCCAACCCCGCCCGGGCCGCCTTCTTCGCCGAGGTGATGGCCGAGCGTCCGGACGGCTGGCGCCCGGTCTTCGACCCGGCGCAGATGCTGACCTCGCGCGAGACGTGGGTCCACGACGCCCACTGGGAGTCCCTCGCGCAGGTCCGCTGCCCGACGCTCGTCGTCCGCGGCCTCGACGGGGAGCTGGGCCGCGCCGAGGCCCAGGAGATGGTCAGGGTCCTGCCCCACGGGGCGTACGCGGAGATCCCCGACGCGGGTCACCTCCTCCACTACGAGCACCCGGAGGCCTGGAGCGAGGCGGTCGAGCCCTTCCTGAACGGGGTCCTGACGCCCTGACGACGAGGAACCGGAACCCCCTTGCCATGATCGTCGAATGGCAAGGTACGGTCCTCCCCGTGGCGCGTCGAGGCCTCTCCGCGCCACCTCAGGGAGGAAACGAATTTGCGCACTTCACTGCTGAAGCGCCTGGCCACGGTGGCCGCGGCGCTGGGGCTCACCTCTGCCGGCCTGCTCGGCGCGGGCGCCGCGCCCGCCCAGGCCGCGATCAGCGACTGCCCGTCGGGCTATTTCTGTGCCTGGAAGACCGACAACGGCACCGGCACGATGTACAAGACGAACGCGAACGCGGCGACGCTCGGGACCTGGGACAACACGTTCCGCTCGGTCGTCAACCGCACGAACAAGTTCGCCTGCCTGTACGACGACCCGAACCACGGCACCGACGGCGCCGTCTACTCCGTGTACCCCGACCCCTCGGGCTCCGAGTGGGGCGGCCCCGGCAGCAACTCGATCAGCTCGCTCAAGTTCGTCGCCGCCGAGCGCGAGTGCGCCATGGACCCGTACCCGGTCTGGTACGCGGCCGAGGCCCCCAAGGCGGCCGGTTTCGGCGACCTCGACGCCGACCGGACGGCGGACGTCCTCGTCCGCGACAAGGCGGGCCGGCTCTGGTTCCTGCCCGGCGGCGGCAGCGGCAAGCTCGTCGGCTCCGGCGGCTGGCAGGCCTTCAACGCCCTCGTGCGTCACGGCGACTTCAGCCGTGACGGCAAGGAGGACGTGATCGCCCGCGAGGCGTCCACGGGCAAGCTGTGGCTGTACCCGGGCACGGGTACGGGCTCCCTCGGCGCCCGCAAGCTCATCGGCACCGGCGGCTGGAACGTCATGAGCCGGCTCGTCGGCGTCGGCGACCTGAACGGTGACACCCGCTCCGACCTGGTCGCCGTCGAGAAGTCCTCGGGCAAGCTCTGGCTGTACCCGGGCACCACCACCGGCACCCTCGGCTCCCGCGTGCTCCTGGGCAGCGGCGGCTGGAACGGCATGAACGCCTTCGCCGGCACCGGCGACCTGAACGGCGACGCCCGTCCCGACCTGGTCGCCCGCGAGGCGTCCACGGGCAAGCTGTGGATGTACCCGGGCAAGGCCGGCGGCACGTTCGGCTCCCGCGTGCTCCTGGGCAGCGGCTGGAACGTCATGGACCAGCTCCTCGCCGTCGGCGACTACGACGGCGACGGTCACCACGACCTGGCCGCCATCACCAACAGCAGCTACTCGTCGAACGTGTTCCGCGGCGACGGCGCCCTGATCCTCTACTCGGGCACGGGCACCGGCAAGTTCGAAGCGGGCTTCCCGGAGACCGACAGCTGGTGGCAGCTGAACGGCGCCTTCTGATCCGGTTCTGATCCGGCGCTGCTCCGGCTCAGGCTCAGCTCCGGCTCCCCTCCGGCTCCGCTCCACGTGAGACGAAGGCCTCCGCCCCGGGTTCGCCCAGGGGTGGAGGCCTTCATCCATGTGTACGGGGAACGCCCGTACCATGATCGCTCCATGACAACCGGCCCGGAGGTCGCCCCATGTCGGAGCTGTCCCGTCGTACGGTCCTGCACGGCCTCGGCGCAGGCGCGGGTGCCGTCGCGGCGACCCCCTGGCTGACGGCGGGCACGGCAGCCGCGACCCCGGCCGTCCCGCCCGCCAGGACCGCCGACAACCCGGTCGTACGGGAGAACAGGGCGCCCGGCTCCGACCAGTGGGCCGTCGGCTGCGCGGAGACCTGCGGGGTGGACCCGGCCCGCCCGCAGATCGCGGGCCGCGCCGAGCGGGACTCGGTCGCCCCCGGCGAGACCCTCCGCCTGCACCTCTCCACCCCCGGCGCGACCGTCTCGATCTACCGCCTCGGCCACTACGCCGGCGCCCGCGCCCGCCACCTCCTCACGGCCACCGACGCGGACCGGACCTGGACCCTGAAGATCCCCGCCGAGTGGGTCTCGGGCCTCCACCTCGCCGTCCTCACGACGCCCGACGGCCACCGCGCCCACACGCCGTTCGTCGTACGGGAGCCCGCCCGCGCCTCAGGCGTCCTCCACGTCGTCTCGGGGGAGCCGGGCGCCGACGCGAGCGTCGTCCGCTGGCTGGAGGAGGAGGGGTACGACGTCACGTACGCCACCGCCGGGGACGTCCGCGAGGGCCGCGTGCGTCCGGCGAGGTACGGCGCGGTGATCGTCACGGGCCGCACCGCGCTCACCGGCCGCCGCGTGGTCCGCCTTCCCCGCCCGCTCGCGCTGAGCGAGCCGGGCCGGACCGAGGAGACGGCCCGCCGGGCCGCCTCCGCCCTCATCGACGAGGCGGTCAGCAGGTCCAGAAGCTGACGTCCGCACCGATCCAGCCCTTGAAGGCGCGGTCGTCGAAGAGCGTCACCCAGCCGTCCGTCGTCACTTCGAGCCGGACGAGCAGCGGCTGACCCGTCACGTACGCCCCGGAGAGGACGCCGACGAGCCGCTGCGTACGGTTCGGCCGGGCGGGCTGCGGAAGCTGGAAGAGCTTCGTCACGTCCGCCCAGGCCAGCTTGTCGACGCGGTCCATCGAGAAGTGCAGGTGGACCTGGTCGCCGGAGAGCCGGTACTGCGGCGCGTAGGACGCGCTGTTCGGCGCGAACACGACGGTGTCGTACGGGACTTCCACCCACGGGCTGGTCCCGGGGTGCGGGTAGCGGGCCGCGTGGAAACGCCGCGCGCCGGAGGCCCCGCCCGCGAACCCGAACGCCAGGGTGGCCTGCGGATCGCCGGGACTGTTCCCGTACACGCACAGCCCCTCGGGCTCGCGGTACGTGATCGACCCGAAGGCGGCGACGACCTCGTCCTGCACGACCGCACCCGTGTCCCAGTGGGCGCAGGTCACGCGGCACTCGCCGGACGGCTGCCCGTAGAGCGTGTACAGGTAGTCCCCGAGGCTGGCGTACCCCTGGAGGGTGCGGCCGGAGGGCGTGAACGGCAGCGTGGCGAGCGGCGTGTACGTACCGGCCACGGCGGCGTCCAGGTCGTAGCGGTCGACACCGCCGGCGGAGGAATCGGAACCGACGTTGCTCGACTGCCAGCGGTAGATCAGCTCCCGGCGGGTCGGATCGATGGTCGCCGACACGCGGTACGCCCCCGACGTCCGGGGCCGGTGGAAGGTGATCGCGGTCGCCGGGGCGGCGGTGTCGGAGGCGTCGACGGTGCCGCCGGGCACGTACGGGATACGCGCGACCGCCGACGCCCACCCGCCGACCGGCAGCGCGTCGGTCCACAGGAACACCCCGCCCCCGGTCCGCTCGACCCCTATGTTCGCCCCGTGCCCGGCCCGGTCGACGTGCATCGAGTCCACGACGCTCCCGTCGGCACGGAGCCGCGTGACGAGCAGCCGGTCCTGGTCCTCGGGGGTGATGTCCCGCTGACACACGTACCAGTACTGATCGAACGCCTCCCAGAAGAACGACTGCGCGACGCTGGCCTCGGAGGCGAGCGGCACTCCGTTCAGGAGGACGGGCGTGACGGCGGAAGCGAGTCTGATCATGTGGCAACCCCTCAAGATCGGCAGGAGAGCCCGAGGGTACGACCCGGCTGACCTGCCGATCGTGAGGGGGGAGGGGTCACATGGAGCCGAGGAAGGCGGCCCAGGCGGAGGGGGAGAGGGAGAGGGAGGGGACGGTGAGGTCCTTGGAGTCCCGGACGTGAACGGAGTGGGCGGAGGAGGCGACCTCGACGCAGTCGCCTTGCTGGTCGCTGCTGTAGCTGCTCTTGAACCAGTTGAGGTCGGTACTCATAGCTCTCGTGCCACCTGTTCGATGAGTCGTGCGGATTCCTCTGGAGTGAAGGCTTGTGCCCGCAACGCGCTGTAGCGGGCGAAGCAATCCCCCACCTCCGGCTGCTCGCTGAGAAAGTACCTGCTGCTCTGTCCCTCGACATAGACGAGTTGACTGCGGCGCTCCTCGGTCTCAAGCAGCGTGAATGATCCGCTGAGTCCCGCATGGGTCCACCCGTCGTCACGCATGACCTGAATGGTGACGTTCCGCAGGTCGGCGCACTCGCGGATGTAGCGCAGGTTCTTCCGAAGCACGTCCGGTCCGCCGATCGGCTTGATGAGCGCGGCCTTCTCCAGGACGAAGGTCACAAGAGGTTGCGGCTTGCGGAAGTACACCTCCTGCCGCTTGATGCGCGCGATCACGCTGGCCTCGATGACCTCCTCCTCCAGGACCGGGACGCCGCAGTGGAACACCGCCCGCGCGTACTCCGAGGTCTGGAGAAGCCCGGGGATCAGCTGGATCTCGTACTTGTGGATACCGGCAGCCTTCGCCTCCTCCTCCAAGTAGTCCTCGAACCAGGCGGCGACACCACTGGCCGTCACCTCCTCGGCGACCTGCAAAAGTGCACCTTGTGCACCGAGCAACTCATCCACGATCTTGACGAAATTCCCCCTCGCCCGCCGCTCACCGCGCTCGATCATCGCCACCTGGGACTTGGAATAGCCGGTCGCCCGGCCCAGCGCCTCCTGCGAGATCCCTGCCCGCTCGCGGTAGAAGCGCAGGAGCGCGCCGAAGGCCTTCGCGGCCCCCGGGCTCCCCTTCTTCTCGTTGTTCACACCCGACCTCCCGAGTGCACAGTCCGGCACAACCGGCCTGTGTCGCTGGTCACAGCACATCACGCCCGCAAAGCTGGTCGCATGAATCTGCGCAAGTCGCTTGACATCGCGCCCTCTTGGGTGCCCGCGACCGGTCACGCTCTCCGTCACGCGGGGGTGCACTTCGACGCCGTACGGATCGGGGGGTTCCTCGGTGAGGACGTGGCGTACCGGATCATGTCGTTCACGGATTTCCAGGCGGGCCCGATCGTCCGCGAGGCGACCGGTGAGAAGAACCTGTACTTTCTGCTGCCGCCCCGCACCGCCGGTGAGTTCGCGTGGCCGGCGCCGACGAGGGCGCTGAGTGGGAGCGGCAGGAGTGAGGCGTACGTCGGGATCCCGGCGTTGCGCGGGCTGACCTGGCCGTTGGACTGGCGGTCACGACCGACGCTCGAAGATCCGTTCGTAGAGGCGGAGTTGTTGCATTGGACCGTGAAGTCTGCGCTACGGTAACCCTGTTATCACGCTCCGTAAATGGAGCGGTCCCCGGGGGTGCGCCAACACCGCCCGAGGACCTTCACGCCCAGTGGAATCCAGAGGTCCACCAGAAATGCTTCGGCATGCTATCGCGCCTGTGCGCAGCTATACGAAGGTCTCGAACGAGATCCTCCACTCGCGTCGGATGAACAACGACGCGAAGGTCTTGCTCCTCGTCGTCCAGAGCCTCCCCGAGAAGGACCGGTACGACGCGCTCGGCGCGTACGCGGAGGCGCTGGGGCTGACGCCCCGGCAGTACCGGAACGCGAGGAAGGATCTGATCGCGAACGGGTACCTCCACGAGTGGAAGTGGCAGAACGACCGGGGGCGTTGGGTCACGGATCAGCTCACGTCGAACGTCACGCTGACGAGCGATGAGGCGATCGCGCTTCGGGACGGGGGTCCTCCGGCGGAGCCACCGAGTGAGCGGGATCCGATGGTCGGTTCTTTGGGTACGCGGAAAGCCCGAACCTGTAAACCGGTAGAAGAAGACTGTGGGAAGACTCCTCCCCACCCACCCTCCCAAGCGGACCCGGAACGCGACCCGGACCCGAACCCGGAAGGGGACCCGGAACTCCTCCAGGCCGAACGCCTGTTGCTCTCCCTCCGCCACTCGCACAGGGATCTGCTCCTGGGCGTCCGGGAGGCGCGGGGGCTGGCCGAACAGGCGGCGGAATGGCTCCGTCGCGGGATCCCGGCCGCCGATCTGCGCCGCGCCCTGACGGCGTACCTGCCGAGCAACGGCGTACGGTCGGCCGTCGGCTTCCTGCGGCACCGCCTGACGGAAAAGATGCCGCCCCCGGCGGCCCCGGCGGATACCCCGGACACCTCACCCGAACCGCCCACCCGCCCGGCGCCGCTGATCACCTGCGAGGGCCCGGGAGACCTGCACGTCTTCCGCCCGGCGGCCGGCGAGACGCACTGCGGCTCGTGCCGCACGGAGGCGGCCTGGGAGGCCCACGAACGCCGCCACCCCCGACCCCAGAGTGCCCCCGACCCCGGCCCGGTCGCCTGGCGCGACCACTTCGACAAGTACGCGAAGGGCCTGATCACCTAGAGCGTGTCTCTTCGAATGGTTGCTCAGTTGATCGAAGATCACCAGCGACCAGGACGTGCTGCTGGACTCGCCATGGTGTTCAAGCTGCCTGCGCGGCATGAGCCACCTCGGCCGATCCGCAGGGCGCGAGTGGATCTCAGGTATCCCTGCACCGTATGTGCAGATGACCGTCGAGAGGGAAGGAGGGCGGCGCCGCGGGCAGAAGGCTGTCGAACTCGTACCGGCTCTTCTGTGCAACCCGGCACGAAGCGGAGTTGTCCACCTGATGCAGGAGTTCCAGACGCTTCAGCCAACCGGCCCCGAGCGTGTCGAAGGCCCAGCCGGTGAGAGCCTCCAGAGCGCGAGGCGCCACACCCCGTCCGCGAGCATGCGCCGCGGTCCAATAGCCCACCTCAGCCGAGGGTTTGCCGGAGGCGACTTCCTTGAGGACCACATTGCCGAGCAACTGCCCATGGGTTGAGTCGGGTTGCGCTTCAAGGACCGCGAAGCCGAACCGGTCGCCCACCGCCCATCCTCGCTGCTGGGCCCGCACCCACCGCACCGCGTCGGCGTCGTTCTCCACGGAAGAGCTTGTCCAGAGGCGCAAGGCTGGATCCCGGCACGCCTCGACCAGCGCGGGAACGTCCTGCATGCACCAGGGACGAATAACGAGGGCGGGAGCGGACGGCGTGGCATCCGCACGCAGTACGGCGGTGTCAGGCACCGGCCGATCGTACGCGTCGGCGTCCGGCCCCGGCAGAGACGGTTCCGGGCCCACTACCGCTGCGTCCGAACGCGCAGGGCCTCGACGGACCAGTCGAGCACTCGCGCCAGGCTCTCCGGAGCAGGCCAGCTGTTGATCACTGCGAGTAGCTGGAAGTACCGGTCCCTGCGCGGGTCGTTCGCACTCTCCAGCCGGAGCAGCAGCCGACGGCGAAGCTCGGCGTCGTCAGGGCGGCCGCAGATGTGCGCGTAGTGATCCGCAAGCGCCGCGACGATCGGATCGGCCTGATGGGAGGCCGGGTCGATGCCCGCTGTCAGGGCCGGGGCGACGAGGTCACGGACAGCTGCGGCGAAGTCGCGGCGCGGGCCCGCGGTGTCGCTCTGTGCCCGTTCGGCCGCCAGATCCTCGGCCATTCGTCGCACGCCGGCACGGAAGTCCGGGTCCAGGGCCAGTTCGGCCCACTCCACCCATGCTCGGGCCTGCTCCGCCTCGGGAGCATCCGGCAGTTCGGGGGTCATCGAGCGCATGACCCCTGCGAATGCCGGGTCGGCGCCGAGACCGTCGAAGACAGTGTCGAGGAAATCACCGATGAGCTCTCGGCGTTCGTCCTCGGAAAGCTGGGCAAGCTGGTGCATGAGATCGGTCTCCTCGGGAGTGAGCCCACGCTCGGCCACGACTGTCAGCACCGCGTGCCGCAGACGCAGGATGCGAATCTGCACCGCGAGTGCCTCGGCATGCGCCGAGGCGACCTCGGGGAGCGAGAGCTCCCGATCGACGATCTTGCGGATCGTGGGAAGGTCCAGCCCCAGTGTCCGCAGGGTCCGCACGAGGTCCAAGCGAGCGACGGCGTCGATGTTGTACAAGCGGTAGCCGGCCGGGCTGCGGTCCGTCGGCGTCACGATTCCTCGATCGGAGTAGAACCGAATGGTCTTGATCGTGAGACCGGTCCGCCGAGCCAGCTCGCCGATCGAGTAAAGCGTGTCGCCGTCCATGCCCACAGCTTGGTGTCTCCCCCTACGGGAGACTCAAGCCCCCTCGCCAGCCGACGGCCGGCCCCCTCGTGCACAGGTCTTGACTGTTCCTCCACCTCGCCAGCGACAGTCGTGCAGGACCCCGCCTGACGCCGTCCTCGCGGACCGCGCGTACTCGTCCCGCGCGATCCGCAGTCACCTCCGCCAAGGCGGTATCCGCGCTGTCATCCCCAGCCGTCCGACCGGATCGGCCACCAGCGGCTTCGCGGTTTCGCGGCATCGCGCGTTCAAGGAGACTTTGAGAGTTGAACGCGTTCAACTGCTCTGGCAAGGTGTCACCCATCGACTCGGAGGTGGGTGTGGTGGTGCGGGGGAGTGGGGTGCGCGCGTGGGGGTCCGCCATGGGTGGCCTCGTGTTGGCGCTGGTCGTGCTGACGGGGTGCGCCGGGCCGTATCAGTACTACGAGGGGACAGGGGTCCACGACGCCACGGCGGCCGAGGTCGCCGGGGCGTGGGAGAACATCGAGGGGACCCGGGTCGTACTCCGTAAGGACGGGACGGCCCAGGTCGAGGCGCTCGACGGGCCGGACTTCGCCTTCGAGGACGGCTGGCGCCTCTTCGGTACGGGGACGTGGAAACTCGCCGACGAGAAGGGCGGGCAGAGCGTCCGGCTGGAGCTGACGAAGCGGACGAAGGTCACGACCCGCTCACCGTCACCCTCCCCCTCGGCGGTCCCGGTCGCACCCACCCCGACCGCCGACCCGCCCTCCGTCTACTCCTGGGACTTCTACGTGCGCCGCGATGAGCGCGACGCGTTGGAGCTGTTCTTCTTCGTCGGCGATCCCGACATCGGGAACACGTACGTGATGTCCCGCGAGGCGGAGTCCTCGACCGAAGCCCCCTGAACCGGGGGCGGGGCGTCCGTCAGACGGGCTGGGTGGCGAAGACGAAGAGGCCCTCGGAGGTGTGGATGGCGGCGTAGCCGTTCGTCGTGAACTGCGGCATCTCCGCGATGTCGGAGGCCAGCAGCTTCTTGTCGTCGGCGTCGAGCGCGGCTCCGACGCCGTCCAGGTATGCGTAGAGGACGCCGTTGCCCGGGAGGTCGCCCGGCCCGATGGTCACCTCGTCATCCGCCTGGCGCCACAGCTCCTTGCCGGTCTCCGTGTTCCAGGCGACCGCGCCCTTGCCGTACTGCACCACGGCGGTCTTGCCGTCGGGGGAGACGGCGAGGCCGTCGTCGTCGGTGGTGCCGTTGGTGTCGATGGCCGGCCCCTCGGCGAACCGGCGGCCGCTCTTGACGTCGATCAGCGTGATGACCGCTTCGGAGTCGCCGTACGAGGACCATTCGAGGAGGGCCTTGTCGCCCCGGAACGGCATCAGCCGCGCACTGGTCGCCTTGTCCGAGGTGACCAGCTTGGCGATGGGGGCCGGCGGCGTGAGGTCCTCGCTGGTCCACGCCTTGTTGTCCGTACGGACGTCCTTGGCGATCAGCCAGTCGGCGGAGGGCTGGTAGGAGATGTCCGGCTCCGAGTAGTAGCCGAGACCGGAGCCGACCGTCCCCTTGAGGTCGTAGGCCGAGACATCGCTGGTCACGGTCTCCCCGTCACCGATCGGGGTGAACGTGGTGCCGGCGCCGATGGAGCTGGCGTCCACGATGTAGCCGTTCCGGACGGGGGTGGACATGTGGGTGTCCTCGTCGAAGGAGGAGCTCCCCAGCTTCTCGCCGGACGGCGCGTACATGGTCAGCACGGTCTGGGACGAGGCCTTCTTCAGGCCGCTCGGCGGGGTGTCGACGCGGCTGCGGATCAGCAGGGCCGGCGAACCGTCCCGCCACTCGCCCACCTGCGCGATGGTCACCGCCGAGGCGGACTCGGGCCTGCCGTCACCCGCGGGGTGGACGAAGTCGAGCTTCTTGCGCAGCTTGCCGGTCTCGGCGTCGAGGAGCCGGGCGGTGAAGACGCCCGTGCCATCCGGCCCGTTGGTGTAACTGGTGACGATGAGGGCGTCCCCGACCGTGCAGATGTCGTTCCGCGACGCGTCCTTCACGGACGCCTTGCCCGCGCAGTTCCCCGCCTCGTCCCTCGCCAGGCTCCAGGCCGGCTTCGCGGCCAGGCCGGGCACCGGCTTGCCCTTGAAGACCGGGGTCTTCGGCGCCGCGGACGCGGACGCGGACTCCGTGACCTTGCCCGTCTCCCCGCCACTGGGCTTGGCATCGGGCTCCGCGCCTCCGGAGCATCCGGTCACGAGAGCCGCGGACAGCACCAGACCGAGCGCCGCCGTCGTTCGTATGCGATTCAAGTTCCTTGCCCGTCTTTCCTCTTGAGTGATCAACGGACCAGCTTACTTCGATCATGACCCGCCCCTGCCGGGCATGCCGGGCATCCCGGGGGGAGCCTCGGATTCAGGATCGGTCGGGTCGCGCTCAGTCGCCGAGGCGGGCGAGGACGCTCGGGCCGAGGTGTTCGGCGACGACCGCCAGCGCGGCCTTGACCTCGGCCAGTCGCTCCGGGTCCTCCAGTACGCGCGTGAGGACGCCGTCGATGTCGGCGGAGCGGACCTCGGCGACACGGGGGGAGGCGGTCGGGGCGGGGCTGATGAGGGTGCGGCGGCGGTCGGCGGGGTCGGTGTGGGTCTCGACCGCACCCGCCTCGCGCAGGCGCGCCACGCAGGCCGAGACCTTGCTCTGCGGGAAGCCGGTCCTCGCGGCGACGTCCTTCACGGGCGTGCCCGGGTGGGCCTTGATGTCCGCCGCGACGATGATCACGGACTGCGCGCTCGTGCCGTGGGTGCCGATGCCCTCGGTGGGGATGGAAGCCTCGCCGAGCTTCATCAACGTGCGGCCCAGCAGGGCCAGATCCATGCCGTTCACTCCAGCAAGGTACATCAATGTAGATGCATCACTCTTGATGCATCAGATCTGATGGATTACTGTGGGGTCCACACCCGACGAAGGAGGAACTCCCATGACCACCGGCCTGCTGACCGTCGACGGCGCGACCCTCTACTTCGAGCAGCGCGGCACCGGCCCGCTTCTCTTCATCTCGCAGAGCGGCGAAGGCGACGCCGGCCGCACCACCGACCTCGTCGACGCCCTCGCGGACGACTTCACCGTCCTCACCTACGACCGGCGCGGCCTGTCCCGCAGCACCCTCGACGCCCCCGGCCGGCCCGTCACCATGGCCGACCACACCGACGACGCCCACCGCCTCCTCGCCCACGTCGCCGACGGCCCGGCGCTCATGCTCGGATGCAGCTTCGGCGCGGTCATCGGCCTGCACCTGGCCGCCGAGCACGCGGACCAGCTCGACACCCTCATCGCCCATGAACCGGTCGCCCCCTGGCTGCTCGACGCGGACTCCGACGCCCACCGCCACGAACTGGCGGAGCTCCAGGACCTGTTCGCGGCGGGCGGCCTGCCTGCCGCACTCCCGGCCATCGCGGCCTCCCTCGGCATCGACCCGGCCCAGCCCGGCGCGGAACCCGACCTGACCCCGCAGCCGATGGACGACCGCCGCCGCGCCAACTTCGCCCACTTCATCACCGCGGAGTTCACCGCCCTGCGCACCGACCCCGGCTGCCGCGACCGCCTCGCCGCCACCACGACCCGCATCCTGCCCGCCACCGGCCGCACCACCCCGACGACCGTCTTCGACTACCAGGCCGCCCACAGCCTGGGAGCACTGGTCGGCCGAGAGGTCACCGCCTTCCCCGGCGGCCACAACGGCAACACCACCCACCCGCGCGCCTGGGCGGCCCGGCTCCGCACCACCCTCGCCGCCCGCTAGGGAGCGTCGCCCAAGGTCGGGGTCGCGGGGCCTGATCCGCCGGACACGACCTAGTCCCGCAGGACCTCTACGGCCCGGTCGAAGGCCGAGTCCTCGTTCCGGTCGAACTCCTCCTTGGTGAAGACCGGCTCGGTGAGGTGCGGCGGGATGCCCGCGCCGTCGAAGGTCCTGCCCGACCGGGTCAGCAGCTCCTCGTTCGGCAGCCAGACCGACATGCCGTTGGGGAGCTTGCGCACCATGACGTCCGAGAACACGCCTTGCGTGGGCTGCCCGATCCGCACGGTCCGGCCGGGCCGGTCCATGAGGGCCTGGGTGAAGGTCTCTCCCGCGCTGACGGTCGAGCCTCCGGTCAGAACGGCGACCGGTCCGGTGTAGCGGGGACCCTGGGCGGGCGTGACGTACAGGGGCTGCGGGCGCGTGTGCCGGGTGGGGTCCGCGGGATCGTTGCGGGCCCGCTTGGAGTAGGCGAGGTAGGGGGTGTCGGTCAGCCGCCCGGCGAGGTGGAGCCCCATGGCGTCGGAGCCGCCGCCGTTGATCCGCAGGTCGATGACCAGGCCCTTCAGGTGCCGGGTGCGCTCCCGGTCGAGGATCGTGTCCAGCGTCTTGTCGAGCTCGGCCAGCTCGGCGGCGTAGGAGGCCCCGTCGCCCGCGTAGCCGCCGAAGCCGGAGATCCGCAGGTAGCCCCGCCCGCCGGGGAGGTCGGCGTAGGTGATCCGCCCGGCGGCGAAGTCCTGGACGTTCCGGGCGTCCTTGAGGTCGCGCTCCACCACGAACTTCTTGACCTTGGCGTCAAGCCTCCCGTCGGGCCGGACGGTGCCGGGGCGGACCTGTGCGAACGCCCGGTCGGGAATGCCGTCGGCGTCGGCGTCGACGTCGAAGACAGCGACGTGGGCGTCGTGGAGCGGCTCGACCATCTTGCTGAAGACGGCGAAGAGTTCGTCCGGGGTCGTCCCCTCGTGGACCGTGGGCCGGTACCGGTCGCGTACGGCGTGCCAGTCGATGCCCTTGGCGGCGAAGAAGGGGTAGTTCTCCTCGAAGGACTGCCAGAAGACGTCGAAGGAGGCGAGCGGTCCCCCGGGGGCGGACGGCGCGCAGGCGTCGGGCAGTTCCGTCATCCGGCGCAGGTTCCGTTCACCGACGTCGCCGTCCAGCCCTACGGAGG
This sequence comes from Streptomyces sp. NPDC056169, assembly GCF_042268445.1. Lineage (NCBI taxonomy): Bacteria > Bacillati > Actinomycetota > Actinomycetes > Kitasatosporales > Streptomycetaceae > Streptomyces > Streptomyces sp. NPDC056169. The sequence continues at coordinate 181,919 of NZ_JBHJUO010000019.1, read as the reverse complement.
CGCGGTCGCGGTCCCCGCGGGTGCGCACGGTGAAGACGGTGCCACCCCCGGGCGTGGTGTAGGTGCCGGGGCCGGTCCGCCGCGCGGTGTCGCCCGCGATGCAGCTGACGGCGGTGGTCTGGTACTCCTGGAGGGTTCCGTTCCGGATGGACAGCACCGTGCCGTAGCCGTCGGTGCGCCAGATTCCGTCGGTGGCCGGCTGATGGGCGGTGGCGGCCGGCGCGGCTGCGCCGACGAGGGCCAGGGCGACGGCGGTGGCCGTGACGATGCGCACGATCTTGCCTTCTCTGTAGGCGACTTGCTGGGTACCTCCCCACCGTCGCCGACACGGGACCCGCCGGGCCATCCGGCTGTCCGGCCGATCAAGGGTGGGGTCAGCCCCCGCTCCCCGCGGAACCCGGGACCAACACGCTTGAGGAGGTGTGCGCGCGACGGAAGGTGTGAACCGCCGCCCCCACCACGGCCTCGACGCGGCCGCGCTGCTGCTTCGGGGTGGCCTGGGCGTCGGGGCGCAGGGTGTAGACGACCCGACGGTGCGCGTGCGGGTCGGTGGTCGCGAAGACGCCGCTCGTCCAGCCACCGCTGGAGCCGGTCTTGCCCCAGACCTTCGTGCCGTTCAGGTCGAGCCCCATCAGCCCGCCTGCGCTGAAGCAGGCCGTGGCCGGCGGGCAGCTGGTGTTCTCGGGGCCGCCGGGGACCGCGGGTATCTCGAAGAGGTGCCGCTGCTGGGCCCGAGGCAGCAGCCGCCCGTCCAGCAGCGCGCGCAGGAATCTGTCCAGGTCGGCCGCGGTGGACGTCAGTCCGCCCTCCGCCCAGGACCAGGCGATCGCCGGCTCCTCGGAGAGGGCGGTGTGGCGCAGGGCCAGGGGGCGCAGGACGCGCCGGTCTAGCTCCTGGGCGAAGGTGCGGCCCGTGACCCGCTCCACCAGCAGCCCGGCGACGAAGCTGTTGAGCCCGTTGTACTGCTGGACGGTCCCGGGCGCCGGGACGTGGCCGGGGCGGGCCGTCGCGTCCCCCTCGAAGGACGCGGTCACCACCCCGCGCGGGTCGAGCGGCACCCGTGCCGGGCGGGGGAAGTCACTGGTGTGGTCGAGGAGTTGGCGTACCGTCACGTCCGCGTACGCGGCCGGGATCAGCTCCGGGAGGTGGGGGCGTACGGGCTCGTCGATGCCGATCCGGCGCTCGGCCACCAGCTGGAGGATCACCGCGTCGGTGAACACCTTCGTCACGCTCCCCACCGGGAACCGCGCGTCCGCCGCCACCGGTCCCGCCGTCCCCGTGTACGGCGAGCGCATGCCCTGACCCGCCACCCTCACCAGGGCCGCGTCCGTCACGTCGTCGGGGATCGTGGCGAGCAACGCCCTTACCGCGTCGGGGGAGTGGTGGGAGGCCGGGGCGGCCGTCGCCGCCGGGGCCGCGCCGACGCCGGCCGTGAACGCGGCCAGTGCGAGGCCGGTGGCGGCGAGGCGGCGGCTGAGGGTACGGGGGAGGGCGCTCATCGGTGGCTCCTGGGGACGGGGCGGGCGGCTCGGGTCTTCGCCTGACTGCGGCTGGTCCAACCTTCGCGCCCGCACCGCCTGTTGCTCATCGGTGATCACCCTGAGCCCACCCGGAGCTCACCCCGACTCCCGCTCCGGGTCGGAGATCAGGGGCGGTGCCGTGGCGGTGCCGGCGCCCCGGTCGAGCTCCTTCCCCACCCCCTATAAACCCGGTGTATACGCACTGCGTATAGTCGGCCGCATGGCACCGTCCCCGCGTACCGCGACCGCCCCCCGGCTCCTCAAGGCGCTGATCGTCACGCTGCTCGCCGTCGCGGCGGCGCACCTCGTCCTGTCCGACACCCTGCGCCTGTCCTTCAGCAGCCAGGCGGCCTCGACGCTGGGCGCCGCCCCCGGCTACTCGGCGGACCAGGCCTTCACGAACGCGCTGATCAACACGTTCCTGGCGATGCCGTTCGTCCTGTGGGCGGGGATGCGGATCAGCGGGGAGCGGAAGGTCTGGCCGATGGTCCTCGTGGGCACCGCGGTCTGGATCGGCGCCGTGGGGAACGGCATCGACGTCATCGACGACGCCCCCGGGACGCTCCTCCCCCTCCGCTCCCTCGCCCTCGTCATCGGCGTCACGGCGCTCGCCTCCCTCATACGGCGCCGTTCACCCGCCTGACTTCGACCGGCCCTTCGCCGCCGGAGCGTCCGGGCCGCAGGCCAGCAGGGCCGCCTCCATGGCGTGCCTCTCGCGCTGCTCCACCACCGGCTCGGAACACTCCAGGATGCCCCCGCCGTCGATGGTCCACCCGACGGCCCGGCCCGTCACCGGCTTCTCGGTCCCGCAGGTGTACCGGAAGTCGCCGGTGACCTCCTCCACCCAGGCGTAGTCGACGAAGTTTCCCGCGCCGGTGACACGGGTGTGGCTCACGAGACTCGGTACCTGCCTGCGGACATTGGCGAACTCGTGGCTCACGCCGTCGTCCTCGGCGCTCACCTCGCCGACGCGCCTGCCCAGCGAGAGCAGCGCGGCCTTCGCGTCGCCCCGCGCGCCCTTCTCGAAGGTGACGGCCGTGCGCGGCGTGTGGAGCGGCTTCAGGGTCGAGGCGAGGTCGCTGCCCCCCTTGCCGATCTTCTGCTTCTCGCTGATGCCCGTCAGGACGTCCTTCTTGTCCACGTTGAACCACGTGTAGGTGCCGTTCTTGCACGCGGCAGCGGTCGTGGGCCCGGCCTTGTCGGCCGGCCCGTCGCCGTCGGACGTACACGCGGCGGTGCCCGCAAGCAGCGCGGCCACGGCGCACGCCGACAGGAAGGTCTCTTTGATCTTCATGCTCTTGTCCCCCCGGAACCATTGGTCAGATGGTGCGGTCGACACTGCCGCCAAGGAACCGGGGAGGCAAGGGACTTGAGCTACTCCAGAGCTCCGGAGAGCACCGGCGGAGGCCTTCGGGTCAGCCCTTGCTGACCGCCGCCAGGATCTCCGGCAGCCGCCGCGCCGTGCGCGGGGCCGCCACCTTCAGGCCCGCCCAGACGAGCAGCGCGCCGTAGAGCACACCGGCCGGGAGGAGGAGCCACAGCGCGGACTCCTGGTCGGACAGGTGCAGGTAGACCGTCGCGCCGATCAGCGGCGAGCACAGCAGCGCCGAGCCGAACATGCCGCCCAGGATCGACATCCAGGCCAGCCCGCCCTGCCCCGGCACCACGTTCTTGTAGCCGCTGTCCTGCGGGATCGAGTACGGGAAGACCGCCGAGGCCACCGCGCCCGAACCCACCAGCGCGCCGAGCAGGCCCAGCGCCAGGCCGAGCGCCTCCGGGAGGGCCGACCAGTCGCCGAGGACGGCGGCGGTCGCCACCGTCACCAGCGCCGTGAACGGCAGCGTGATGGTCAGCAGGGCCAGGGCCCGTGCCCGCAGTTCGGCGTACGCGTCGTCCTTCGTCGAGATGGTCTGCGCGACCATCCAGAACGCCGACGTGTCCTGCCCGAACTGGTTGTACATCTGGACGCCGAGCATCCCCGAGGCGAAGCACGCCCAGTAGATCGTGCCCACGCCCTGGAGGGCGTTGAACAGCGGCACGATCAGACCCATGGCCAGCGAGGTCACCCACGCCGCCTTCGTCTTCGGGTCGCGCCAGATGTAGCGCAGGCTGCGCTCCATGACCGCACCCGTGCGCCCGCCCGGCAGGATCCGGCCGAGCAGCCCCGTACCCCCGGACTTCTTCCGTACGTCCGAGCCGGAGGACGCGCCGATCGTCGAACCGTCCGGCTCGACCATCAGCCGCACCAGGCTCCGCTGCCACCAGTGGACGAGCCCCGCGAGCGCCGCCGCCGTGAGCAGCAGCCGGGCCGCCGCCACCACGTGGTCGCCGTTGCTCGCCGCGTCGACCGCGCCGATCGCCGCGGCCGGCGGCAGCCAGCCGACGACGGCCGCCACCGGTTCGAGCGGGCCCATACCGCCGGCCTGGCCGAGGCGCTGGGCGCCGAAGTTGACCACCTGCATGCCGACCGCGATCACCAGGCCGCTGAGCAGCGCCAGGTCCCGGCCCTTGCGGGAGGTCAGGAGCCGGACGTTGGCGGCGGCCACCGCCCGGGACAGCGCGACGCACACGGCCGTCACGAGCGGGACGGCGAGGACGGCGGCGACGACGCCCGCCGCGCCCCGCGCGACCGAAAGGGCCGAGCCGAACACCAGGAGGAGGGTGATGGCGGGGCCGACGCCCACCAGGGACGCCACGAGCAGCGCCCGGACCAGCGGCCGGGGCCGCAGCGGCAGCATCACGAGCCGCGACGGGTCGAGGGTCTCGTCCCCGCTCGGCACGAAGAGCGGCATGAACGTCCACGCCAGCGCGAGGGTCCCGGTGAGGAGGACCGCGATCGTGCCGGCCGACGAGCTGCCCCGCAGCAGGACGGACGCCAGCACCATGCCCGCGGCGAAGAGGACGCCGAAGACGATCGAGACGATGTACGCGGCGGTCCGCCCGCCCGACTGCCGCAGCCCGTTCTTCAGCAGCGACAGCTTGAGCCGTACGAAGGTCGACGTCAGGGACGGTACGGGGGAGGCGGCGGTGGAGGGAGCGGTGGCGGTGGTCGTGCTCATCGCTGCGTCCCGCCGCCCAGCCAGTCCAGGGAGTCCCCGGCCGTCTCGTGCCCGCTCGCCCCGACCAGCTCCAGGAACGCCGCCTGGAGCGAGGGCCGGTCGCCGCGGACCTCCGCGAGCGGTCCCTGCGCGCGGATCCGGCCCGCCGCCATCACGGCGACCCAGTCGCAGAGCGACTCGACCAGCTCCATGACGTGGCTGGAGAAGACGACGGTCGCGCCCGACCGGGTGTACCGCTCCAGGACCCCGCGGATGGTCTGCGCGGAGACCGGGTCGACGCCCTCGAACGGCTCGTCGAGGAAGAGCACTTCCGGGTTGTGGAGCAGGGCGGCCGCCAGGCCGATCTTCTTCCGCATGCCGGTCGAGTAGTCGACGACCAGCTTGTTCTGCGAGCCCGTCAGGTCGAGGACGTCGAGGAGCTGCGCGGCCCGCTTGTCGACCTCGGCACCGGGCAGCCCCCGCAGCCGCCCGCTGTAGGCGAGGAGTTCACGGCCGGAGAGTCGCTCGAAGAGCCGCAGCCCCTCCGGCAGGATGCCGATCCGCGCCTTGACCTCGGCGACCGACTCGGGGTCGGCCCAGACGTCGTGCCCGGCCACCAGGATCCGCCCGTGGTCGGGCCGGAGCAGGCCCGTGATCATCGAGAGGGTGGTGGTCTTGCCGGCCCCGTTGGGCCCGACGAGCCCGATGAACTTCCCCGCGGGCAGCACGAGATCGATCCCGTTCACCGCGATCTGCTGGCCGAAACGCTTCCACAGCCCCTCGACACGCACAGCGGGCACCGCACCGGCACCCGGTGCGGTGCCCGCTGTGGCGCCCGCCTTGTCAAAAACTCCGTCAAATGCCTGGTCAGGCATGGTCCGTCAACCCTTCGGTTGTCCCCGTGGATACGGGCACCACCATACGGGTGAGACCTGGCCCGGCCCAGGGATCACTGCGCCCGGCTGCGCGCCTCCGCCGCTTCCCGGCCACACGCGTACGCGAGGGGGCTGATCAGCTCCTCCGCGTCGGGGAGCCAGCGGTTCGCCGGGGTGGGGCGGCGCGCCCACTGCACCGCGCCGACGCCGCCGATCCGGGTGGGCGGGGCCGCCACGTAATGGCCCTCGCCGCGCGTCGTGAGGTCGATCGCGCCCGGGACCCAGCCCAGCTTGCGGACGAGGTCGGGCACCTTGGCGGCGGCGCCCGGCAGGACGAAGAAGAACATCCGGCGGTCCGGCGTACAGGTCACGGGGCCGAGCGTCAGATCCATGCGCTCCATCCGGGCGAGCGCGAGGAAACCGGCCGACTCCGACACCTCGATCGCGTCGAACGTCCGGCCCGTCGGCAGCAGGATCGACGCCTTCGGCGTCTTCGACCACATGCGCCGCGCCCCGACGCCGCTCCCCGTGGCCTGGGTCGACCAGTCGGGCTTGACCGCGTGCGCGCCGGGGACGGCGCACTCCGCGCCGCAGGAGCAGCGCTCCCTGCCCTCGACGGCCTCAAGCCAGGTCCCGGGGAACACGTCCCAGTGCCGCTCTTCCGCGTACCGCACGGCGCTGTCCAGCAGCTGCTCGCCTCGCTGCTGGGGGATCTGTGCGGCTTCCGTGACTCCGATGGTCTCTTCCACGGTGAACACAACTGCCCCCGTCACCTGGGGTTACGGGCGTGGGGAAGAGCGGTGTGACGCATCGATCCTGCACATGGGGCGCACGGGTGCACCGACGGGGGCGCGCGGGAGGCCGGGGAGCGGGGGTGGGTACGTACCAGTGGGTACGCGGCCGTCACGGGTGCGTGCCCATCGGTGCGCGGCCGTCATGGGCGCGTACCCGTGGACGCGTCAGTGGGGGGCGCCGGCGGCAGCGTCGCGGCCGGCCTGTCCGGTTTCGCGTGTTCACATCGGCATTGACCGGATATTCACCGGGCATTGATCACTTCCCGTGATCACTGCACCTGTGATCACCGCTCGGCCTCAGGGGGTAACTCATGGCAGCCAGGCCACTTGTCGCGCGTCAGCCCAACGAACGGCTCCAAGTCCTCATCCAGGAGGCGGCCTGCTCGCACGCCGGCCTCGCCCGCAGGGTCAACATGGTCGGCGCGGAGCGCGGCCTCGACCTGCGGTACGACAAGACGTCGGTGGCGCGGTGGCTGCGCGGGCAGCAGCCGCGCGGCCGGGCGCCGGGCATCATTGCGGAGGCGCTGGGCCGCAAACTGGGCCGGACGGTCACGATCGACGAGGTCGGGATGGCGAACGGCCGGAACCTCGCCGCGGGCGTGGGCCTCCAGTTCGCGCCGACCGTCCTCGGGGCGATCGAGCAGGCCTGCGAGCTGTGGCGCAGCGACGTGGGCCGCCGGGACTTCCTCACGGGCTCCACGGTCGCGGCCTCCGCGCTCGTCGAGCCCAGCAGGGACTGGCTGATCACCGGGCCGGACGCGCACGTGGCGCGGCTCGCGGGTGCGCGCGTCGGGGTCGCGGACGTCGCGGCGGTACGGGAGATGACGAGCGCGCTGGTCGACCTCGACCGGCGGTTCGGCAGCGGTCACGTGCGGCCGGTGGTGGTGCACTACCTCAACAGCGTGGTGTCGGGGATGCTGTCCGGCTCGTACCGGGAGGCCGTGGGCCGGCAGCTCTTCGCGGCGGCCGCGCGACTGACCGAACTCGCCGGGTACATGGCGGTGGACACGGGCGAACCGGGGCTCGCGCAGCGGTACTACATCCAGGCGCTGCGGCTCGCGCAGGCGGCGGGGGACCGGGGCTACGGCGGCTACGTCCTCGCCGCGTCGATGAGCCACCTCGCCGCGCAGCTCGGCAACCCGCGGGAGATCGCCCAGTTGGCGCGGGCGGCGCAGGAAGGGGCGCGGGGGAAGGTGCCGCCGCGGGCGGAGGCGATGTTCCTCGCGGCCGAGGCGCGCGGGCACGCGCTGCTCGGGGACCTCAGCTCCTTCGAGACGGCGGCGGGCCGTGCCGTACGGGCGTTGGAGCAGGCCGATCCGGAGGCGGGCGACGACCCGGTGTGGATCGCGCACTTCGACCAGGCCTATCTCGCGGACGAACTGGCGCACTGCTACCGGGACCTGGGGCAGGCGGAGGCGGCGGCGCGGGCGGCGCGGGAGTCGATCGCGGGGCATCCGGAGACGCGGGCGCGGCGCCGGGCGATCGGTCTGGCCCTGCTGGCCTCGGCGCAGGTGCAGCAGCGGGAGGTGGAGCAGGCCTGCCGGACGGGGACGCGTGCGCTGGAACTCCTCGGCACGTTGCGGTCGTCGCGGGGCGCGGAGTACCTGGACGACCTGCGGGAGAGCCTGGAGCCGTACGCGGGAGAGGCGGTGGTGCGGGAGTTCGGGGCGCGGATGGACCTGTCGGCCGCCTAGCCGCCCCCGGACCCGTCGCCGCGCAAGAAGGTTGTGTAACCGGGCTCACACGTGTGTGCGGAGCCCTGCGCGCACCCGGTAGCGTGAGCCGACGATTCCGTAGGTCGGTCCATCAGTAGGAGTCCCGGTGACGCAGAACGGACAGGGTCCGGAGCCGCAGTACCCGGCGGTGCCCCCCGCGCACGACGGTGCCCATGGGGGAGCTCAGTCGTGGGACGGCGCCTGGGGCCCCGCCGGTGGTCAGCCGGGCGGGCAGCCGCTGCCGCCCGCGCAGCCGCTGCCCCCGGAGGCGACGCCGGGCGCCGCCGACATGCAGTCCACGCAGTACCTCGCGCCCATCCCGCCGCAGGCGCCGCCGATACCGCAGATGCCGCAGCAGGTCCCGCCGCAGCCCGGGTACGGCTACCCGCCGCCGGCCGCCCAGGCCGCCGCTGACATGCAGGCGACCCAGCACATCGCGCCGGTCCCGGGCGCGATGCCGCCGGTGCACGCCCCGCAGCCGGGGTACGGCTACCCGCCGCCCGCGGCCCAGGCCCCGCAGCCGGGGTACGGCTACCCGCCGCCCGCGGCCCAGGCCCCGCAGCCGGGGTACGGCTACCCGCCGCCGGCCGCCCAGGCCGCCGCCGACATGCAGGCGACGCAGCACATCGCCGCCGTGCCGCCGCACCCGGGCGCGGGCTCCGACACCCAGTTCCTGGGGACGGGCTCGCTCCCGCACCAGGGGCCCGGTCAGGCCGCGGGCGCCTCGGACGCGACCCAGTACATCGCCCCCGTACCGCCGCAGGCCCAGGCCCAGCAGCCCGGTGAGCGGCAGCCGCCCGCCGAGTTCGACAACCTGTTCCGTACGGAGGCGCCGCGCGCCCCGCAGCAGCCGCAGGCCTACCAGCCGCCGCAGCAGCACCAGCAGCCCGCCCCGCCGGCGTACCAGCAGCACCAGCAGCACCAGGGGCCGCCGCAGCACGGCTACCAGCCGCCGCAGCCCCCGCAGCAGTACGCGTACCAGGACGCCTACTACGACGACGAGCCCGAGCCGCCGCGCCGCAAGTCGCCGGTCGCGCTGATCGCGGCCGTCGTCGTGGGCTGCGCGGTCGTCGGCCTCGGCGCCGGGATGCTGCTCAGCGGCGAGGACGAGAAGGACCCCAAGACGCCCGGGCAGAACGTCGCGGCGAGCTCCGCCGCGCCCTCCGCCTCGACCGAGGCGCCGCCCTCGGAGAAGCCGGCGGACCCGGCGGAGCCGCAGGCGAAGGAGCTGGACAAGCTCCTCGCGACCAGCAACAGCAGCCGGGACACGGTGATCAGCTCGGTCGCGAAGATCAACCAGTGCAAGGACCTCGACAAGGCGGCGAACGACCTGCGGGGCGCCGCCGAGCAGCGCCGGGGCCTGGTGACCAAGCTCCAGACGCTCTCGGTGGACAAGCTCCCGAACAGTCCGGCGCTGACGTCCGCGCTGACGAAGGCGTGGCGGGCCTCGGCCGCCGCGGACGACCACTACGCGGCCTGGGCCGACCAGATGAAGGCCAAGAAGGCCTGCAAGGGCAAGGCCAAGCGGACCAACCGTCTCGCCGAGGCGGAGAAGGCGAGCGGCGAGGCCACCGCGGCCAAGCGGCAGGCGGCCGGGTTGTGGAACCCGACCGCCACGAAGTACGGACTGGACAAGCGGACGCCCACCCAGCTCTAGGGGAGGGTGTTACGGGGCGCTGAGGACGGTTTCGCCGACGTCGACGAAACCGGGCTTCTCCGCCACGAGCCGCCCCTGGCGGACCACCTGGAACGTCACCTCGCGGTTGACGACCCGGGTGAGGCCGGGGGCGCCGAGCAGGTCCTCGTACTTCCACCGCAGGGTGGGCGTGAGGCCGCCGGTGTCGATGCGCGCGCCCTGGTCGAGGGCGTGGGTGATCTGCTCGGAGGTGATCTGGTCCTTGTCGAGGGACTCGACGACCGATTTGAGGACCGTGTAGGCGATCCAGGTGGTCTGGACGCCGGTGTCGGCCGGGTCTACCCGGTTGTCGGCGAAGGCGTGTTCCTGGATGACCTTGCGCATCGGCGCCCAGCTCTTGTCGGAGGCCTCCGGGTACCAGCCGGTGACGTACGCGCCCTCGAAGGGGCTGTGGGCGCCGCCGGTGCGGTCGATGACGGGCTGGGCGACGCTGCCGAGCACGGAGGAGATGCGGACGGGGTCGCCCTTCTTGCCGGACTCCTCGTTCTTCCCGTCCTCCGGGAGGCGCCGGAACGAGTCGAAGAAGGTCTGGGTGCGCTCGCCGAGCACGGCGGTGACGCAGCCCTTCTCGGCGCCGGCCTTGTCGCGGGCGCGGCCGGCCTGTTCGGTGTACTCGGCGGCGTCCTCGACGGCCGGGATGTCGACGGCGCTGCGGTGACTGGCCTTGCGGAGACCGGAGTTGAGGAGGTCGGGGAGCCGGTCGCCGGCGACGGTGTCGGGCCGGACGAGGGAGACCCGGCGGCAGGACTCGGCGAGCTGCATGCCGTGGCCGGCGATGAGCGCGGCCTGTCCGCCGTTGACGGGGTAGGACAGCGAGCTGGTGAACTCGTCGTCCGAAATGCCGTAGCCGCCGATGTACGGGACGCCGGCGGCCTCCAGCGGGGCGAGGAACGAGCTGCCGTTCTGGCTGTACGAGCCGACGACCGCGACCGCCTTCTCGCGGACGGCCCGGCGGGCGCAGGCGGCGGCGCCGGCGCTGGTGTTCTGTTCGTTGCAGGTGAGCACGCGGAGTTCGTGGCCGTCGATGCCGCCCTGGGAGTTGACCCAACGGGCATAAGCCTGCGCCATTGCGGGCATTCCGGGCATGTTGGTCGCTCGGGTCTGGTCGGGAGCCCAGGTCATCACCGTGACGGGCTCCCTGGAGCCCCCCGTGGCCCCAGGGAGCACGCCACACCCGGTGAGCAGCGACGCTCCGGCCGCCGCGGTCGTGACGTACGCGAGGAGTGAGGTCAGTCGCCTACCGGTCATGGGCATGCACATTTCCGCCTCACGGGTAACGCGGGAGTGAGCGCGGTTCAACGAAGGGTGACGTGAAGGTGAATTACGGGGGCGGGGCGCCGATGAGGAGGGGGTGAGTCCGCTTACGCCGCAAGGGAACGTACGATCGAAACGTGTCCAGTCCAGTCTCCGGTTCGGTTAACTCTTCCCGTCGCGGCCGTCGCTCCTCCACCATGGGCGGCATGCCGCTCAACGACATGCCGTGGTGGCGCTGGCGCATCAACGTGCGTTCCGCGCTGCACATGCTCTCCGACCCCGGATTCCACGAGACCACCTGGCTGACCGGCCAGGAGGGGTACGGCGACGTTACCGACGCCGTCTACCGCCTCGTCGAGGACACCTGGCTCGACAACTGGTCCGCCGAGAAATACGTGGGCGCGGTCTTCCGCGACGGCGGCGAGGCCGCCCTCGTCGACGCCGCCGTGCTCCGCGTGCTGCGGATCATGCACCAGGTGGGCCCCGACGCCCCCGTCTCCGCCTACCTGGAGCACCAGGGCTGGCCCGAGGCCGTACGGGCCGCCCGCGAGGCACACGTACGGATGGCGCAGGCCGACGGGGAGGACCCCGACACGCCCCCGCGCTCCCTGGACGTGCTCCGTATCATGACCCGGTCCTGAGCCGTTCCGCCTGACGGACGGTGGCTCTTGCGGGCCGCCCCGGTGTGGCAGGCTGACGGGATGACCGACCAGTACGTCCTCACCCTCTCGTGCCCGGACAAGCAGGGCATCGTGCACGCCGTGTCGAGCTACCTGTTCATCACCGGGTGCAACATCGAGGACAGCCAGCAGTTCGGAGACCGCGACACGGGTCTCTTCTTCATGCGGGTCCACTTCTCGGCCGAGGCGCCGGTGAACGTGGACAAGCTGCGGGCGAGCTTCACGGCGGTCGGGGACTCCTACGGGATGGACTGGCACATCAACCGCGCCGACGAGCGCATGCGGGTCGTGCTCATGGTCTCCAAGTTCGGGCACTGCCTGAACGACCTGCTGTTCCGCTCGCGGATCGGCGCGCTGCCGGTGGAGATCGTCGCCGTCGTCTCCAACCACACGGACTTCACGGAGCTCGTCGGCTCGTACGGCATCCCGTTCCGCCACATTCCGGTCACCAAGGACAACAAGGCCGAGGCCGAGGCCGAGCTCCTCGACCTGGTCCGCGAGGAGAACGTCGAGCTGGTCGTCCTCGCCCGCTACATGCAGGTGCTCTCCGACGACCTGTGCAAGCAGCTCTCCGGCCGCATCATCAACATCCACCACTCCTTCCTGCCGAGCTTCAAGGGCGCCAAGCCCTACCACCAGGCGCACACGCGCGGGGTGAAGCTGATCGGCGCGACCGCGCACTACGTGACGGCCGACCTCGACGAGGGCCCGATCATCGAGCAGGAGGTCGAGCGGGTCGGCCACGAGGTGACCCCGGACCAGCTCGTCGCCGTGGGCCGCGACGTGGAGTGCCAGGCGCTGGCCCGCGCGGTGAAGTGGCACGCGGAGCGCCGCATCCTCCTGAACGGCCGCCGCACGGTCGTCTTCGCGTAACCCCGTCTGAGCGCTACGGCCGGAGCACGACCGCCCGAGCGCTGCCGCCGGAGCGCTACAGGCGGCTCAGGGACGCCGCCGCCGAGAGGACGTCGCGGATGGCCTCCCGGTCGCCGTCCTGGCCGGCCGCCGCTTCCTCCGGGGAGATGTGGCCCGCCACCAGCTGACAGAACTCCACCCCGTCCATCGCCACCTGTGCCACCGCCCGGTCCGGCGAGCCGATCGCCGCGGGGGAGTCCAGCGCGATGTACCAGTGGCCGCCGCCCGCGCCCTCGACCTCCAGGTGGAGCGAGCGGCCGGGCGCACCGGCCGCGACGAGGTGCCGGGCCGGGGCCGCGAGGCCGCTGCGACGCCGGCCGGCGAGGGCCGCCGGAAGCAGCCGGGCCGCCAGGTCGATCATGCCGTGCAGATGGGCGCCGCTCGGCGGGGCGTACGGGTACGCCACCGCGTTGGCGATGTCGTCCGCGTGCACCCAGCACTCGAAGGCCCGCTCCAGGAGCGAGTCCCGCAGCGGCAGCGCGAAGTCCTTGTACGTGACGGTGAGGTCGCTCACGCCGCGGCCCGCGAACGAGACCGTGCGGATCAGGGTGTGCGTCTGGTCCCGCCAGGGCCCGCGCAGCGCACGGTTCGGCGGCCGGTCGAGCGCCGACCAGAACGCCTCGGTCCGCTCCGTCGGCGAGAGCTCCGGTACGCCCGCGCCCAGCGGGTCCGTGATGCCGAGCGCCGAGGTCACCAGGCCGTCCACCGCGAGGAGGTGGCCGATGACCCCGGCGACGGTGGTCTTCCGGCGCATCACGTGCTCGTCCTCGTACCACTTGAGCCGCACCGGGGCGTGCCACTCCGACTCGCCGATGTCCCGGAGCAGCGCGTCGAGCCGGGCGGTCTCCGCGTCGTACGGCGTGACCCACTCGGGCACGGGGACGCGGGCGGGGCGGCGGCCCAGGCAGTTCTCCAGGACCCGGGACCGCAGCAGCGGGTCGAGGTCCAGATCGCGGTCCTCGTGGAGCAGCGCGACGGCGTCCCGCAGCCGCAGGGCCTCCTCGGCGCAGGGCGCGCACTCGGTGAGGTGGTCCTCGACGGCCGTCGTCTCCCCGGCGGAGCACGCCGAGAGCGCCCATGCCCCGAGGAGGGACTTGAGCACGCGGTGCGTCAGCTGCGGGACGTCCGGCTCCTCGGGCTCCTCCGGTACGTCGGCGCCCGGCACGGCCTCCGCCGTCAGGTCCGCGGCTTCCTCGGCTTCCGCGCCCTCCGCCGGGACAGCCGTCGTGGCAGCCGTCGGGTCAGTCGTCGGGTCAGTCGTCAGGTCAGTCGTCGGTTCGGACGTCGGGGCAGTCGTCGGTTCGGACGACAGGTCCGCGTGGTCGTCCGCCGACCGGCGCGGTCCCGGTATCCACGGGGCGCGTGCGACGTCGTCCGCGTCGCCGTTCGCCCCCGTCACAGCGCCCGCCCGTAACCGGGCGGTGAGGAGCCTTCCAGGGGGCGGGTGTTCGCGGAGGAGAGCAGCTGGAGGCCGAGCCGGAGGCGCCGGCGCGCCTCGTCCTCCGTGACCCCGAGGTCGGCCGCGGTCTGGCGGTAGTCCCGCCGCTGGAAGTAGGCCAGTTCGAGCGCGGCCCGCAGCGGCGCCGGCATGGAGGTCACGATGTAGTCCGCGCGGGCCGCGACGGAGGCCCGCCGCACCTTCTGCTCCAGCTCCTCGGCGGAGCCCTGCCCGGTCTCCGCGTAGGCCGTCGCCTCGACCTGGCGCAGCCGGTGGACGGCCTGCCGCTGGGTCAGCCGGGCCACCCACGACCGCATGTTCCCCTGCTTGGGGTCGTAGTCGTCGGGGTTCTCCCAGATGTAGCCGAAGACCTCGCGGGTGACCTGGTCGGCCGCGGCGTCGTCGTCGAGCACCCGGTGGGCCAGGCTGTGCACGAGCGAGGCGAAGCGGTCGTAGAACTCGCCGAGAGCGGCGGCCTCCCCGCGCGCGAGCCGCTGCTGCATCTTGCGGTCCCAACGCGGTGGTGTCTCCATCGCCATGCGAATCCTCCGTCCCCTGCCGGTGCCGGTCCCCGAGTCCTCGTTCTCCAAAGTAATGCGCGGTGCCGACAACGCACGCCTGTTTGCCGCAAGTGCGCCCTTGACGCGGTTCTGGATGGTAAGGAAAGCGCCATCCCTGGGCGCGGGGGTTTCGGCCGGTGGTGTCGGGGCAGGCGGCGACCGTGACGACGATCGAGGTCGACGAGGACGAACACGGCCCCTGGACGGTGCTGAGCATCCGGGGGGAACTGGACCTGGTCACCTCCCCAGGGATACGCCGCCGCGTCCACGACGCCGTCGCGGGCGGCCGCCACGACCTGGTGATAGACCTGTCCGCCGTGCGGTTCTGCGACTCCAGCGGCGTCGGCGTCCTCATCGCCGCCCGCCGTCTCCTGCGCTCCTGCGGCGGCCGCCTCCGCCTGATCCTGCCGGAGACGGGGATCGAGGGCGTGGACGGTCATGTCGACCGGGTCCTGTCCGCCCTCGGCGTCCGGCGTCTCTTCGACGTGTACGGGGACGTCCCCGCTGCGGTCAGCGCGACGGGCCGAACCGTTCCCTGAGCTGGTACTTGAGCACCTTGCGCAGGGTCTCGTTGCGGGGGAGGGCGGCGACGACCTCCAGTTGTTCCGGGAGCTTGTGGACGGAGAGGCCGGCCTCGCGGAGGTAGGCGGTGACCGTCCCCAGGCTCAGCGGGGCGGCGCCCGGGGGCTGTTCGACGACCGCGCAGACGCGTTCGCCGCGCTCGGGGTCCGGGAGGCCTATGACGGCGGCGTCGCCGACGTCCGGATGGCCGTGGAGGAGGTCCTCGATCTCCTTGGCCGAGATGTTCTCTCCCTTCCGGATGATGATGTCCTTGATCCGGCCCGTGAGGACGAGGTGGCCGCTCGGGGTCAGGTGGCCCACGTCCCCGGTGACGAGGAAGCCGTCCTCGTCGAAGGCGGCCGCGGTCTGGGCCGGGTCGAGGTAGCCCCGGCAGACGGCCTCGCCGCGCAGCCGGACCTCCCCGGAGTCGGTGATCCGGATCTCCATGCCGGCGGGCGGGCGGCCCTCGGTCGTCGCGAGGTTCTCCTCGGTGTCGTCGGGGTCGCCCATCGTGATCATCGGGACCTCGGTCATGCCGTACCCGTGGGTGAGCCGGCAGCCCAGCTCCTTGCGCACCGCGTGGTAGATCTCCGGCGGCTTCGGCGCCCCGCCGCCCGCGAGCAGCCGCAGGGTGGGGATGACGGGCTCGCCCGGCTGCTTGCGCTGTTCGGCGAGGAACATCGCGTAGAAGGCGGTGGAGCCGCCGGCGACGGTCACGCCGTGCGCGCGGTACTCGGCGAGCGCCTCGGGCAGCGCGAACTGTTCGAACATGACGGCGGGGAATCCGTACAAGAGGAGCATCACCGTGTAGTCGGGCCCGGCGATGTGCGCGTACGGGAAGGCCATCGAGCCGACGTCCTCCGCCGTCAGGCGCAGGGCGTGGGCGAGGCAGGAGCCGCCCGCGAGGAGCGAGCGGTCGGTGTGCAGGACGCCCTTGGGGTCGGAGGTCGTGCCGGAGGTCCAGTAGATCCAGCGGACGTCGGTCCCGGAGGAGGGCGGTGGCGGCAGGATCTCCGGGTCGCCGTCCGGGAGGGATTCGGGGCCGTACGCCTCGAAGATCCCGCGCGCGCCGAGCCGCCGGGCGAGCTCCGTGTGGTCGAAGCCGCGCCACACGCCGGGGACGGCGAAGAACTCGGCCCGGGACTCGCGGAGCGCGAAGCCGACCTCCTTGTCCCGGTAGAAGGGGATCACCGGCGTCTGTACGGCTCCGATGCGGGCGAGCGCGAAGGAGAGCACCGCGGTCTCGATGCGGGTGGGCAGCTGCCAGGCGACGACCGTGCCCGGCCGGACGCCCATCCCGTACAGCCCGGCGGCGCAGCGTTCGGCGCGTTCGCGGAGGCCGCCGAAGGTGAGGACGCGGTCGCCCTGGAGCAGGACGGGCCGGTCGGGGGTGAGGGCGGCGCGGCGCTCGACGAGCTCCCAGAGCGTGCGGGACTCGCCCAGGGCGTGCGCGGTCTGGTCCAGGGCCGTATCCATGACCGTACTCCTCTTGGCTGACGTTCCGTCAGATCGTGCGGAGAGCGTAGAGGTCCGGCGCTTGTCGGTCCAGGGGTGCGGGGCTAGCCTGATCCCGTCAGATCTGACGGGTCATCAGAAACGGATCGGGAACGGTCCGCCGAATCCGGGAGGGCTCCATGACGGAACTGCCCCGCATCATCAGCGTCGACGACCACGTGATCGAGCCGGCCCACCTCTTCGAGACCTGGCTCCCGAAGAAGTACCGCGACCGGGGCCCCAAGGCCCTCACGGCCGGCATCGGCGAGCTCGCCTACGTCGCCGGCAAGTACCAGATCACGATGGACCCCGAAGGGCCGCCCACCGACTGGTGGATCTACGAGGACCTCAAGTTCCCGTACAAGCGCAACATCGCCGCCGTCGGCTTCGACCGCGACGACATGACCCTGGAGGGCATCACCCGCGACGAGATGCGCCGCGGCTGCTGGGACCCCAAGGCACGCCTCGCCGACATGGACCTCAACCACGTCGAGGCCTCCCTCTGCTTCCCCACCTTCCCGCGCTTCTGCGGCCAGACCTTCGCCGAAGCCCACGACAAGGAGGTCGCACTCGCCTGCGTCCGCGCCTACAACGACTGGATGGTCGAGGAGTGGTGCGGCGACAGCGGCGGCCGCCTCATCCCCCTCTGCATCATCCCGCTCTGGGACATCGACCTGGCGGTCGCCGAGATCCGCCGCAACGCCGCCCGGGGCGTCAAGGCCGTCACCTTCTCCGAGATCCCCACCCACCTCGGACTCCCCTCCATCCACTCCGGCTACTGGGACCCCTTCTTCGCCGTCTGCCAGGAGACCGGCACGGTGGTCAACATGCACATCGGGTCGAGCTCCCAGATGCCCGCCGCCTCCCCCGACGCGCCCCCCGCCGTCCAGGCCTCCCTCAGCTTCAACAACGCGATGGCCTCGATGATGGACTTCCTCTTCAGCGGCGTCCTGGTGAAGTTCCCCAGGCTCAAGCTCGCCTACAGCGAGGGCCAGATGGGCTGGATCCCGTACGCCCTCGAACGCGCCGACGACGTGTGGGAGGAGCACCGCGCCTGGGGCGGCGTCCGCGACCTGATCCCCGAGCCCCCGTCCACGTACTACTACCGGCAGATCTTCTGCTGCTTCTTCCGCGACAAGCACGGGATCGCGTCCCTCGACGTCGTGGGCAGGGACAACGCCACCTTCGAGACCGACTACCCGCACGTCGACTCGACCTTCCCGCACACCAAGGAGGTCGCCCTCGACCACGTCCAGGGCCTCGACGACAAGACGATCTACAAACTCATGCGGGGCAACGCCATCCGCATGCTCGACCTGGACTTCGACCGGGGCCTCGGCGGGGGTCTCGGCCGGGGCCTCGTCTGATGGACCTCGCCTACGGCGCGGAGGAAGAGGAGTTCCGGGTCCGGCTGCGGGAATGGCTGGCCGCGGTACTGCCCACCCTCCCGGCGAAACCCGACCCGCTCGACTGGCCGGCCCGGCGCGCCTACGACTGCGGCTGGCAGCGCCGGCTCCACGACGCCGGATACGCGGACGTCCACTGGGACGCCTCACCCACCCAGCGGCTGATCTTCCTGGAGGAGACCGAACTCGCCGGCGCGCCCTACGTCGGCGCCAACTTCGTCGGGCTGCTCCACGCGGGCCCCACGATCGCCGCCGAGGGCACCGCCGAACAGCGCGAGCGCTGGCTGCCGTCGATCCTGCGCGGCGACGAGGTCTGGTGCCAGGGCTTCAGCGAACCCGACGCCGGCTCCGACCTCGCCTCGCTCCGCACCCGGGCCGTCCGGGACGGCGACGCGTACGTCGTCACCGGGCAGAAGATCTGGACCTCGCACGCCGAGGTCGCCGACTGGTGCGAGCTGTTGGTACGGACGGACCCCGAGGCGCCCTCCAAACACCGGGGCATCAGCTGGCTCGCCATGCCCATGGACGCGCCCGGCATCACCGTCCGGCCGCTGCGGACCCTCGCGGGCTCGACCGAGTTCGCGGAGGTCTTCCTCGACGAGGTGCGGGTGCCGGTGGCCAACCGGGTCGGCGAGGAGAACGACGGCTGGCGCGTCACCATGGTGACCCTGTCGTTCGAACGCGGCACCGCGTTCGTCGGCGAGGTCGTCGCCTGCCGCCGCCTCCTCGGCGAACTCGCCCGCACGGCCCGGAAGAACGGCACCTGGGACGACCCCGTCCTGCGGCGGCGGCTCGGCAGGCTCTCCGCCGAGTTCCAGGCGCTGTGGCGGCTCACCCAGGCGAACGTCAGCGAGGCGCAGGCGACGGGCGGGGTGCCCGGCGCCGGCGGCTCCGTCTTCAAACTGCACTACTCGCACGCCCGCCAGGAGCTGTACGAGGCCGCTGCCGGCGTGCTGGGGCCCGACGCGCTCGACCTCGGCCGCGACTGGACCCTCGACCGGCTGTCCTCGCTCTCGTACACGATCGCCGCCGGCACGTCCCAGATCCAGCGCAACATCGTCGCCGAGCGCATCCTCGGCCTCCCGAAAGGACGGTGACCCCCGCCATGGACTTCCGACTCACCGAGGACCAGCGGGCGCTGCGGAAGGGCGTACGGGAACTGCTCGCGCGGCTCTTCGACCGGGAGGCGCTGCGGGCGGCCGTGGACTCGGGCGGCCGGCTGGACCGGGGGCTGTGGCGGGAGCTCGGCACGGCCGGGTTCTTCGCCCTGCGGCTGCCCGAGGACGAGGGCGGGGTGGGGCTCGGGCTGCCGGAGGCGGTGCTGCTCTTCGAGGAGGCGGGGAGGGCGCTGGTGCCGGGGCCGTTGGTTGCCACGCATGTGGCTGCCGGGTCCGTGCTGGGGGCGGCGGAGGGGGATGTCGTGGTGACCGACGCCTCGGAGGGGCTGGTCCCTTGGCTGGACGAGGCCGATGTGGTCCTGGGTGACGCGGAGGGCGCCGTCCCGATGCGGTCGGTCGATCCGCTGACGCCCCTGCACAAGGCCACAACGGTGGAGGGCCTGCCGGAAGGCGACGGGCTGGTGGCGGTCCTGCTCACCGCCGCCGAGCAGGTGGGGAGTGCGGAGCGGACCACCGAGATGGCTGTTTCGTACGCGCGGGAGCGGGAGCAGTTCGGGCAGGTCATCGGGGGGTTTCAGGCCGTGAAGCATCTCTGTGCCGGGATGCTCGTGCGGGCCGAGCTCGCGCGGGTCGCCGTGCGGGCCGCCGCCGTGACCGGCGATCCCGTCGAGATCGCCGGGGCCAAGCTCCTCGCCGACGAGGCCGCCACCGGGAACGCCCGTGACTGCCTCCAGGTGTACGGCGGCATGGGCTTCACCTGGGAGGCGGACGTGCACCTGCACCTCAAGCGGGCCTGGGTGCGGGCCGAGCTGCGGCTGCCCGCGGCGCGCGCCGAGGAGGTGGTGGCGGCCCGGTTGTAGCGCTCCGCGTTCGCCGGGTCACGGAATGTCGATATCGGGTTGTGTCCTACGGCGCGGCCGTCACGGCCCGGAGTCGGTCGTCGGCTCCGGTACTCTCCGTGGGATGCGAGTGCTCGTTGGCCCGGATCGTCCCGGTGTCGC
The DNA here is from genome assembly GCF_042268445.1 of Streptomyces sp. NPDC056169. NCBI lineage: Bacteria > Bacillati > Actinomycetota > Actinomycetes > Kitasatosporales > Streptomycetaceae > Streptomyces > Streptomyces sp. NPDC056169. The sequence goes on along the minus strand of NZ_JBHJUO010000019.1, from coordinate 161,857 downwards.
CCCTGAGGTGACCCCGGGCCCGGGGATGCCCGCCGCTCGCGCCCGGCGTTCGACTACCCGCAGCGTGCGTCGCACAGTATGGACCATGCGTACTCCTTCGCGCTGGAATATGCCCGAAGCGCTTGTTGCGGTGACTGTACGTCAACCATGCTGTCCCATAAGGGAATCACGTTCCGTGAAGGTGTGTCCGCCGGTTCGGATGGTGTGAGCGGTGCAGGTGCTTCAGGTGCAGTTGGAGGTCGGGCCCGACCCGGCGGAAGTGGGGCGAGCCCGGAGGTGGGCGCGGTCGCGGCTCGCCGGTTCGGGCATAGGGGACGACGAGCCGCTCGCGGAGACGCTGGTGCTGCTCATCTCCGAGCTCGTGACCAACGCCGTGGTGCACACGGGCTGCCCGGCCGTGCTGCGGATGCTGTTCGCGGCGGAGGGTGGCGTACGGGTCGAGGTGGCGGACGCGAGCGACCGCCCGCCGCAGCCCCGGCACGCGGAGGGCGACGACACCAACGGGCGCGGCCTGGAGCTGGTGGACGGCCTCGCGGACCGGTGGGGCTGGCAGCCCGAGGGTGCCGGCAAGAGCATCTGGTGCGAGGTCGACCGGGTGGCGGTGGCGGTGGCGCCCGCGCGCGGGCAGGGCGCGGTGTCGCCCGGCCGGGTGCACTGTTGACGGTTCGTTCCGTTTTGCCCACTCTGGTGTGAGCGATTCGTGGCGAGGGGAGCCGAGGGCGTCGTGTGCTGCCCTCGGCGTGTGCGGGTCGTGGCCGGGTGGCGGCGCGACCGTGCCGTGCTCGGGGCGCGCGCGAGCGCGCCGCCGCCCGTGAAGCCGGTGGCCGGTGGCCGCTGGCCGGTGAGCCTCTGCGTCAGAGGATGGCTATCGGGGCCACCGGTGTGCCCGTGCCGCCGACGAAGGGCTCCGGCATCGCGGAGAGCAGGAAGACGTAGCGCCGCTCCTGTGCACAGGCTGTGGACAGTCCTTCGAGGTTCCAGTTCTGCCCCTGGAGCATGCCCATCTCGACCAGGTCGAGGGCGTGGACGGGCAGCCAGAGGTCGTCGATCTCCGGCGGGAAGATCTCGAAGGTGAGCGTGTCGTTGGCGACGGCCGCGACGTCCCGGGCGTGGAACCACTCCGGCGTACGGACCGAGAGCCCCGGCGACGGGAACGCGTACCCGTGCTTGTCCCCCGCCAGGTACACCTGCATCTGCCCCGTCCGTACGAGGACGATGTCGCCGGACCGGACCGTGACCCCGCCGAACTCGGCGGCCTCGTCGAGGTCTTCGGGGGTGACGGCGTGGTCGCCGGGCAGCCGGTCGACGCCCTTGGCGGCGGCCACGTCGAGCAGGACGCCCCGCGAGACGACCTGGCGGGCGGTGTGGATGCCGCTGAACTCGGCGCGGCCGTGCGCGGTGATCGTGTCGGCGGGGCGGCCGTTGTAGATCCGCCCGGAGTGCGAGGCGTGGGTCAGGGCGTCCCAGTGGGTGCCGGCCTGGAGGCCCAGGGTCACGGCGTCGTCGCTGGTGGCGACCGTGCCGGGCCCGAAGAGCTCCTGGTTGACCTGGACCATGACGTGGAGCGGATTGACGCGGCCGGGGATCATGCCGGTCTGGACGCCGTCCTGCTCGAGGTCGACGGCGAGGGGGATCCGTCGGCCGGTGCGGACGGTGGCGACGGCCTCGCGCACGACCTCGTCGGTGATGAGGTTGAGCGTGCCGATCTCGTCGTCCTGGCCCCAACGGCCCCAGTTGTTGACGCGTTTGGCGATCTCGTGAAAAGCGGCGGGCAGAGACATCGGGGCCTCCGGGGTCTTGTTTTCCCGTATCTGACGGGTCGTAGAATCCTGACGACGAATGAATCTAACGGACCGTCAGAAACTGTGGGAGGGGCCGGGCATGGGGAACTTCTTGGCTGGCAAGGTCGTGGCCGTCACGGGAGCGGGGCGGGGCATCGGCCGCGCCGTCGCCCTCGCGTGCGCGGCGGAGGGCGCGAAGGTCGTCGTGAACGACTACGGGGTGTCGATCGAGGGCGGCGAACCGACCTCGGAGATCGCCCTCTCCGTCGTGAAGGAGATCGAGGCGGCCGGCGGCACGGCCGTCGCCGTCGCCGACGACATCTCGACGATGGCGGGCGGGCAGCGGATCGTGGACGTCGCCCTCGCGGAGTACGGACGCATCGACGGCGTCGTGTGCGTGGCGGGCATCCTGCGCGAGCGCATGCTCTTCAACATGTCCGAGGAGGAGTGGGACCCGGTCGTCGCCACCCACCTGAAGGGCACGTTCACGGTCTTCCGCGCGGCCTCCGCGGTGATGCGCAAGCAGGGCACGGGCACGCTGATCGGCTTCACCAGCGGCAACCACCAGGGCTCGGTCGCGCAGGCCAACTACTCGGCGGCGAAGGGCGGGATCATCTCGCTCGTCCGGAGCGCCGCCCTCGGACTCCACAAGTACGGGGTCACCGCGAACGCCGTCGCCCCCGTCGCCAGGACCCGGATGTCCGCGAACGTCCCGATGGAGCTGAAGGAGATCGGGGAGCCGGAGGACGTGGCCGCGCTCGTCGTCTACCTGCTGTCGGAGCAGGCCAGGGCCGAGAAGATCACCGGCCAGGTGTACACGATCGCCGGCCCGAAGATCGCCGTGTGGGCGCAGCCGAGGGAGCTGCGGGCCGGATACGCCGAGGGCGGGGCGTGGACACCGGAGCGGATCGCCGACTTCCTGCCGGGGACGGTGGGGACCGACCCGATGCCGATGCTGGCACGCCTGGAGGAGATGGCCCGGGCGGCGGCCGAGGGCACCCGCCCGAACGCGTAGCACGTACCCGTACACGTACCGGATCGTTGGGGGCGCGCGCCCCGGAGATGAGGAGCTGGCTCATGCGTGGTGTCGTGTTCGACGGGAAGTCCGTGCAGGTCGTCGACGATCTGGAGGTGCGGGCGCCCGGGCCCGGAGAGGTGCTCGTCGGGATCGCCGCCGCCGGGCTGTGCCACAGCGACCTGTCCGTGGTCGACGGGACCATCCCGTTCCCGCCGCCCGTCGTCCTCGGCCACGAGGGCGCCGGAGTCGTCGAGGCCGTCGGCCCCGGCGTCACCCATGTCGTCCCGGGCGACCACGTCGCCCTCTCCACCCTCGCGAACTGCGGCGCCTGCGCCGACTGCGACCGCGGCCGGCCCACCATGTGCCGCAAGGCGATCGGCATGCCCGGGCAGCCGTTCTCGCGCGCGTCGACCGGGCAGAAGCTCTTCCAGTTCGCGTCCAACTCGTCCTTCGCCGAGCGGACCGTCGTCAAGGCCGTCCAGGCCGTGAAGATCCCGAAGGACATCCCGCTGACCTCCGCCGCCCTCATGGGCTGCGGCGTCCTCACCGGCGTCGGAGCCGTACTCAACCGCGCGAAGGTCGACCGCGGCGAGACCGTCGTCGTCATCGGCACCGGCGGCATCGGCCTCAACGTCATCCAGGGCGCCCGGATCGCGGGCGCCCCGACGATCGTGGCCGTCGACACCAACCCGGAGAAGGAGGAGGTGGCCCGGCGGTTCGGCGCCACGCACTTCCTCGCCTCCACCGACGGCGTACGGGAGATCCTGCCCACCGGCGCCGACCACGTCTTCGAGTGCGTCGGGCACACCGGCCTCGTCCGTACCGCGATCGAACTCCTCGACCGGCACGGCCAGGCGATCCTCCTCGGCATGACCGCCCCGACGGCGGAGGCGAGCTTCCCGCCCGCCGCGATGTTCCTGGACAAGTCGATCCTGGGCTGCCGCTACGGCTCCTCCCGCCCCCAGAAGGACATCGGGCTCTACGCGGAGCTGTACCGCTCCGGCAGCCTCCTCCTCGACGAGCTGGTGACGCGGACGTACCCCGTGGAGGACTTCGCACGGGCCGTCGAGGACGCCGAGCAGGGGAAGGTGGCGCGGGGAGTGCTCACCTTCTGAGCCGCGCGGGCCGGTACGGAAATCTCTGGGGGACAGGACCGCCTGAGGGTTACGGTCATGGCCATGTCCTACCGCGAGCTCGCCACCCGACCCGTCCTCGCCTGGTGCGCCGTCACCGCCGCCGGGCGGCTGCCCGTCGCCATGGCGCCGCTCGCGCTCGTCTTCCTCGTGCGCGAGCGGCCCGGCGGGTACTCCCTCGGGGCCGCGCTCGCCGCCGCGTACGTCATCGGCGAGATCGTCGCCGCACCCGTCCTCGGCCTGCGCATGAACGCCGAGCGGGCCCGGCCGCAGCTCGTCGCCGGACTCGCCGTCGGCGGCGTCGGGTTCGCCGGACTCGGGTTCGCGCCCGACGCCCACCCCGTCGTCCTCGCCGTCCTCGCGGTGCTCGCGGGCGCCGGACCCGCGGCCGTGGCGGGCGGGCTGCGCGCCCTCCTGACGAGCATGGTCCCCGAGCGGGCCGTCACCCAGGCCATGAGCATGGAGTCGATGCTGGTCTTCGGCGTCTGGGCGGCCGCCCCCGCACTCGCCACCGGCCTCGCGCTCGGCGTCGGCCCCGCCGTCCCGCTGCTCCTCATGACCGCCCTCACGGTGCTCGCGGTGGCCGGGATGTGGCTGCTGCCCGTCGGCTGGGCGGCCGAGCCGCCCGAGAAGGGCGTCTCCGCGCGGCGGGCGCTGCTGCGGGCCTGGCCCGTGTACGTCCTCGGGGCCGCCGGACTCTCCCTGCTCGCGCTCGCCGAGCTGCTCCTGCCCGCCCTGCTCGAACAGCGCGGAATCGCCATCGGCTGGGCCGGTCCGCTGCTCGCCGGGTTCTCGATCGGCTCGGCGGTCGGCGCGTTCGTCTACGGCCTGCGGGCCCGCTGGCCGGGCCCGCTGCTCGTGCAGTCCGTCCTCCTGGTCCTCGCGGTGACCGCGGGCGTCGCCCTCGTCGCCCTCCTGCCCTGGGCCGCCGCCATCGGCGCCGTCCTGGTCGCCGCCGGGCTCCTCCAGGCCCCCGCCGGGCTCACCCGCAACCTCGCCCTGCGCCGGCTCCTCCCGCCGTCCGCGCTCGCCGCCGGGTACTCGGTCATGTACGCGGCCGTCGGCGCCGGTTACGCGGCGAGCGGCGCCCTCGCGGGCGGCCTGCTGAAGGTCGTGGCCCCGTCGACCGCGATCCTCTACGGCGTCGCGCTGACCGTGCTGCTCACGGCGATCGGCGCGGTGGGGGAGCGACGGCTGACGCGCCGCGTCCCCGCGGGTCAGACGGAGGGACCTGCCGAGGGCGTGGCGGACTCGGAGGGCGCGGCGGTCTCGGCGGTCTCGGCGGTCGAGGAGGACTCGGCGGACTCGGCGGTCGAGGAGGACCGGAAGGTGCGCCGGTAGGACGTCGGGGTCACCCCGATCGCGCTCATCAGGTGCACGCGCAGCGACTGGGCCGTGCCGAAGCCGGCGTCCTGCGCTATCCGGTCGACGGGCAGCCCGGTGGACTCCAGGAGGTGCCGGGCGCGCTCGACGCGCTGCTGCGTGAGCCACTGCCCGGGGCTGATGCCGACCTCGTCCCGGAAGCGGCGGGTGAACGTCCGTACGCTCATCGCCTCCCGCTCGGCCAGGTCCCGCAGCTGGATCGGCTCGTGGAGGTGGGCGAGCGCCCAGGCCCGCGCGGTGGTCGTGGTGTGGGTGCCGGCCTCGGGGAGGGGCCGCTCGATGTACTGGGCCTGGCCGCCGTCCCGGTGCGGCGGGACGACGGTCCTGCGGGCGACGTCGTTGGCCACGGCCGTGCCGTGGTCGCGGCGCACGATGTGCAGGCACAGGTCGATCCCGGCGGCCACGCCGGCCGAGGTGAGGACGTCGCCGTCGTCGACGAAGAGGACGTCCGCGTCGACCCGCACGCTCGGGAAGAGCCGCTGGAAGTGCGCGGCGGAGGACCAGTGGGTGGTGGCCGGGCGCCCGTCGAGGAAGCCGGCGGCGGCGAGCACGTACCCGCCGGTGCAGATGGAGACGAGCCGGGTGCCGGGCCGGATGTGCGCGAGGGCGGCGGCGAGCTCGCCGGTGAGCCTGCCCTCCTCGTAGACCGGGCCGAGTTCGTACGAGGCGGGGACGACGACCGTGTCGGCGGTGGCGAGGATCTCGGGGCCGTGCTCCACGTACACGGAGAAGTCGGCGTCCGTGGGAACCGGTCCCGCGACCGGGGCGCAGGTGACGATCTCGTACAGCAGGGTGCCCTCGGCGTCCCGGGCGCGGCCGAAGATGCGGTGCGGGATGCCCAGTTCGAAGGGGAGGAGCCCGGGGAGGGCGAGGACGACGACGCGGTGGGGCACGGGCACGGCGGGAGGCTCCTTCCGAAGCGCGACGGCGAGAAAATCAGTGGTGGTCCAGACCAGTTACTGGTACCTCTTCGTTTCCGTGACGGACAACACGTACAAGTCTGAGGCCGCCGAACGGATTCCCGTACCGGCCGAGCCGCCCGCACTGTGGAACCGTAACTTCCGGCTCTTCTTCGTGGCCCGCGCGGTCGCCGTCTTCGGCGAGGGCATGGTCCCCGTCGCCTACGCCGCCGGACTCCTCGGAGCCGGCCACCCCGGCTCCACCGTCGGCTACGCGCTCGGCGGCTGGACGGCCGCCTTCGCGCTCTTCGTCCTCTTCGGCGGCGTCCTCGCCGACCGGTTCACCGCCCGCCGCATGATGATCCTCGCGGACCTCCTCCGGCTCCCCGGCGCCGCCGTCCTCGCCGTCTCGTTCACCCTCGGCAGCCCGCCCCTGTGGGCCGTCTACAGCCTCTCCGTGCTCAGCGGCATCGGCGCCGCCCTCTTCCAGCCCGGGGTCGCCTCCACGATCCCGCGCATCGCCCCCGACGTGCAGCGCGCCAACGCCGTCCTGCGGGTCGTCGAAGCCCTCATGGTCATGGCGGGACCGGCCGCGGCGGGCCTGCTCGTCGCCCTGTGGAACGCGGGCGCGGCCTTCGCCGTCAACGGCCTGACCTTCGCCGTCAGCGCCCTCTGTCTCGCGCTCATGCGGCTCGCCCCGATCCCGTCCGACACGGCCCGCCGCGACTCCTTCGGCGCCGAACTCGCGGGCGGCTGGCGGGAGTTCCGCTCCCGCAGCTGGCTGTGGGGGGTCATCTCCATCTGGACCGTGTACGGGCTGACCGTCGCGGGACCGATGGTGCCGCTCACCGCGAGCCTGGTCACCGGGGACCACGGCTCCGCCACGTACGGGGTGCTGATGGCGGTCAACGGCGCCGGCAGCGCCGTCGGCGGCCTCCTCGCGCTCCGGCTGCGGCCCCGGCGGCCCCTCGCGGCGGGCGCCGTGGCCCTCCTCGGCCTCCCCGTGAACCTCTTCCTGCTCGGTACGGACGCCTCCGTGTGGCTGCTGGGCGCGGGGCAGCTCATCGGCGGCGCGGGCTTCGCGTTCTGGCTGGTCATGTGGTCCACCGCCGTCCAGACCCACGTCCCGCAGGAGGCCCTCAACCGGATGCACGCGTACGACGTGGCCGGCTCGCTCCTGATGATGGGCGTCGGGCGCACCCTGTCGGGCCCGGTGGCGGCGGTGGTCGGCACGGAGCAGGTGCTGCTCGCGGGGGCGGGGGTCGCGGTGTTCGTGGTGGCGGCGCTGCTCGTCGTACGGCCGATCAGGACGCTGCCGCGGGCGTAGGGGTCCGGCGCGGAGGCCAGTGGCTCGATGCGGGGCGGGCTGATGGCCCGATCCTTTGCAAACCTGTCGTCCGGGCCAATGGTCGGTACGGGCGCGCGGGCGGGATGCTCTGTGGCATGGCCCAGACAACCGAGAGCCGCGGCTCCGCGCTCCCGCCCTCCCCGCGTCGCCCGTCCGGCACGTCCGACACATCCGACACGTCCGGCACACCCGGTACGTCCGGCACGCCCCGCCGCCCGCCCCGCGTCCACCGCGCCTGGTTCGTCGCGGCGGTCACCTTCGTCACGATCATCGGCGCGGCGGCCTTCGCGTCCCTGCCGGGCCTGCTGATCGAGCCGCTGCACGGCGAGTTCGACTGGTCGCGCGGCACGATCGGCTTCGCCGTCTCGGTGAACCTCGCCCTCTACGGCCTCACGGCCCCCTTCGCCGCCGCGCTCATGGACCGCTTCGGCATCCGCCGGGTCGTCGCCGTCGCGCTGACGATCATCGCCGTCGGCTCGGTCCTCACCGTGTGGATGACGGCCGCCTGGCAGCTCGTCCTCTTCTGGGGCGTGCTCGTCGGCCTCGGCAGCGGCTCGATGGCGCTCGCCTTCGCCGCGACCGTCACCAACCGCTGGTTCGTCGCCCGCCGCGGCCTCGTCACCGGCATCCTCACCGCCGCCGGCGCCTCGGGACAGCTCGTCTTCCTCCCCCTCCTCTCCTGGCTGGTCGAGCACCACGGCTGGCGCCCGGCCGCCGTCACCGTCTCGCTCGCCGCGCTCGCGGTCGTCCCCTTCGTCTGGCTGCTGCTCCGCGACCACCCGGCGGACGTCGGACTCGCCCCGTACGGCGGGGAGTACGCCGAGAAGCCCGCCCCCGTCACGGGCGCCGCGCGCCGGGCCGTCACCGTCCTCTTCAAGGCGGCCCGCACCGGTCCCTTCTGGCTGCTCGCCGGCACCTTCGCGATCTGCGGCGCCTCGACGAACGGCCTGGTCAAGACCCACTTCGTGCCCGCCGCCCACGACCACGGGATGCCCGTCACGGCGGCGGCGGGACTGCTCGCGGTGATCGGCGTCTTCGACGTCGTCGGCACGATCGCCTCCGGCTGGTTCACGGACCGCTTCTCCACGCGCCGCCTCCTCGCCGTCTACTACGCGCTGCGCGGGATCTCGCTGCTCTTCCTGCCGATGCTGCTCGCGCCGACCGTCCACCCGCCGATGCTGTTCTTCATCGTCTTCTACGGCCTCGACTGGGTGGCCACGGTCCCGCCGACGATCGCCCTCTGCCGTGAGCACTACGGCGAGGACTCGGCGATCGTCTTCGGCTGGGTCCTCGCCTCCCACCAGGTCGGCGCGGCGATCGTCGCCTTCGGGGGCGGCGTCGCCCGGGACGTCTTCGGCTCGTACGACATCGTCTGGTACGCCTCCGGCGCGCTGTGCGCGGCGGCGGCCCTGATGGCCCTGGTCATCAGGCGACCCCGATCGGAAGCGGCGGTTCCGCTCAGCGCATGATGGTACGGAGGGGGTGATCGCCCATGAGCGATGACGAGAGCGGCCGGACCGCAGACCGGACCGCAGACCGGACGGCCGACCGGACCGTCGGTCGGATGGTGCGGGTGGCGGTGCTGACGCTGCTGCTGGAGGGGGCTCTGACGGTGGCGGCGAGGGCCGTGTTCGCGGGCCCCGGCGACGACCGGGCCGGTTTCCTGGCGGTCTTCACGCACCCGACGCTCGCGGCGATCTGGCTGCTGAGCCTGGCGGCCGCGGCCGTGTTCCTGGTGCTGCCCGTGGTGTGGCTGGGCGAGGAGCTGGAGCGCCGCTTCCGAGGCCGCGCGGACGCCTGGATCCCGGTCGTGGCCGCCGCCGCGGCCACGGTGCCGGTCCTGCCCCGCGCGCTCTCGGCGGGCTCGGGCCCGGCGGACTCGGCCGGGGCGTGGCTGACCGGAGTGGTCGTCCTGTCGGTGGCCGCGCTGGTCACCCGGAGGGCGGGCGGGGGCCGTGGCCTCGGTCTCGGTCTCGGCCGTGGCCGTGGCCTCGGCTTCCGGCGCAAGGCCCCCGCGCCGACGCGCTGAACCGGTCCTGCCGGTGGTGCTGCCCGGCGAGGACCTGGGACACGCTCGCGGTGGTGAGCGTCTTCACGGTGGGCGGAGTCGTCGTGTACGCGGCGGACTGACCCCCGCCTCTAGGAGTCGAACCGCCCGAACCGACCCCGGTGGAAGAGCAGCGGATCCCCGTCCTCCGTCGCGCCGAGGGAGTCGACCCGGCCGACCACGATCAGATGGTCGCCGCCCGTGTGGACGGCGGTGATCGTGCAGTCGATCCAGGCGGGCGAGCCGGCGAGGCGCGGCGAGCCGGTCGCCGGCGCCGGGTCCCAGTCGACCCCCGCGAACTTGTCGGCCCCGCTCACCGCGAACGACCGGCACAGGGCGCCCTGTTCGGCGCCGAGGATGTTGACGCAGAAGGTGCCCGCGTCCGCGATCCGGGGCCAGGTCGTCGACGTACGGGCGACCATGAAGGCGACCAGGGGCGGGTCGAGGGAGAGCGAGGCGAAGGACTGGCAGGCGAAGCCCGCCGGGCCGTCGTCGTCGAGGGCCGTGACGATCGTGACCCCGCTCGCGAAGTGACCGAGGACGCGGCGGAATTCGGCGGGATCGACGGGCGGTCGCTCGTCCTCCCGTACCGCGCGCAGTACCGGCCGTGGCAGTGGTTCGACGGCCGTGGGCGAACCGGCCGCTCTCAGGTGTCGGACGGCGGTGGCCGCCATCCCGGCGTGTCCCATCACATCACCCATTGAAGCTGACGGTTCGTCAGATAGGAAGCCCCGGGCACGACGGACAGACGACGGACAGGAAGTCCCTGGCGCGACGGACGGGAGGCCCTCGGGCCCGACGGACGGGAAGCCCCCGGGCCCGACGGACGGGAAGCCCCCGGGCCCGACGGACGGGAAGCCCCCGGGGGCGACGACCGTCCGTCGCCCCCGGGGGCTTCCGTATGGCAGGCGTACGAGGTCGGCGCGGGCGGCCGGTCCCGACGGCGTCGCGCGACTATTTCCCCTCGTACCGCGCCTCCCGCCGCTCCACGAAGCTCGCCACCCCCTCCTGTGCGTCCCTCGTCGTCATGTTGAGCTCCTGGGCCGTCGCCTCCGTCGCGAAGGCCGTCGCCCGGTCCGTGTCCAGGGACGCGTTGACCAGCTGCTTCGTCAGGGCGAGGGCCCGCGTCGGGCCCTGGGCGAGGCGTTCCGCCCATTCGCGGGCCGTCTTCTCCAGGTCCTCCGCCGGGACGACCCGGTTCACCAGGCCCAGCTCCTTCGCCTCCGCCGCCGGCACCGCGTCGCCGAAGAACATCAACTCCTTCGCCCGCTGCGGACCGATCAGCCGAGGCAGCAGATACGCGCCGCCGCCGTCCGGGACGAGTCCCCGGCGTACGAACACCTCGATGAACCGCGCCGAGTCCGCCGCCAGCACCAGGTCGCAGGCGAACGCGAGGTGCGCCCCGATGCCCGCCGCCGTGCCGTTCACCGCCGCGATCACCGGCTTCTCGCAGTCCATGACCGCGCCGATGAACCGCTGCGCGCCCAGCCGGATCATCCGGGCCACGTCCCCCGCGACCCGCTCCCCGGTGGCGGGCGCCCCCCGCAGGTCCGCGCCCGCGCAGAAGCCCCGGCCCGTCGCCGTGACGACCACCGCCCGGACCTCCGGGTCGGCGGAGGCTTCGGCCAGCAGGTCGATGATCCGTTCCCGCTGGTCCCAGGTGACCGCGTTCATCGCCTCGGGGCGGTTGAGCGTGATCCACGAGACGCCGTTCTCGACGGCGTGGAGTACCTCGGTCATACGTGATCTCCTCAGCGGCAGACCGCGAGCGCGTCCAGGGCCACCGCCCCCTGCCCGCGCGGCAGCACCATCAGCGGGTTGATGTCCAGTTCGGCGAGGTCGCCGTCGAGTTCGAGGGCCATCCGCTGCACCCGGAGCACCACCTCGACCAGCGCGTCGACGTCGGCCGGCGGAGCTCCCCGTACGCCCTCCAGGAGCGCCCGGCCGCGCAGCTCGGCGAGCATCGAGCGGGCCTCGTGCTCGCCGAAGGGCGGGACCCGTACGGCCGTGTCGTTGAGGACCTCCACCAGGACCCCGCCGAGGCCGACCGTGACCGTCGGGCCGAAGAGTTCGTCGCGGGTCACGCCCACCACCATCTCCACCCCTCGCCCGACCATCTGGCAGACGAGGATGCCGTCGAGGTCGATCGACTCGTACCGGGCGATGTCGGTGAGTTCGCGGTACGCGTCCCGGACCTGGCTCGCCGAGGTCAGCCCGACCTTCACCAGGCCCAGCTCCGTCTTGTGCGCGAGCTGCGCACCCGACGCCTTCATCACCACCGGGTAGCCGACGAGTCCCGCGGCCCGGACCGCCGCCGCCGCGCTCGTCACGAGCTGCTCGCGCGGCACCCGTATCCCGTACGCCCGCAGCAGCTGCTTCGCCGCGTGCTCGCTGAGCCGCCGCCCGGGCCGCATGAGGGCCTGGGCCTTGCGGAGGGAGGGGGAGGGGGTGCGGGGGGCCTCGTCGAAGGGCGAGCGGTAGCCGGTGGTGAAGCGGTGGTGGTCGAGGTAGGCCTTCACGGCCCCGATGCAGTTGCCGAAGGTACGGAAGGTGGCGAGGCGCGAGGAGCCGAGGAGGGTCGTGCGGTACGCCTCCTCCGTCCCGACCGGCGAGCCCCAGATCACGCACACCAGCTTGTCCGTCGCCTCGGCCGCGTCGGCCAGGTCCTGCGCGAGCTTGTCGCTCATGGGCGGGAAGGGGCCGGTGATCGGACAGATGAGGACGCCGACGGAGGGGTCGGCGAGGATCGCGTCGATGATCTTCCGGCCGCGCCAGTCGCCCACCGGGTGCCCGCCGTTGTCGACGGGGTTGGAGACGCTCAGGTACTCCGGGATCCACTGGTGCAGTTCGTCCTGCTTGGCCTGGGACAGGGTGGGGAGTTCGAGTCCCGCCGCCGTGGCCAGGTCGGCGAAGTGGGCTCCCGTACCGCCGGAGATCGAGTACACGACGACTCCGTCGGCCTGCGGCCTGCGGGCGCGGGCGAGCAGGGTCGCGGTGTCCTGGAGCTGGTCGAGCCCGTCGACCCGGATCACCCCGTACTGCCGCATCGCCGCGTCGACGACCTGGTCGGCGCCGGTGAGCTTGCCCGTGTGGGAGGCGGCGGTGCGGGCCCCGGTCTCGGTGCGGCCCACCTTCACGGCGACGACGGGGACGCCCTGGCGCGCGGCCCGGTCGGCGGCGAGGAGGAAGGCGCGGCCGTCCTTGAGCCCCTCGACGTAACAGGCGATGGCCCCGACCTCGGGCAGTCCGGCAAAGTACGAGATGAAGTCGGAGGTCTCCAGGTCGGCTTCGTTGCCCGTGGGGGCCCAGTGGGAGAGCCGGACGCCCAGCTCCTGGAGGGTGAAGACGGGCCGCCCCTGGTGGCCGGACTGGGTGATGAGGGCGACGGCGGGGCCTTCGAGGTCGTCGCGGAAGCGCTCGAAGGCGTTGAGGTTGGTGTTGGGGCCGAGGAGCCGGAGCCCCGAGCGGCGTACGGCGGCGGCGAGCCGTTCCTGCGCGGCGGCACCCGCCTCGCCGGTCTCGGCGAAGCCGGAGGCGAAGGCGACGGCGAACTTCACCTTCGTGTCGGCGAGTTCCTCGATGACGGGGAGCGGGTCGGCGACGAGGAGGACGGCGAGGTCGACGGGTTCGGTGAGCGCGCCGACGGAGGGTACGCAGTCGATCCCGAAGACGCTCGTACGGGTCGGGTGCACGGGCACGAGCCGGGCGCCGACCCGCTCGGCCCAGGCGAGCAGCTGCCGGGTGATCCCGGTGTTGGGGCGGCCCTCGGTGTCGGACGCGCCGACGACGGCGACGGACGCGGGCCGGAAGAACCGGTCGAGGTCGGGTACGGGGGCGTGCAGCGGCCGCCCGCTGACGTCCTGGTCGCCGGGGGCGACGGTGACGCCGTGCACGACGGCGGCGGGCGCCTCCCCGCAGGCGACCACTCGTGCGCGGAGATCGGTGGTGAAGGTGCCGTGAGTCGATCCAAGCATCGTTCCGCTCCACCTTCCGCCCATGACTACTGACCTGACGCCTAGTCAGATTACAGAACTGACGGCCAGTCAGGAATGGGCGTGCAGGGGGCAGTACTGGCGGGTACGGCGGGAGGGGCGGCGGGAGGAGCGGCGGAAGGGCCTCCGTAGCCCGGCGGAAGAGCCCCCGTGGCCCCGGCGGAAGGGCCCCGTGGACCCTTCCGCCGGGGGCGGGTCAGAAGGCCCAGCGCTGGTTGTTGCCGCCGTTGCACTCCCACTGGATCAGGGGAGTGCCGTTCGAGCCGCCGTAGCCCGAGGCGTCGAGGCAGAGGCCCGAGACCCTGTTGCGCAGGCGGAAGCTCGAGTCGGCCAGCGGCTCGACCCTCCACTGCTGGTTGTGACCGTTGTGGCAGGTCCACTGGATCGCCTGGACGCCCCACTCCCTGGAGCTGTTCGGGATGTCAATGCAGCCGTTGTTGTCGTTCGCCAGCTTGACGTAGCCCTCGCCCGCGGCGACGTGGGTCCACCGCTGGTCCGGGTTGCCGTTGCAGTCCCACAGGACCGCCGGGGCTCCTTGGGGCGGCGCCTGACCGTAGATGGCGAGGCACTTGTTGTCGGTGCCCCAGGCGTAGGTGGACGTGCCCAGGGCGGAGGCGGACGGCGCGCCCGCGATGAGCGTGGTGGCCAGAGCGGCCAGACCGGCGGCCACGGCCGAGACGCGTCCAAGAGAACGAGACATTGCGGATTCCCCTCGAAGGATGAGTGCGGGTGGGTCGCACGCTCAGGAGGCGGTGCGTTCCTCGTGGGGAAAGTCTGGCGACGGCCCTCCCTCCGGGTCTTGGACAAAAGCGAAGCAAGCGAGGGGGTCCTGCGGGATCGTCGGCCACGAGCAGCCGAGCGTCAGGGTGCGCAGGAAGCGCCCCGGCGGCATGCCGGTCAGCGTCCTGAACTCGCGCGCGAGGTGCGGCTGGTCGCTGAAGCCGGCGGCGGACGCGGTGTCCGCCTGGCTGAGGCCTGCCGACAGCAGCGCGATGGCCCGGTCCAGGCGCAGCCCGCGCGCCAGGCGCTTCGGCGTGAGCCCGATCTGTTCACGGAACCGGATCTCCAGCTGCCGCCGGCTCCATTGCGCCCTGGCCGCGACGTCGTGGATGGGCATGGTGCCCGCCGTGCCGGTGATCAGGTCCCAGGCGCGCAGCACTGTCGGGGCGGGGGCGGAGTGGCGGGCGCTGTCGGCGCGCGCCGTCCACCGCAGCAGCTGCCGGTCGAGGATGCCGAAGCGCGTACGCCAGTCGGAGGCCTCGCTGACGGCCTCGGCGAGGAAGGACAGGCGGCGCCCCACGACCGCGTCCGCGTCCACCACCGTGTCGGCCAGATCGTCCATCGAGGCGTCGAAGAGCCGGCGGGCGACCCAGGGGAGGACGCTGATCTCGACCCCCTCGACGGCCCCTTGGCGGCGGAGGATCTTGGGGCGTGCGTGCGTCCCGTAGAACACGGAGGGCCGGGACAGTCCCGTGGTGGCGTCCTCCCCGTCTCCCGTGTGACCGGCCGACATCTCCCCGTCGAGCGTGAGGAAGACGGAGACGCTCCCGTTGGCCGCGAAGTACCACTGCTGCGGTTCCGCTCCGGTCAGGCGGTAGGCGCCGTAGCCGATGACGCCGGGCCGTAATCGGGCGTCCGCCTGCACCAGGACCAGCTCGCAGTCGCCCCGGGAGCACGTGTGTTGCTGCATCTCTCATCCCCCTTGCCAGGTCTAGACCAATTCTGCAAGGGGGAGATGCGCATGGCTACCCCGGCGGCCAGGGGGAGGCGGGGAGCGGGCGGTTACGCGACGGCCGTTGCGGGGCGGGTCACCCGCGGCCCGCGCGCCTGTCCGACCGGGCGATCCGCCGTGCGATCCGCTCCGCGTCCAGCGCCAGCTCCCGGAACATGCCGCTGATGGGGTTGGTGAAGCCGGTGAAGTGCAGCCCCGGCGCCTCGCGCGGGCAGCGCGCCCCGTGCGCCACCGGCCGCCCGTGCCCGTCCAGCACCCCGTCCAGGTGTCCGAGGAGCGGCTCCAGGGCGCGCCGGTACCCGGTCGCCGCGATCACCGCGTCCGGAGCGATCCGGGTGCCGTCCGCGAGGAGCACCTTGCCGCCCTCGAAGGCGTCGACGGCGGCGACGACCTCGACCTTCCCGGACCGTACGGCGTCGATCAGGCCCACGTCCTGCACCGGGATCGCGCCCGCCCGCTGCCGGGTGGCGAGGCCCGTGTCCGGCCGGGGCAGGCCGTACGCCGTGAGGTCGGGCGTCGCGAACCTCGCGACGAGCGCGCCCAGCCGGTCCACCAGGCCGGCGGGCAGCCGCCGGATCAGGATGCCGGACCGCTGGGCGGGCCAGCCGAGCGTCGTCCGGCGCACGAGGTGCGGGACGGTCCGCACCGCGAGCCGTACGCGCCCGGCGCCGCCCTCGGCGAGGTCGGCGGCGATCTCCGCCCCGGTGTTCCCGGCGCCCACGACGAGGACGTCCCTGCCCTTGTACGGGCCGGGGTTGCGGTAGCCGCAGGCGTGGCCGAGCTCGCCCTCGTAGCCGTCGAGGCCCGGCCACTCCGGCAGGTGCGGGGTGTGGTTGTACCCGGTGGCCACGACCACCGCCCGCCCGGTGAGCCGCCGCCCGCCGGTCGCGTGCAGGACCCACTCCGCGCCCGCCCGCTCGACCCGGAAGACCTCGACGCCCGTCACGACCTCCAGCTCGTGCTTCTCCGCGTACTTCTCCAGGTAGCGCACCATGTCCGCGCGGGCGACCCAGCGGCCGAAGGCGCGGGGTATCCGCAGGCCGGGGAGGCCGGAGAGCCGCCGGGTGGTGTGGAGCCGCAGCCGGTCGTAGTGGGTGCGCCAGGAGGCGCCGACGGCGTCGGACTTCTCCAGGACGACGGCCCGGACGCCGCGCTCGCGCAGGGAGGCGGCGACGGCGAGTCCGCCGGGGCCGCCGCCGATGACGTACACGGGGTGGGTGGAGGGTTGCTGGGGGGTGGTGACCATGAATGCTGAGCGTAATGACGTGTACACGGAGTGGGTCTCGACCAAGAGGGATTTCGGTTGCGAATCGGTCACGTGCGCGCCGGCCCCGCCGTGGCTCCGGTCCGGCTCCGTCGCGGCTCCGCGCCGGCCTCGCCGTGGCTCGCGGCGGGCTCCGCCCCGGCTCCGGGCCGGACTCCCGCCCGCCCCTTGTGTCCGCTCCTTGCGCGCACTCCTCGCGCCGGCCTCTTGCGCGCGGGGCCCGCCTGCGCTGAACTGACGTACCGTCAGATACGACTCCTCGAGGGGGCGCGCATGCAGACCGTCTGGCTCACCGGCGCCGAATGGCTCGCCGTCCTCCGCATCGGCCTCGGCCTGTGGTGGCTGGAGAGCTGGCGACACAAGGACAGGAAAGGCTGGTTCGAGCGCGGCACCGGCATCGCCTGGGCCGCCGACGTCGCCGCCAAGCACAAGTGGCCACAGGTGAAGAAGGGCTTCGACACCGTCGTCGCCCCCCGCCCCAAGGCCATGGCGTACATCGTCGTCTACGCCGAACTCGCCCTCGGCCTCGGCCTGGTCGTCGGCTTCCTCACCCCGGTCGCCCTCGTCGGCGGCCTCCTCCTCAACCTCCTCTACCTCGTCCTGATGATCCACGACTGGGCCGAGCAGGGGCAGAACGCGATGATGGCGCTGATCTCCCTGGTCGCCCTTCTCGCCCTGTCCTGGCAGACCTGGTCCCTCGACTCCGCGATCGGACTCTTCTGATGACGGCCGCCGACCCCGACGTCGACACCTTCACCCGCCCGTACTGGGACGCCGCAGCCGAAGGACGGCTGCTCCTGCGCCACTGCGCGGCCTGCGACCGGACCCACCACTACCCGCGCGAGTTCTGCCCCCACTGCTGGAGCGAGGACGTCCGCTGGGAGCCGGCGAGCGGCCGGGCCACGCTCTACACCTGGTCCGTCGTCCACCGGAACGACCTCCCGCCCTTCGGCGAGCGCGTCCCGTACGTCGCGGCCGTCGTCGACCTCGCCGAGGGCCCGCGCATGATGACCGAGATCGTGGACGTGCCGGAGGTGGACCTCCGGATCGGGATGGAACTACGGGTCGCCTTCCGTGCGGAGGGCGAGATGACGGTCCCGGTCTTCACGGGCGGCGGCGCCTGAAGCCTCTTGAGGCCTCCTGAAGTCGTCGCCTGAAGCCGTCGCCTGACGCCGTCGCCTGAAGCCGCCGCCCAGGCCTGGGCGGCGGCGTCGGCGGGGAGGCGATCGGTCAGGCGGGCGAGATGTTCCGCCAGAGCTGCGCCTTCATGCTCGGGTCGCAGGTGTACGACATCATGAACGGCGGGCCGGCGACCATGCACTGGCCGCTGTCCATGTTCTTGATGGTCATGCCGGCGGACGTCTTGGTGTTGATCTTCCAAGACTGGGTGCTGGAGCCGTTGCAGGCCTTGGCGGTGAAGCCCGGTGTCCCGCCCGGCTGGAGGCAGTGGCCGGTCGCCCTGTTGACCAGCCGGAAGGTGCCGTTCCCGTTGGACGTGTAGGTCCACGCGTAGGAGATCGTGCCGCTGCTGGGCGGTTCGCCGCACGGGGCCGTGTTGGCCATGATGGCGTACCCGGGGTTGGACTCGGCCAGGCACTCCCCGTTGGAGACGCTCTGGATGGAGTACGTCCCCGAGGGCGTCGAACCGCCGGTCGTCGGCGGGGGCGGCGGGGGAGCGGGCTGGGTGGTCGTGCGCGGGGGCTGGGTGGTCGTCGACCCGCCCCCGCCCCCGCCACCGCCACCGCCGGGACTGGTCGTGGTGGATCCGCCGCCGCCCGGACTGGTCGTCTTCGACCCGGACCCGGACTCGGACCCGCTGCCCGCCCCGCCGCCCGAGCCGCTCCCGGAGCCGCTCCCGTCGCCGGGTACCGTCCCGCCCCCGCCGTCACCCGTGCCGGGCGGCGGTGCCGCCGTGGACCCGCCCGGAGGCACGGACGACGGCCCCGCCGAGGCGGAGGAGGACGCGGACGGGGAGGCGGACGTGCCCGGCTTCCCGGACGACGACGTGGGTACGGGCGCGGGGTCGCCCGGCGCCGGCTGCGAGGCGACCGAGGAGGGCGACCCGGAGGTGTCGGGGGACGCGCCGAGGCGGCCGATCTCGTACGGGCCGAGGGCGACGGTCAGGGTGGTGCCGGTCGCGACGACGACGGGCACGGCGAACATGACGAAGCGATTCCGCCGTACCCGCTTGCCGCCGGCGGCGGTCCCGGTGACGGAGACGGCGTCGGGGGAGGCGGTGGCGGGCTCCTTGCCGCCCTGCGGGGTGAGCGAGGCGGTCGCGACGTCCTGGGCCGGCTCGATCCGCTCCAGCTCCGCGAGGTGCTCGGCGGTGGGCGCCCCGGCGGCGAAGACCGCCCGCTCGCCGATGCGTTCGGCGACGGCGGTGGGCCACGCGGCCCCGGCGGCCCCCTCGGTGGCCCGCTCGACGAGCTCGGCGGCGGTCGGCCGGTCCGCCGGGTCCTTGGCGAAACAGGTCCGGACGAGCGCGGCGAGCTCGGGGTCGGTCTCCGTGAGCCGCCCGAAGTCGGGCTCGCCGTGGACGACCCGGTAGAGGAGGTCCGGCCCGGAGCCGTCACCGAACGGGGGCCGCCCGTTCGCCGCGTACAGCAGCAGGCTCCCGAGCGCGAACACATCGGCGGCACCGGTCAGTTGCCGGTCGGCGACGGCCTGCTCGGGGGCCATGTAGGCGGGGGTCCCGATGACCATGCCGGTCTTGGTCAGCCGGCTCTGGTCGGCGGCGCGGGCCACGCCGAAGTCGATGAGGGAGAGGCCGTCGCCGGTCAGCATGACGTTGGACGGCTTGAGGTCGCGGTGCACCATGTCGGCGCCGTGCACGACCCGCAGCCCGGCCGCCGCGTCCCGCAGCAGCCGCCACAGCGACTCCCCGGGCAGCGGGCCGCCGTTCAGCCGGATGGCCTCGCTGAGCGTGATGCCCGGGATGAACTCGGTGGCGAACCAGGGCGGTTTGGCCGTGCGGTCGCTCGCGAGAAGCTTCGTGTTGGCCCCGGCGGGCAGCCGGGCGAGGTTGTCGAGCTCGTGCCCGAAGTGGCTCAGGAAGTCGGCGTCCTCGGCGAGCACGGGAAGGACCCGCTTCACCGCCGCGAACTTCCCGGGCACGGCGCCGAGATAGACCCGCCCCATGCCTCCTGAGCCGAGCACACCGAGCAGCCGGAACGCCCCGATCTGACGGGGATCCCCCGCTTCCAGAGGCATGGCTCCGCTGCCGTCGAGACTGCCCACACCAGAGTGGTCTTCCAGTTCCCCCTGCATGGGCCACACATTAGCTGAGGGTTATTCACATCTATACGGAAGCCAAGTGTGGGTTTCTGTACGGGGGTTGAACGGCCGGGGTGGCGGCGACGGCGCGTTCACTCTCAATCCATTGCAACGTCAAGGTGTTGGTTGTTGCGTTAGGCCGCATCATGGTTGCAATGAAATCTTGGCCTTGACCTGCGATTATGGGGTTTGGGTGCGGCGCGTGTGTTGCTCGATCTTTGAACGCAACGTAGCTTTTCCCTTGTCGGAAACGGCGCGGACAGTGAGTCCGAAAGCCGCAAACAAGGAGAACGCCATGCAGAAGTTCCAGACCCCCGCCGCCATCGTCACCACCCTCGACATCCCCGCCGGCCTCATCCGGTTCATCGCCGCCGACCGGGCCGACACCACCGTCGAGGTCCTCCCCGCCAACGCCGCCAACAGCAACGACACGAAGGCCGCCGAGCGGGTCCTGGTCGCCTACGCCGACGGCGTCCTGCGGATCGAGGCCGCCGAGGCCAAGAACAAGATCCTCGGCACCTCCGGAAAGGTCGAGGTCACCGTCCACCTCCCCGCCGGCTCCCGCGTCGAGGCGAAGACCGCCGCCGCCGAACTCCACAGCGTCGGACGCCTCGGCGACGTCACCTTCGACAGCGCCCAGGGCACCGTCAACCTCGACGAGACCGCCGCCGCGCACCTCACCCTCCAGGCCGGCGACATCACCATCGGCCGCCTCGGCGGCGCTGCCGAGCTCCGCACCCAGCAGGGCGGGATCCGGATCGGCGAGGCCCAGGGCGGCACGGTCGTCCTGCGCACCGAGTCCGGCGACCTGGAGGTCGGCGCCGCGACCGGCGTCTCCGCCACGCTCGACGCCGGCACCACCTACGGCCGCATCACCAACACCCTTCAGAACTCCGAGGGTTCCGCCGCCGTTCTGAACATCCACGCCACCACGGCGCACGGCGACATCATCGCCCGCAGCCTCTGACTCCCACTCCCACCCTCACCCCCACCCCCTTACGTACGCACACGCCGAAAGAGGACCACGCCATGACCACCAACACCGCCACCGCAGCCGCCGTCACCCCGCAGTCCGTCGCCGCGTGGACCGGCATGGTCCACGTCGACGACACCGCCCTCGCCGTGACCGACACCGGCGGCCCCGGCCGCCCCGTCGTCTACCTCAACGGCTCCTACGCCGACCAGTCCCACTGGCGCCGCGTCATCACCGAACTCGGCGGCGACTACCGCCACATCACCTACGACGAGCGCGCCCGGGGCAAGTCGGACCTGTCCGCCGACTACTCCTTCGAAGCGTGCCTGCGTGACCTCGACGCGGTCCTGACCGCCCGGGGGATCGAGAGCGCGATCCTGGTCGGCTGGTCCTACGGCGCCATGCTCGCCGTCCACTTCGCCGCCCGGAACCCCGACCGCGTCGCCGGGGTCGTGTCCGTCGACGGCGCCCTGCCCCACTCCTGGCTCGACGACGCCACCAAGACCCAGGTCCGCAAGCTGTTCCGCCGTCTCAGCCCCCTGTTCCCCGTCGCCCGCCGCATCGGCATGGCGGCCCGGATGAGCGCCGAGCAGCACGCCGAGATCAACATCGAGGTCAACGAACTCTGCGCGCCCGCCGTCCTCGACCCCGTCTTCGACCGCATCACCGTCCCCACCCGCTACGTCCTCGCCACTGGCGGCAACCTCGGCGGCGACCCCAAGCTGATGGAGAAGATCCGCAGCAACCTCACCCCCGTCACCGACCGCAACCCGAACATCCAGCTCAGCGCCAAGGTCCCCAGCAACCACTCCAAGATCCTGCGCAAGGACTTCCGCGCGGTCGCCGACGCCGCACGCGCCATCGCCGGCGCCACCGACGGTCAGACCGCGTGAGCCGCAGGAGGGTGCGGGTCGCCCAGGCCCCAGGGGTGAACGTCCCCCACGGGCTTCTGGTGCGGCCGCCCTCTTTCCGAGTGTGGCGGCCTCCGCCACCGCGTCAAGGGCAAGTCGGCTTCGCCGATGGGCTGCGCCCACCCTTGACCCGGCGGCGGAGGCCGCCTTTTCACACTCGGAGGGCGGCCGGGGGCGTGGCCACGCGGGGGCCCGGGCAGTATCCGGGGCTGGATGGCGGGTGGCGGGCCGGTGGGTGGGGGCTTGGTCAGTGGCGGGGGAGGGTGAGTCCCTTCGGTCGGGTTCGGGGTGCGCGGTTGTTGAATGGGGCAGCCGGGCTCGGCTTAGCGGCGGACGTCCGTCCCTTGGCTGGGATTCAGGCCCCGCTGGTCATTCCCGGTGGGTGGTGGTCGGTGGTCGGTGGCCGGTGGCCAGTGGTGCGTGAGGGCGGGCGGCGAGACATTCGTGCACTTTCTCGGCCCGATGGGGGTGAGATGTCCCCAATGCCCGCTATTCTCGCGTCTGTTACTGGGAGTAGCTGCGGGTTGGGCTCTGCCCGGCCGATCATGGGGGATCGACAGGAGAGGCGCAGGTCACGCGCCGGATTTATGGGTGCGCTTCATGGTGGGACCCATGGCAGGCTTCATGCATGCCGAACGTTGTCGTGTCCCCCGAGGTATCCATCGCGTACGAGAGCTTCGGCGACCCCGGGGACCCACCCGTCCTGCTCGTCATGGGATTCGGTGCGCAGATGCTCGGCTGGCACGAGGACTTCTGCCGGGCGCTGGCGGACAGCGGCCGCTACGTGATCCGCTACGACAACCGTGACTGCGGGCTGTCCACCAAGTTCGACGATCACCCCGTCGACACGGGCGAGTTCATCGCCACCGTCAGCTCGGGTGACACTCCCGCCGCCCTCGCGATGGCCCCCTACCGGCTGAACGACATGGCCGACGACGGACTCGGCCTGCTCACTTCGCTCGGCATCGAACGCGCCCACGTGGTCGGCTCCTCGATGGGCGGAATGATCGCCCAGACGATGGCCCTCTCCTCCCCCGAGCGGGTGCTGACCCTGACGTCGATGATGTCCTCGACAGGCGAGAACGCATACGGCCGGTCCAGCCCGGAGGCCCAGGCGGCGCTGTCCACTCCGAAGCCCGCAGACCGCGAGGGATACGTCGCGGCGGCGGAGAAGGAACTGGTGTGGGCGTCCAAGCGCTACGGCAACGCCGCGGCGCTGCGTGAACTGGCCGCCGCAAGCTACGACCGCTCGTACTACCCCGCGGGGCTCGGCCGACAGCTCGCCGCGATGATCCTCAGCGGTTCACGCGCGGACGCCCTCCGCGAACTGCGGGTGCCGACGCTGGTGATCCACGGCTTGGACGACACGCTGATCGACCCCAGCGGCGGAAGGCGCACCGCGGAGCTCGTGCCCGGTGCGGAACTCCTGCTGATCCCCGACATGGGTCACGACCGTCCCCGAGAACTCTGGTCGCAGCTCATCGACGCCGTGGTGTCCCACACCGGCTGAGTACGTCGTCCGTAGCACCCGCGGCCTGGGCGACGCCGAGCGCGCTGGAGGAATCCGGTTCCTGGCGAATCGGTGCCCGCCTCGGCATGCCCCCACCCACCAGGAGTGACCAGCGGGGCCTGAATCCCAGCCAAGGGACGGACGTTCGCCGCTAAGCCGAGCCCGGCTGCCCCATTCAACGACCGCGCACCCCGAGCCAAGGGAAGGCGCCCACCCGCCCCGACCGCGAACCCAGCCCCCACCCACCGGCCCGCCACCCGCTCATCCGACCCCCGCCGATGCCCGGGCCCCGGCGACCCCGGCCCCCGGACCGCCCTCCGAGAGTTGTTGCGCACCTTCCGCCGCCGGGTCAAGGGTGGCCGAAGGCCATCGGCGGAGCCGACTTGCCCTTGACGCGGTGGTGGAAGGTGCGACTCTCGGAGAGAGGGCGGTCCCACCAGAAGCCCACGAAGCAGGCCCGCCCCGAGTCAGCTCAGAGACGCCAGGATGTGCGGCGCCGCGTCCGCCAAGGTCGGGAAGTGGCGGTGGGCGCCGTCCACGGCAGCCGGGCCGTTGACCGACCAGACCGTCATTCCGGCGGCGAGCCCCGAGCGGACCCCGGAGGGCGCGTCCTCGACGACCAGGCACTCCGCCGGGTCCGCGCCCAGCTTCTCGGCCGCCAGCAGGTACGGGACGGGGGACGGCTTCCCCTCGGTCACCGAGGCCGCGTCCACGATGAGCCCCGGCAGCGGCAGCCCGGTCCGCTCGAACCGCCCCCGCACCCGGTGCTCGTAGTTCGACGTGACGATCGCCCACCGGTCCGCCGGAAGCCCGGCGAGCAGCTCGGCGGCGCCGTCGAAGGCCGTGTACGTCCCCGTACGGACGTCCTCGTCCTCCAGCTCGTGCAGCAGCGCGAGGCACGCGTCCGGATCGTGCTCCGGGGCGACGGCCGCGAAGGTCTCGACGGGCCGGGTCCGGAGCGCGACCGCGTACACCTCGTCCCCGTCGAGCCCGTACCGCGCGGCCCACTCGTGCCACATGCGGCGCTGGTTGGCGACGGCGTCCATGAGGGTGCCGTCGACGTCGAAGAGAACGAAGTTCTGGGAGGTCACGCCCCGGATGCTACGACGAGCGATCCGAGGCGCGACCGGCAGGCCCTGACCCGTACCGGGTCAGGCGGGCGTCACGACACCGACGTGAACTTGGTTCCCTCGCCCGCGTACAGCGACGTCGTCGTCTTCGTGAACGGCGCCGACCACGAACCCGTCCCCAGGTACACGTGCGTCCCCGCCGACCCGTACGCGACGAGGTCGGGCCGCCCGTCGTTGTTCGCGTCACCGACACCCACGAGCTGGCTGTACGCGCCCCAGCCCGTACCGATCTTGGTCCGGGCCGCGAACGTTCCGTCGCCCTTCCCCAGGTACAGCCACAGCACGCCCGCCGCGTCCCGGGCGACGAGGTCCCCGGCGACGCCCCCGGCGATGTTCCCGACGGCCGTCAGCTGGTTGTAGATGCCCCAGCCGGGCCCGATCTTCACGCGGCCCGCGTACGGAGCGCTGGGGCTGCCCGTGCCCTTGTAGAACCACAGAACGCCGGACGCGTCGGTGGCGACGAGGTCGGCCCTGCCGTCGCCGTTCAGGTCGGATCCGCCGGCGAGCTTGTTGTAGACGCCCCAGCCGGGGCCGACCTTGATCCGGGTCCCGAAGGTGCCGTCGCCCTTGCCGAGGTAGGTCCACAGCACGCCGGCCGTGTCCCGCCCGATGACGTCGCCGACACCGCTGCCCGCGATGTCCCCGGCCGCCTCGACGAGGTTGTACGTGTTCCACCCCGGACCGATCTTCACGCGCGGCTTCGCCGGCGTCACCTGACCGGCGACCGGCCAGTCGAGCAGGTCGTCCCGCCACAGCACGCCCGCCGCGTCCCGCGCGAGCAGGTCCGGCGAACCGTTGTCGCTGTAGTCGTGCGGATTGGCCTTCCGCGTCACCTTGAAGGCGCCGGAGGCGTATCCCGGGTACCCGATGCCGTTGGTCGGCGTGAGGGTGACGTTCCACGTGTAGTCGCCGTTCGGGGCGCTGGAGCCGTCCGCGAGCAGCCCGTCCCACGTGAGCCGCGCGGGCGCCGTCGGCCGCGAGAGCCGCTTCGTGTACGTCTTCCCGGTCACGTTGTGCCGCAGGGTGACGTCCACGTTCACGTTGTACCGGGAGAGCTGCCACTCCAGGGCGACCTGCCCGCCGTTGCGGTCGAGCTCCGCCACGGCCGGGACGGTGCTGCCGAGGACGGTCGGCGAGGTGGACGCGCCGGGGGTCTTCGCGACCAGCGTGGTCAGGGGATAGCCCCCCTCGCCGATCTTGAACAGCCCTTCGCCGTCGGTCGACTTGCCGCCCTGGACGTAGATGCTTCCGTCGGGCGCGGTCGACGTGGACGTGAAGTGGTCGAGCAGCGTCATCGTCTCGCCGGTGAGGACGTTCTGCGCGGTGAGCGCGTACAGCGGGTTGGGGGAGGAGGCGGTGAGCCCGCCCGGCACCCCGTACAGCACCCAGTCCCCATTGAACCCGACGACGACCCCGCCCGTGCCCGCGCCCAGGGGGATGTGCGTGAAGGGGGCGAACTCGCTCCGCTTCTCCACGGCCACCCGGGTGAAGCCGTCCACGGTCTCCGTCCAGGCGCTGTACGTCGGGCTGATGGCAGCGGTGACGGTGGCCGGGTCGTAGGCCTGCGTGCTCCGTTCGGGCCGCATGAAATTGCCGTTGATGTCCGTCAGCGCGCGGTAGTACGACGTCCCGCCGGTGACGCTGTACTTCGTGAAGAACACGAACGCGGTGGAGAGGGAGTGTGCCGCGACCTTGAAGTCGCGGGCGGTGGGGACGGCCGAGATGCTCTCCTGCTGCTGCACGCCGTTCACGCGGGTGAGCCGGTAGAGATCTTCGCCCCCGTACCGGTTGGGGACCGTCAGGAAGAGCACCGAACCGGCCGCCCCGACGACCTTGAAGTCCGTCCCGATCCCGGTCGGCTCCACGTAGGACGTGAACATGCTGACGCTCATGTCCCGCAGGACGAAACGATTCGCCTCACGGGTGATGATCGTGTCCGAGCGGCTCTTGTAGGCGAGCTCCCCCGGAATCGGCGTCCGGCTGCCGTCGTCGAACCTCGTCCACGTCAGCGCGGTCCCACCCGCGCCGTCGTCCTTCGAGCTCAGGAACCCGGTCGACCCGCTGCTGACGAGCTTCTCGCCGGCCGGAAGCGTGACGTCCGTCGCGTCCTGCGGCGCGGCCGGGGCGGTGACGGCGGCCACCGCTGCGGGCGCGACGACGAGCGTCCCGCCGACGGCGGTGACGGCGAGCACGGCGGTGACGGCCACGGCGAGCCGACGGCCGGGTATGTAGGCGTGATTCATGTGGTGTATCCCCCCAGAGGAACGGGCGGGGAGTTACCCAACACCACGCCCGTTACTCACGATTGCGTTGTGATCGCAGCGTACGAGACGAAGGCGGACCAGGTCGCGGGGGATACGGCGAGCTGGGGGCCGTGGGGGATCTTGGAGTCGCGGAGGTGGATGGCGGTGGGGTGGGCGGCGACTTCGATGCAGTTGCCGCCTTCGCCACTGCTGTAGCTGGACTTGCGCCAGTCGTAGGCGACTTCGAGGCACTCGCCGCCCTCGCCACTGCTGTAGCTGCTCTTGAACCAGGCCAGTTCCACGGTGCTCATAGCTCTCCCAGCATCTTCTCGATCAACTCCAGGGACTCTTGGGGCCTGAGTGCCTGCGCCCGGATGATCCCATAGCGCTCGGTGTACGTGCGTACCTCTTCCGGGTCGGTGATCAGGCGGGGATGCCCGTAGATCTCGGTGTACGCGACCTCCCGTCGGCCCTTGGGCGTGAGCAGCGTGAACGCTCCGTCGAGCGAGGGGTGTTCCTCCCACGTGAGCGGCATTACCTGGAGGTGGACCGTCCGTCGACTGGCGATCTCCATGATGCGAAGCAGCTGTTCGCGATGGACACCCCGCCCGCCGGTGGGGCGTCGCAGGATGGCCTCCTCCAGGACGAAACTGATCGTCGTCGGCGGCCACTTGTCGAAGAGTGACTGGCGCGTCAGACGGTCGGCCACCCACTTCTCGATCGTCTGCTCGTCCCAGACGGGCCGCCGGTGGTGCATTACGGCCCGCGCGTATGGCTCCGTCTGCAACAAGCCCGGCACCGCCTGCACTGCGTAGTAGTGCAGGGCCACGGCCTCAGACTCCGCCGTCGCGAAGCTCCGGAACCAATCCGGATGCCGCACCCGTGCCTTGGCCTGCGCCTCCCGCACGTCACCCACCGCCGCGATCAGCACCCCACCCGCATTGAGCACAGGGTCCGCCCGCAACAAGAAGTCCGGCTGGGGGATCCGTACGCCCCGCTCGATCGACGAGATCAGGTCCTCGCCGCAGTGCGTGATCTCGGCCAGCTCCACCTGGCTCAGGCCCGCGTTCTTCCGCAGGACCTTGATGATCTTTCCGAGCGCACGGAACAGGTGCGCCGTCCCGTCTGCTTCAGAGGGCCGTTCCGGCCGCTCCGCCTGGTTCTCCGACATCCGTACCGCCCTCTTGGCGCACCCGTACAGTGACTCAGCGTCGTCGCGTCGCTGCTGTTCAGCGTAGGACGGACCTACCAGGCTCAGGGGCATGAAGTCCGAAACCACCACCCCAACCGGTGAGTTCACGCTCCGGCTCTCGGCCACGCGCCGGGGCGCACGTCTGGCGCGGCTACTCGCCGTGCAGCAGCTCCACGACTGGGGCGTGACCGGTCCCGCCGCCGAGGCGGCCGAACTGGTCGTCGCCGAGCTCGCGAGCAACGCCGCCCTTCACGGCCGGGTGCCGGGGAGGGACTTCGAGGTGCGGATGGAACGCGCCGACGACCACGTACGGATCGAACTCTCCGACGCGCGGGGCGAGCGCCGCCCGTTACCGTCCGGGCAGCCCGACGAGGGCGGCTACGGGCTCCTGCTCGTAGCCGCCCTCGCCACCACGTGGGGTGTGAAGGACCGGTGCGTCGGCAAGACGGTCTGGGCGACGGTCCCCACCGTTCCGCCGGTCCCGCTCGCGCCTTAGAACACCGTCGGGGCGTACGAGCCGGTCGGCAGGTACGTGGACTCCCGGACGGGCGCGAAGGGCGCCTTCCAGTCCCCGGTGCCCTTGGCGAAGTACACCGTCTCGTTGCGGTACGCCACGAGGTCCGGCCGCCCGTCGCGGTCGACGTCGCCCATCGCGGTGGGCGGGAAGGAGCCCCAGCCGCCGCCGATCCGGGTCCGGGGGGCGAACGTGCCGTCACCCTTGCCGAGGTAGAGCCACAGCACGCCGTCCTTGTCGCGGGCGACGAGGTCACCGGCGGGTCCGCCGCCGATGTTCCCGGTGGCGGTGATCTTGTTGTAGATCCCCCAGCCGCCGCCGATCCGCACGGCCTTCGAGAACGGCGCGGTGGCGGATCCGGTGCCCTTGTAGAGCCACAGGACGCCGGCCTTGTCGGTGGCGAGGAGGTCGGGGCGGCCGTCGCCGCTCATGTCGCCGCCGCCGGTGATCTGGGCGTAGATCTGCCAGCCGCCGCCGACGCGTACCCGGGGCGCGAGGGTCCGCCCGGCGCCCTGGTGGAGCCAGAGGACGCCCGTCTTGTCGCGGGCGACGATGTCCGCGTACGCGGATCCGGCGATGTTCCCGGGCGCGACGAGCACCTGGTCGTAGGTGTTCCAGCCGGTGCCGATCCGTACGGGTGCCTTCTTCTGCCAGACCGGTCCCCGCTGGTAGGGGTCCATGTGGCTGTCGTGCACCAGCAGCTCACCGAGGTCGTTCCTCAGGAGCAGGTCCGAGCTGCCGTTGTCGTTGAAGTCGTGCGAGGTGGGCTTGCGGACGAGCTTGAAGGTGCCGGTGCGGACGAGGTCGGGACCGACGCGGTCCCAGGGCGTCGCCGTCAGTTTCCACGTGTACTCGCCGTTGTAGGCGGTGATGCCGTCGGAGAAGAGACCGTCCCAGCGCGCGGTGTGGACTCCTTCGGTGATGGTGGGGAGGCCCGGCTTCGCCGTCTTCCCGGTCGCCTTGTGGACGAGTTCGAGGCTCGCGTTCGCGCCCCGGCTCAAGGTCCAGGTCAGGGCGCCGGCGCCGGGCAGGTCGAGGTCGAGCGTCGTGGGGACGGTGTGGCTCACCAGCTCCAGGGTGGTGGGCTGGCCGGTGCTCGCGACGAGGGTGACGACGGGCCGGGCGCCGGCGGTGCCGGGGGCGATGCGGTAGAGGCCCTCGCCGTGCTCGAAGGTCCCGCCCCGCACGAGCTGGGTTCCGTCGGGGCCGGCCGTGGAGCTCAGCGTGTGTTCCAGGAGCTTGACCGGCTCGCCACCCGACAGGGGGCGGGCGTACAGCGAGTACAGGGGGTTCGCCGTGGTGGGCGCGTTGACCGAGTAACGCCGGTGCGTCAGCCAGTCGCCCACGATCTGGATGGCCACGTTGCCCGTGCTGCCCGTGTCGTGGCGAACGGTCTCGGCGGTGCCGCCCCGCCGCGCCACGGCCACCTTCACCGTCGAGTCGGCCGGCTTCTCGACCCAGGCGATGTGGGTCGCCGACAGGGCCATGCCGATGACCGGGACGTCGGACGTCTCGTGCTCCTCGACGACCGCGTGGGTCGCGACGTCCACGGCGGTCACGCGACTCCGCTTCACCCCGTCCACCGTGACCGTGTACCGGACCAGCACGGTGCCGGGCGAGTCCACGATGACGAAGGGGTTCACGATCTCGGCGGGCAGCCCGGTCACCGTGTGGTCGACGAGGACGCCCTGCTCCTTCCCGACGAGGTGGAGCTCCGTGGCGCCGGTCGCGGCGGCCTTCCTCATGACGAGGGTGCTGCCCGCGACCCCGGCGAGGGCGTAACCCTCGCCCAGGGGGCGGGTGTCGACCTCCAGCGGGTCGCCTCCCGTCGCCATGTCGGACAGCGTGTAGACGCCGCTCCCGTCGGTCCTCGCCACGATGTCCGTCTGCTTGGCGCCCCGGTACGAGCCCGGCGGGAGCACGGTCGCGACGCCGTCCGCGTACCGCGTCCACCGCCAGGTGAGCTGTTCGCCGCTCTGGGCGCTGAGGAAGCCGGTCGGACCGGCGCTCACGACCGTCGCGTCGACCGGGAACGGGACGGCGACGTCCTGTTCCGCCGCCACCGTCGCCGCGAACGAGGTCGTCGGCGCGGAGGCCCCGGCCGTCCCGCCCGCCGTCACGGCGAGGGCGGTGGCCACGGCCGTGGCGAGGGCGAAGCGGTACCGGGTGTTTCTCGTACGCGTCAAGGCTCTGTTCTCTCTTCGGCTGCGCAGGTCGGGTGGCGGGTCAGAACATCAGGGTGCCGTCACGGACGAACCGCCGCGACGAGTAGATCGGCACCTCCTTCGGGAAGGGGTTCCGCCAGTCGCCGCTGCCGGGGTAGAAGAGGAGGCTGCCCGTGTCGCCGCCGGTCACATGACGGACGACGAGGTCGGACCGGCCGTCGCGGTCGGCGTCACCGACGGCGATCAGGTCGGTGTAGTAGCCCCAGTCGCTGCTGATCCGGGTTCGGGCGGCGAACGTGCCGTCGCCCTTGCCGAGGTAGAGCCAGTCGACGCCGTCCTTGTCTCGGGCGATGAGGTCTCCGGCGGGGCCGCCGCCGATGTTCCCGGTGGCGGTGATCTTGTTGTAGATCCCCCAGCCGCCGCCGACCCTCACCCGCGGCCGGAAGGGAGAGGTGATGGAGCCCGTGCCCTTGTAGAGCCACAGGGCGCCGTCCTTGTCGGTGGCCAGGAGGTCGCGGCGGCCGTCGCCGCTGACGTCGAGGCCGGCGGTGATCTTGTTGTAGATCCCCCAGCCGCCGCCGACCCTCGTACGCGTCTTGAAGGGGACGGACGGAATGCCGGTGCCCGCGTACGACCACAGCACGCCGCTCTTGTCCCGGCCGAGCAGGTCGGCGTTGACGGTGCCGCCCAGGTTTCCGGGGGTGACGATCCGGTCGTACGTGTCCCAGCCGGATCCGACGACGACCTCCGACAGCGGGTCCGTTGTGTTGCTGTCCAGGACCTGTCGGGCGTCGAAGACGGAGAGCCGGCCGCCACTGCGGAAGAGCAGGTCGGGCGAGGTGCTGTTCGAGAAGTCGTGGTCCGCCGGCCGGCCGATGACCTTGAACGAGCCCGTCAGCTCCGCCTTCTCGCCGATCCCGTTGTCGGGCACGGTCGTCAGTCGCCAGGTGTAGTCGCCGTTGTGAACGGCCGTGCCGTTGTCGAAGGTGCCGCCCCAGTCCAGGCTGACGGCCCCCTGCGTGGTCGCGCCCAAGGTCGCGTGGGCCCCCGTCGCCGTGTGCGTCAGCTCCAGGGTCACCTCCCCGACGCTGCTGCCGCTGCCCTGCCACTTCAGCGGCACGCCGTTCATGGCGACGGAGAAGTCGACGGTCGCGGGGACCGTCACGCCGGTGACCGTGTACACGAGGGGGCGGCCCGTGCTCGCGACGAGGGTGGCGGCCGGTTCGCCGTCCGCGCCGACCGTGAGCCGGTAGAGGCCCTCGCCCTGCGCGAGCGTGGAGCCCTGGACGAGGAGGGTGCCGTCGCCGGTGGGGACGACACGGTGCACGAGGTCGAGGAGCTTGACCGTGCGGCCGTCGGTCAGCGAGCGGACCGTCAGGGCGTGCAGGGGGTTGGGCCTGGCCGCCGCGAACCCTCGCGGATCGCCGTACGCCACCCAGTCGTCGCCCAGGACCCCGAGCGCCAGCGTCGCGTTCGAGCCCACGGGGACCCGCGTGGCGCCCTCCTGGCCGCGCTTGGCCAGCCAGAGGGCCGTGGTGGTGTCGCTGGCGTACTCGCTCCAGACCACATGGGTGGCGGAGGCGGTCACGTAGGGGCTCGCGATGCTCTCGGTGAGCACCCGGTT
The DNA here is from genome assembly GCF_042268445.1 of Streptomyces sp. NPDC056169. Lineage (NCBI taxonomy): Bacteria > Bacillati > Actinomycetota > Actinomycetes > Kitasatosporales > Streptomycetaceae > Streptomyces > Streptomyces sp. NPDC056169. Next base: position 129,722 of record NZ_JBHJUO010000019.1, on the reverse strand, counting down.
CTCCGTGACCTTGGCCGTGGCGACGTCCACGAGGAGCGCGCGCAGGACGCTCTGGGCGGAGTCCCAGTAGCGGACGAGCAGCTCGCCCGGCGCGACCGGGAAGTAGGAGCGGACGGAGGTGGTGTCGGGAACCCCGGCGACCTTGCGGTTCAGGAGGGTCCCGTCGGCCGCCTTGCCGACGAGGTGGACGTCCGAGCCGCCCCCGGCGCGCGGGACCTCCATGACGAGGGTCGAGCCCTCGGCCCGTACGAGCCGGGCGGTCGCGCCGACGGAGGTGGTGTCGATGACGACGGGGGCGGCGCCCGTGGCCATGTCGTACAGGTTGTACGTCGTCCCGTTGACCTTCTTCACGATCACGTCCGAGCCGGCGCTGCCCTCGTACGTGCCCGCGGGCAGGAGGGTGGTGACGCCGCCCTGGTACCGCGTCCATCGGTACTCCGACTGCCCGCCGGAGGGAGCGGCCCTGCGGACGGACAGGAAGCCCGTCGGTCCGTTGCCGGTCACGTACGAGTTCGGCAGGAGCGCGGCGACACTCTCCTGGGCCGTGCCGCTCGAAACGGCGGTCGTCGTCTCGGTGGTGGCGAGGGCCACGCCCGTCGTGAACGTGCCCGCGCAGGCGGCGGCGAGGGCCACGGCGACGGCGGCGGTGAGGTGGCGGCGGGACGAACCGGTCTGGGACAAAACGGAGTTCTCCCTCGAGTGATGTGGGTGCGGCGATCCACGCCGCACCCACATGACCTCCGAGTGCGTCGCAAGGTTGTACGACTATCCGGAATGCCTCGGGCCAGTCAGGCCCGTCACGACACCGACGTGTCAGATGACCGGGTTGTGCGCCGTCGAGCCCGGCAGGTAGACGCCGATGCTCGTGCGCGGGGCGAACGGGGTCGAGAGGCTACCCGTGCCCTGGTGGACGTACGAGCCGCCGCCCGGGCTGTACGCGAACAGGTCGGCGCGGCCGTCGCCGTTGATGTCGCCGGCGCCGACGAGTTGGGTGTAGCCGCCCCAGCCGCCGCCGATGCGCACGCGCGCGCCGAAGGTGCCGGTGCCCGTGCTCGGGTACAGCCAGAGGACGCCGGTCGTGTCACGGGCGACGAGGTCGCCGTGGACGGTGCCGCCGAGGTTGCCGGTGGCGGTGATCTGGTTCATGGCGCCCCAGCCGCCGCCGACCCTCGTCCGACTGCCGTAGGGGGTGCGCCAGTTGCCCGTGCCTTTGTAGAGCCAGAGGACGCCGGAGGTGTCGGTGGCGAAGAGGTCGGACCAGCCGTCGTTGTTGACGTCGCTGCCGCCGGTGATCTTGTTGTACGCGTTCCAGCCGGGGCCGATCTTGGTGCGGGGCGCGAAGGTGCCGTCGCCCTTGCCGAGGTACAGCCAGAGGTTGCCGTCCTTGTCCTTGGCGACGACATCGCTCACGGAGCCGCCGGCGACGTTGCCCGCGGCCTCGATGTGGCTGTAGACGCCCCAGCCGGAGCCGAGCAGCGTGTGCGTGGACGTGGGGACGCCGTCCTGCGGCGTCCTGCTGTTGATGTCGTCGCGCCAGATCCGGCCGGCGGAGTCCCGGGCGAGGAAGTCCGGGGTGCCGTTGTCGGAGTAGTCGTGCGCGGCGGCCTTGCGGACCACCTTGAGGGCGCCGGTCTTCTTCACCTCGGGGCCGATGCCGCTGCGCGGCTTCACGCGGAGCTCCCAGGTGTAGTCGCCGTTGTAGGCGTCGAGGGAGGAGTGGACGAGCTTGCCCGACCAGTCGACGGTGGCCTTGTTGTCCGGGTTGGCCGTCGGGTTGTCGGTCCAGACGGAGATCTGCTCGGTCTTGCCGGTGCGGGTGTGCTTCAGCGTGAACGTGCCGTCCGCGTTCGCCTGGGTCAGGGTCCAGCTGAATCTCGCCCCCTGGCTCTTGTCGAGGTCGACCACGGTCGGGGCGGCGTCCTGGGAGACGATCCCGAGCGCCGTCGGCGTGTTCGCGGTCGCGACCGTGGTGACGGTCGGTGCGCCGCCCGTCGCGTTCGCCGAGACCTTGTAGACGCCCTCGCCCGAGCCCGCGCCCTCGGTGAGGCTGCCGCCGCGCACGACGAGGTTGCCGTCGGTGTCCGAGACCGCGGTGACGACGTGGTCGAGGAGCTTGACCGGTGTCCCGCCGCCGAGGGGGCGGGCGACCAGCGGGTAGTACGGCGACGGGCCGTTGGACTGGTAGCCACCGACGCTGGTGTAGGTCACCCAGTCGCCCTGGAGGCCCGTGCGCATCGACTCACTGGCGCCGACGATGCCCAGGTTTGTGGTGGTGGGCGCGCCGCCGCCGCGCGGGGCGGTGTGGAGGAGGGCGACGCGCTTCCCGCCGATCGGTCCGTCGGGGTAGTCGTACTCGATCCAGGACCAGTGGGTCGCGGAGAGCGCGACGTCGCCGAACTCCAGCGAGCCCGCCGGGCGCGTCTCCAGGACCTCGCCGGTCATGGTGTCCACGGCGGCCATGTGGTAGCGGAGGGTGTCGGCGCGGCCCGTCTCGTACACGATGACGGCCGTGCCGGGCGTCGTCAGGACGACCTTGGTCAGGTTGGCGTTGCCCGGGATGCCGGGGACGGGGGTGGAGACGGGGGCGCCGGAGCTGCTCTGGCGGAGGATGCCGACGCTCACGGCGCCGGTGTAGCGGTCCTCGGTGGTGGTCACGAGCGCCGAGCCGATGGCCCCGCGCGCGGAGGTGCCGTTGTTCATCGAGACGCCGCCCACGGCGTTGTCCAGGTGGGCCATGTCCCACATCGAGTACGAGAGCGAACCGGGCTGATGGCCCCAGACGATGTCCGAACCCTGGCCGAAGAAACCGGTGTTCGGCCTGTTCAGGACGGTGGTGGAGCCGTCGGCGTACTTCGTCCAGAGGTAGTCGGTGGTGTAGGTCTCGCCGTAGTGCTGGACCGTGCTGAGGAAGCCGGTGGTCCCGGCGCTGGCGACCCGCGCGTCCTGCGGGATCGTGCCGATCGCCTCGGCCGTCTGCCCGACCGCCGGGCCGGGGACGGGGGCCGCCGTGGCCGGGACGGTGGTGAGGGCCGTGCCGGCCGTGAGCGCCAGGACGGCGGTGACGGCGGCGGCGAGGTGACGCCGGGAAGAGGTACGCGAGCGAGTCAAAGGATCGTCTCCTCTGGAGTCGTCGGAACGGGAGTCGTCGAAACGGGAGTCCCGGATTCGGAAGGGGCGGCGAGGTGCCGCCGGCTGTCAGAAGGCGTGCTGGTAGCCCGCGCCGCCGTACATCAGCAGCTCGGCCGGGGCGCGGCCCGCGAAGGGCGCGCTCCAGTTGCCCGTACCGGCGTAGTGGTACGACGGGCGGCCCGGGCCTCCCCACGCGTACAGGTCGGGGCGGCCGTCCTTGTTCGCGTCCCCGAAGCCGATGAGCTCGGTGTAGCCGTTCCAGCCGCTGCCGACCTTGACGCGGGTCGCGAACGTGCCGTCGCCCTTGCCGAGGTGGAGCCAGAGGATGCCGGCCGTGTCGCGGGCGACGAGGTCGCCGGCCGGGCCGCCGGCCAGGTTCCCCACGGCGGTGAGCTGGTTGTAGCCGCCCCAGCCGCCGCCGACCTTCTTCCGGGCGCCGAAGGGCGCGGTGGTGCTGCCGGTGCCCTTGTAGAGGTAGAGGTCCCCGGCCTTGTCGGCGGCGACGAGGTCGGGCTTGCCGTCACCGGTGAGGTCGCTGCCGCCGGCGAGGTGGTTGTAGACGCCCCAGCCGGAGCCGATCCTCGTACGGGCGCCCAGCGGCTTCGTCTCGTCGCCGGTGCCCTGGTACAGCCACAGGACGCCGGTCTTGTCACGGGCGACGGTGTCGGCGACGTTCGTCCCCGCGACGTTCCCGACGGACTCGATCCGGTCGTACGCGTTCCAGCCGGGACCGACCGCCGTGCGCTGGTACGTCGGCGCGAGCTTCCGCGTGTACGAGTTGTACGTGCTGTCGAAGCGCCACAGGGAGCCGCTCCCGTCCCGGGCGAACAGGTCCGGCGAACCGTTGTCGCTGTAGTCGTGCGGCTTGACCGAGCGGACCACCTTGAAGGTGCCCGACTGCTCCACGGCGGCCCCGATGCCGTTCTGCGGGACGGCGCGGAACGACCAGGTGTAGTCGCCGTTGAAGGCCGACTTGTCGTCCAGCGAGAGGTCGTCGACGAGGCCCTGCCAGGTCAGGCCGAAGGTGATGTCGTCGAACGTGTGCCGGGAGGGGAAGTCGCGGCGCAGCTTCAGGTCGCGGACGAAGCTCTGCCCGGTCTTCTTGTGGGTGAGCTTCAGGTGGACGTCGGCGTTGAGCCGGGACATCCGCCACTTCAGCTCGGCCTCGCTGTCCCGGTCGAGGTCGATGACGGCCGGCACCTGCGAGCCGAGGTAGGTCAGCTCGGTCGGCTGCCCCGTCGTCGCGACCTTCTGGACGGCGAGCTCCCCGCCCGCGGAGGAGGACACCTTGTAGAGGCCCTCGCCCTGTGCGACCGTACCGCCGCGCACCAGCAGACTGCCGTCGCCCGCGGCCTCCATCGAGCCGGCGTACGCGGCGATCTCGACGGGCTCGGAGTTCGGACCGGCCGTCAGGTCGACGGCCTGCAGCTTCGTGTTGGGGAACGTGCCGTTGTCGGTCAGCTTGCTCGGGGCGCCGTACACCAGCCAGTGGCCCGCCAGGCCGATGAAGTACTCGTCGGTGATGTCGAAGGTGTGCCGCTGCGAGACGCGGGTCTTCCGGTCGACCGTGGTGTAGACGATGCCGTCGCTCTCGGAGAACGAGGTCCAGGCGACGTGCGTGGCCGAGAGGGCCAGCTGGTGGTGAGCGGAGCCGGACACGCCGGCGGGGTACGTCTCGACGACCGCGCCGGTGGTCAGGTCGATGACGGCACGGGCGTCCGTGCGCAGGTCGGAGGAGCCGGTCTCGTAACCGACGAGGATCTTGCCGTCGAGGACGGGTGCGCCGGCGAAGAAGCCGTTCGCGTCGGCGGGAAGGCCGGTCACCTCGCGTTCGCGGGCGATGCCGTTCTCGTTGGTGACGATGAGCAGCTTCTCGGTGTTGTCCGAGCCGACCCGCTTGGCGAGGACCGAGTCCGGTCCGATGGCCTCGACGTACCTGGCCCAGAGCGAGCCGAGGTCGAAGTGGACGGAGGGGGTGCCGGGGACGGCCATGTTCCGGAGGGTGACGGAGCGCATCAGGTCCGGGGCGTTCGAGTCCCCGATGACCAGGATGTCCGTGCCCGTACGGTCGACACCGCCGCCCGCGGCGTACATGACCTCGGTCTTGACGCCGTCCGCGTACCGGGTCCAGTGGAGCTCGCCGCCCTGGTTCCGGGTCAGGAAGCCGGTGGCCCCGGCACCCGCGATCCCCGCGTCGACCGGGAACGGCACGTTCACGTCCTCGGCGGCGGCAGCGGGGGCCGCCGGCGCGGCGGCGAGGGCGGCCGGACCGGCTGCGATGGCCGGACCGGCGGCCAGGGCCGTACCGGCGGTGATCGACAGGACGGCGGCCACGGCGGCGACGAGGTGACGGCGACGGCCGGACAAACGGTTCTGCAAGGTCAAATCCCCCCAAGACAAACGGACATGGCGCGTGCCACGCTTGGTTGGACTCTTGATCGTCGCCGGTGGTTGTACGACCGGCCCGAACAAATAGACGATCGGGCCGGTCGGGAGATCCTCCCCAGGGGCGACCGCGCGAAGGCAGGCTGCGACGCGGTCGTGGCGCGCGGAGGCGGCCGGTGGTGCCCCCCAACCGGAACAGTTGCCTCACGCGAAGATCGAGCAGAGGCTGTCAGCCACCGCTGACACGCGTCACGACGTTGCGCGCCGCTCCACCACGCCCCGCACGAACGCCGCCTGACCCGCGTGCTGGAGGTCGTCCGCGATCACCGAGACCAGTCGGACGCCGAGGGTGACCGGGGGGTCCCAGGCGGTGTCGACGATCCGGCCGAGGTCCGCGTTCGTCACCGAGCCGATCAGCTCCACCGTCCGCGCGTGCACGGCGTCGTGGTACCCGAGCAGCAGCTCGGCCGACGCGCGCACCTCGCCGACCTGGGCGCTCGTCTGCCCGTATCCGGTGGCCCGGCGGGGGAACGGCAGGGCGAAGCGGGCGGCCCAGCCGTCCGAGGCCCACAGCTGCTCCGTGTCGAAGGCGTCCGCGAGGTGGTCGTCCTGGATCCGGGTGAGGTGCCAGACGAGCCAGGCGACCGAGTTGGCGTCCGGGTCGATCCGGGCGGCGAGCTCGTCCTCCGTCAGCCCTTCCACGGCATCGCGGACGACCTCGCGGATCCGGCCGAACGCGTCCACAAGGAGCGCGGCGCTGTTCACGGGATGTGTGTCATGCGTGAGATGGCTGAGATGCCTGGGAGTCGCGGGGTTCACGGGTGGCTCCTCTCCGCCTTCCACCGCGCCACCGTCGCCTCGACGTCGAAGAGCGTCCGGTTGAGCGGGGGTCCGGCCAGCGGCCGGGCGAGGGCTTCGGCGATCTTGGTGTTGATCTCGCCGAGGATCCGGCGGACCTGGCGCTCCGAGACGGCCGCGGCCACCGCCTCCTCCGCGTCCTCGGCCTCCTTGCGCAGGGCGAGCGACGGCGGGAGCACGGACGCGCCCTCGCTGTGCATCTTGCCCTTGATCCACCACAGTTCGTCGTACGGGGCCGAGTCGTCGGGCAGGGGCTTTCCGAAGCCGGGCAGGCTGCGGAACTCGCCGCGCTCCGAGGCCTCCCGGATCTGCTTGTCGACGAACGACTCGAAGCTCACGCCCGGCGGTTTCCGTTCGGTCATGTGTCCAGACTACGTAATCACCGCCGCACGAGTGTGGTTCTCGCGGTCTACTGCGGCACGCGATCTTCCGGCACGCTGTGGTCCGTTCAACGCGCGTCGACCCTGATCCCCCAAGGGTCCCCGCGCCGCCGATCCCCGCCCCCACCCCTCGTACCGGAGGACGCATGCGTGCACGGATCACTCCACTCGGCACCCTGCTCGCGCTCGTCGCGGGCCTGCTCACCGCGCTCGTCACGACCACCCCCGCCCAGGCGGCGCCGCTCTTCAAGGCGCCCTACCCGTGCGGCCAGCAGTGGACCTACAGCCACCACTCCGCCGAGGTCCGCCAGGCCCTCGACTTCATCCGCTCCGACGGCGGCACGACGGCCGGCACCCCGGTCCTCGCCTCGGCGTCCGGCACCGCCTACCGCTACTCCCAGCCGAGCGGCGCCGGCAACTACATCGTGGTCGACCACGGCAGCGGCTGGAAGACGTACTACTTCCACCTCAACGCCTACTCCGTCGCCGACGGTGCCTGGGTCGCCCAGGGACAGCAGATCGGCACCACCGGCACCACCGGCAACAGCTCCGGCGCCCACATCCACTACGAGCAGCTCTACAACGGCGTCGGCCAGCCCATCGTCATCAACGGCGCCTCCCTCGCCCCCTACCCGGGCTCCTACGGCTCCAAGTACCTGACCAGCGACAACGGCTGCTCGGGCGGCGGGGGCGGGAAGTACTGGGTCGACACCTTCGCCAACGCCACGGGCTACGCCCAGGCGAACACCAACGACGCCCAGGGCGTGCTGAACGCGGGCACCAACTACGTCTACTGCAAGGTCTGGGGGCAGGAGGTCCGGGACGGCTCCGGGAACTTCAACCACTGGTGGCTGAGGACGGACCTCGACACCGTCTACGCCGGGAAGAACGGCAACGGAGCGTACGTCTCCGCGTACTACCTGTCACGCTGGGGCAACGACGAGGCCCGTGACAACAACGGGGCGGTCATCCCCACCTGCTGACCCGACGGGAAAAAGGCAGGAGCCCCGCTCGTGCCCGGAGGCACGGAGCGGGGCTCCTTGGGTACTGCTCTAGACCAGCGCTGAAGCCGACCCGGGCAACTTAGGCCGGGGTGACGTTCTCCGCCTGCGGGCCCTTCGGGCCCTGCGTGACGTCGAAGGTCACGAGCTGGTTCTCCTCAAGCGAACGGAAGCCGTTCGCGTTGATCGCGGAGTAGTGGACGAAGACATCCGGGCCGCCGCCGTCCTGGGCGATGAAGCCGAAGCCCTTTTCAGCGTTGAACCACTTCACGGTTCCGGTAGCCATGAGCCCTCCTATGGGCCAAAGGGTCGCCCTGCTCCAGAACCTGCAAACAAGTCTGAAAACTACAAAAGCCTGCGGGTCACATGCTCCGCAGGCTCTGTACTGCAAGGGAAACCAAACTGCAACTTGCGGACGAGCCTAGCACGCAGGGCGCGGCGGGCGGTAGAGGGAAAGATCACGTCACCCACATGTTTGATCTGCGGTTCCACGCTGACGTCCGACGTGTCGCGAGCCCCGGCGATGCCCGCGCCGCGAGGCGGGTCTAGCCTCGCAATGTGGACAATGCAACCGACGACGCAACCGGCGCCCACCGACGCAGCCGGCCCCGCGTCGGACACATCCAGTTCCTGAACTGCCTGCCCCTTTACTGGGGACTGGCGAGGACCGGAACGCTCCTCGATCTCGAGCTCACGAAGGACACCCCGGAGAAGCTCAGCGAGCGCCTCGTCCGGGGCGACCTCGACGTCGGCCCCATCACCCTCGTCGAGTACCTCCGCAACGCGGAGGACCTGGTCGCCCTCCCCGACATCGCCGTCGGCTGCGACGGCCCCGTCATGTCCTGCGTGATCGTCTCCCAGCGGCCGCTGAAGGAGCTGGACGGGGCCCGGGTCGCGCTCGGTTCCACCTCCCGCACCTCCGTACGGCTCGCCCAGCTGCTGCTCGCCGAGCAGTACGGGGTGAAGCCCGACTACTACACCTGCCCGCCGGACCTCGGCGTGATGATGCAGGAGGCGGAGGCGGCGGTCCTCATCGGCGACGCCGCGCTCCGGGCCTCGCTGCACGACGCTCCCCGCCTCGGGCTCCAGGTCCACGACCTGGGCCTCATGTGGAAGGAGTGGACCGGGCTGCCGTTCGTCTTCGCCGTCTGGGCGGCGCGCAAGGACTACCTGGCGCGCGAGCCCGAGACCGTCCACGAGGTGCACCAGGCGTTCCTGGCCTCGCGCGACCTCTCCCTCGAAGAGGTCGCCAAGGTCGCCGAGCAGGCCGCCCGCTGGGAGACCTTCGACGCCGAACTCCTGGAGCGGTACTTCCGCACGCTCGACTTCCGCTTCGGCCCGGAGCAGCTCGCGGGGGTGCGGGAGTTCGCCCGCCGCACCGGCCCGACGACGGGATTCCCGGCCGACGTCCGGGTGGAACTGCTGCCGCCGAACACCCTGAGGAAGCCGTGACAAGCGCTGGCGTACGCTGGTTCGGTCGATCAGAACCCCTCCGAAAGGGACGTACCCGGTGACCGAGAAGGCCGAGCTCCAGTCTGTTCTCGACCGCGCAGCCGCGGGTGGCCGGATCACCCCCGAGGAGGCGCTCGACCTGTACCGCTCGGCGCCCCTGCATGCGCTGGGGTCCGCCGCCGACGCCGTGCGCCGCCGCCGGTACGCGGGGACCGAGCACATCGCGACGTACATCATCGAGCGGAACATCAACTACACGAACGTCTGCGTGACGGCGTGCAAGTTCTGCGCGTTCTACGCGCCGCCGAAGGACACGGCCAAGGGCTGGACCCGCGACCTCGACGACATCCTGCGCCGCTGCGCGGAGACCGTGGAGCTCGGCGGCACCCAGATCATGTTCCAGGGCGGCCACCACCCGGACTACGGCGTCGAGTACTACGAGAAGCACTTCGCCGCGATCAAGCAGGCCTACCCGCAGCTGGTCATCCACTCGCTCGGCGCCTCCGAGGTCGAGCACATGGCCCGGATCTCGAAGGTCTCCGTCGAGGAGGCGATCACCCGCATCCACGCGGCCGGTCTCGACTCCTTCGCAGGTGCCGGCGCCGAGCTGCTGCCCGAGCGGCCGCGCAAGGCCATCGCCCCGCTCAAGGAGAGCGGCGAGCGCTGGCTGGAGATCATGGAGATCGCGCACGGCCTGGGCGTCGAGTCGACCTCCACCATGCTGATGGGAACCGGCGAGACCAACGCCGAGCGGATCGAGCACCTGCGCATGATCCGTGACGTGCAGGACCGGACGGGCGGCTTCCGGGCCTTCATCCCGTACACGTACCAGCCCGAGAACAACCACCTCAAGGGCCGTACGCACGCCACGCTCTTCGAGTACCTGCGGATCATCGCGGTCGCCCGCCTCTTCCTCGACAACGTCGCCCACATCCAGGGCTCGTGGCTCACCACGGGCAAGGAGATCGGCCAGCTGACCCTGCACTACGGTGCGGACGACCTCGGCTCGATCATGCTGGAGGAGAACGTCGTCTCGTCGGCGGGCGCCAAGCACCGCTCCAACCTGCGCGAGATGATCGACATGATCCGCACGGCGGACCGCGTCCCGGCGCAGCGCACCACGACGTACGAGCACATCGTGGTCCACGACGACCCGGCGAACGACCCGGTCGACGAGCGCGTCGCCTCGCACATCTCGTCCACGGCGATCGAGGGCGGCACGGCACACCCCGAGCTGAAGCTCCTCGACGCCAACTGAGGCGACCGTGCTGACGATCCACTACGCCGAGGCGTCGCCCGAGACCGCCGTCCTGGTCGACGGCGACGTCGTCGCCGCCGTCGGACCGTACGAGGACCTGGCCGCCCTGCGCCCCGAGGCGCGGGTGCGGCAGTGGCCCGGCATCCTCACGCCCGGACTGCTCAACCCGTACGGGCCCGAGCTCCTTGAGGGCATGTACCACCCGGACCCCCGGGAGGCCGAGGGGTTCGGCACCGAGCCGATCCCCGGGGAGCGGGCGCAGCGGATCTTCCGGATGGACCCGTCCCGCCGCGGGGCGTCCGCGCGCCGCGGCGTGCAGCGGATGCTCGCGCACGGGACGGTCGCGGTAGCGGGCGAGCTCCGCGGCCAGGCGGCGGCGGACGCCGTGCGCCGGGCCGGTCTGGCCGTCGGCCGCCGCCCCGACAAGCTCCCGGCCGGCCCGTCCTTCTCGCCGGCGCCGCTGATCCTCCTGCCCGGTCTGGCCCCGGGGGGCCCGGCGCGTTTCGCCGTCTTCGACGTCCCGGACCGGGCGGCCCTGGTCCGGCTCGGCCCGTCGACCTGCGTGGCCACCGTGATCGGCGGCCGGCTGGTCTACCGCGCCCGCTGAGCCGTCCCGGGTCCGTTCCGGGGTCCGTGCCGGGTCCGTCCCGGGTCCGTTCAGAGTTTCGTGCGGGGTCGTGTCAGGCCTCCGTTGAGCGGCTCCTCCGGCTCCAGCGGATGCGCGTTCCGGGCCTTCACCAGGTCCAGGAAGCGGGGGTCTCCGGTCAGGGCGGAGAGGTCGCGTGCCGTCAGCGGCACCGCCGCTCCCTCCCCGAACACGGAGAGCGCGACCCGGCTCTTGCCGTACCAGTACTGCACGGCCTTGAAGTCAGCCCACTCGACGATCTGCCCGGTCTTCAGCTTCGTGTCCTTCTCGCAGTCGCGGCAGTCCTGGAGGAGGGAAGCCGACATCGGCCGCACCGAGACCGTCATGATGAAGGGCCGGCCGTCCACCGTGATCCGGTACTCGGCCACCTGGCCCTCCACCGGCCGGATGTCGGTGACCTTCGCGGGCAGCAGCTCGTCGAGGAGCGCCGCCGTCTTCCGCTGGTGCTCCGTGGCTCGCTCCCGCTCGGCCTCGGCCTCGGCGTCGACGTGCTTCGCCACCCCGGCGACGTCCGCCCCCGGGCCCGGCAGCAGCGTGAGGCCGAGGGCCCCCGCCGTGACCACGGCGAAGGCAGCCGCCCCGACCGCGAGCCGGGACCGGGTCCGTCGCCTGCGGCCCTCGCGCACCGCGAGCGGGGCGAGGTCGGGCAGCGGGGGCAGACCGTCCGTCGTGCGGTCCATGGCGTCGCGCAACAGAGCGGTGCCGTCGTTGTTCTCCACGGTGGACCTCAGCTTTCCGTGATCGAGAGCCCGGCATCCGCCAGGCGTACGCGAAGTCGGGCGAGCGAACGCGAGCACTGGCTCTTGACCGTGGCCTCGCTGCACCGCAGCAGGGTCGCCACGGAGGCCACGCTCTGGTCCTCCCAGTAGCGCAGCACGACCATCGCCCGTGCCCGGGGCGGGAGCTCGGCGAGTGCGCCGAGCAGCGTCACCCGCAGATCGGTGTGGTCGGCGGGCGGTGCCGGTTCCGTGCCCCCGGTCCGGGTCAGCGCGAGCAGATCGCGCAGCCGGCGCCGCCGCTCGGACAGGAAGGTGCGGGTCAGCACCGTCTTGGCGTACGCGTACGGATGATCGGCGGCCCCCGCCCGCCGCCAGTGCTGGTACAGCTTGGCCAGCGTGGTCTGGGTCAGGTCCCGGGCGCCCTCCGCGTCCCCGCAGAGCAGGTACGCCGTCCGGTACAGCCGCTGTTGCGCGGAGCGGGCGAACTCCTCGAACCCCGCGACCGTCCCCACGTCCGTCCCCACAGCCGTCCCCACGTCCGGTCCCCCGTCGGGTCCCACGTTCACCCCCACGGGTCTCACCTCGGTCGGCACTGCCATCGCACCCCTGCTCCTCTCGGTCCCGGACAGCGCCTCCGAAGAGCGCTTCCGACCGTCCTTGAGCACCGCCGGGCCCGAAAGGTTGAAGCGGTACGGGAAGAGATTCGGGCGGCTGCTTGAATGGGTCCCGTGACCCGAGCCAACCTGGACAAACAGCCGCACGAAGTCGCCTCCATGTTCGACGACGTCGCGGCCAACTACGACCTCACCAACGACGTGCTCTCGCTCGGCCAGGACCGCCGCTGGCGCAAGGAGGTCGCGAAGGCGGTCGACGCGCGCCCCGCGCAGAAGATCCTCGACCTGGCGGCGGGTACGGCCACGTCCTCGCAGCCCTTCGCGCGCGCGGGCGCGTACGTCGTGCCCTGCGACTTCTCGATCGGGATGCTCCAGGTCGGCAAGAAGAACCACCCGTGGATGCCGTTCACGGCGGGCGACGGCACGAAGCTGCCCTTCCGCGACGACGTCTTCGACGCCGTCACGATCTCCTTCGGGCTGCGGAACATCCAGGACACCGAGCAGGCGCTGCGCGAGCTGTACCGGGTGACGAAGCCGGGCGGCCGGGTCGTCATCTCCGAGTTCTCGCACCCCACCTGGGGGCCGTTCCGCACGGTGTACGAGGAGTACCTGATGCGCGCGCTGCCGCCGGTGGCGCGTGCCGTCTCCTCGAACCCCGACGCGTACGTGTACCTGGCGGAGTCCATCCAGTCCTGGCCGGACCAGCCGACCCTGGCGGGCTTGCTCCAGAAGGCCGGCTGGTCGAAGGTGGCCTGGCGGAACCTGACCGGTGGGATCGTCGCCCTCCACCGGGGGTTCAAGGCCGTCTGAGCGGTCGGCGGCTACTTCGCGTACATGCCGTAGCCGCCCACCCCGGCGTACACCGAGTCCGCCACCTTCCGGTACACGTACTTGCCGCCCACCCGGTCCGTCGGCGGGGTGTTCACGGCCATGTCCGTCAGCGGCCGTGTCACCAGGGTCGTGGAGCCGCCGCCGTCCAGGTTGATGGCGTCGATGATCCCGAGGCCGGGGGCGTCCAGGAGGGTGGCGAAGTCCCGCAGGTAGGCGCCGTCCTCGTTGGTCGTGAGGTCGCCGCTCGGGACGGTCTCGCCGCTGAGGGTGACGAGCACCGGGCGTCCGTAGACGTTGGTGCCGAGCGCCGTGCGCGAGTCGATGCAGATCTGGGTCGTGCCGTCCTTGCCGGTCCTCGGCTCGCTGCACGAGTTGGGCAGCTCCGAGGGGATCGATCCGTCGCGGAGCAGCTGGTGGAAGGAGCTGACGACGTCGACCGACTCGTCCAGCGGGATGTCGCGGTTCAGGGTGACGTCGTGGAGCTTCTGGTCGATCGTCACCCGGTCGTCGACGGCGAGCCGTTCGCGGAGCCACTGCGCCCCGGTGCCGATGCCCTGGATGACGCGGCCGCCCTCCGGGACGGTGGTCCCGCCGCGGCCCTCGCGGACCTGGGTGACGACGCCGTGCGCGTCGACGACGACCTCGAAGCCGGCGTCGGCGGTGGCGGCGATGGTCGGGTCGGTGCCGGGCTTGGGCACGGGAAGGCCGTAGTCGTCGGTGAACACGACGATCTCGTCGGGGTCGGTGAAGACGGACGGCTTCGTGGTCACCTGCGTGTCCTCGGCGTCGCGCGCGCAGTGCGGGGGCCGGCCCGGGGTCCGGTTGAAGTCGTCGACGCGCACCGTCTCGCCGGAGGGCCCGGTCAGCTTCAGGTCGGTGAGGAGCTTGGTGATGTACGGGGTGCCGTACTGGATCACCGCGCCGGTACTGCCCTTCCCGCCGTTCCAGCAGCTGGAGCTGTGCAGGACGCCGTCGGTGGCCGAGACGCTGGAGTGCGCCGCGGTGTCCGCGACGCCGGCCCCGGCGGGTTCCGGCTGGAAGAGGCCGCCGTTGACGCCCGCGTACGGGCGGCGGGCCACGGTGTTGGAGACCTGGGTGAGCTGGTCGGTCACCACCTCGGCCGATCCGCCGCTCGTTCCGATGGTGCTCTCCAGGGTGAGGCCCCCGGCGGTCGGGTCGATCTCGACGACCTGGAGGATCCGGGGCTTGGCCCGGTTGTCGGGGCTCGTTCCGTCCGCGAGGACCTTCTCGGTCCAGGTGGTGTGGGTGACCCCGGCGGTGATCTTGACCGATGTGCCCTTCGTCCAGTTGGCGAGCGGGTCGGCCGCCGGTACGTCGGCGTGTGCGGCGGCGGAGGTGAGGGTGAGGGCGGCGCCGAGGGCGGCGGCCATGGCCACCCAGGGGCGGAGGCGGTTCCCGGTCACTGGCATTCCGCCGTTCCGTTGACGAGCTCGTGCGAGCGGATGGAGGTGGCGAACGGCGCCGGGACGGTGATGCTGTCGCCGCGCAGGACGACGTAGGCGCCGTACTTCGTGGCGTCGTCCGGGTCGGTCCAGCTGCCGGTGAACGTCGGCTCGGGGTAGAAGCAGACGTGCTTCTGCGTGCGGTTCCAGACGGACTTGGGCATGGCGCCGGTGCCGTAGCTGTTGCCGTAGTTCCGGGTGGTCGGGTCGGTCTTCGGGAGGTGGACGGTCATCGCGCCGCGGCCGTTCGGCTCGGGGAAGGTGCAGACCCGGTTGTCGGGGCAGCGCTCGTAGCCGGTGAAGCAGCGGGCGCGGGCCGGGACCAGCTTGTGGGAGCGGACGGCGCCGGCCGCGTACGCGTCGGCGTTGCCCGGCTTGACGGTCTGCAGGGCGCCGCCGTACGCGGGGTCGCCGTAGACGCAGGCCCAGAGGTCGGTGTTGTTCTTCGCCGACAGGGTCTTGCCGTCCCAGGCCGGGGCGTAGCTCTCCAGGTTCTGCAGGTCGGTGAAGTCGCGCCGCTCACCGGTCCCCTTGGCTCCGGAGTAGAGGCAGAGCGTGTCGGCCGGGCAGTCGGCGAAGTCGGTGGACTCGGCGTTCGCGGGCAGCACGTAGAACAGCGAGCAGAGGAGGGCGAGGACGGCTGTGATCAGCGCGCCCCGCCGTATATCGAATCGGAAGTCGGTCACGGATGATCAATCTGCCATCACGTTCCGCACAGGGGAACACGTGTTCACCCTGTGGGAAAGCGGTGGGGTGACCCTCCGCTTCCCCCGCACCCGCCCCCCATAGACTGCGATACGTCCTCAACACCGAATTTCCGGGAGACTCCGTCGTGACCGAGCAGCCCCTCTCCGAGCACACCGCTGATGTGATCGTCGTCGGGGCGGGCCCGGCCGGCTCCACCACCGCGTACTACCTGGCGAAGGCCGGACTGGACGTCCTGCTCCTGGAGAAGACCGCGTTCCCCCGCGAGAAGGTCTGCGGCGACGGCCTCACCCCCCGCGCCACCAAGCAGCTCGTCTCCATGGGCATCGACATCTCCGAAGAGGCCGGCTGGCTGCGGAACAAGGGCCTGCGGATCATCGGCGGCGGCGTCCGCCTGGAGCTCGACTGGCCCGAGCTCGCCTCGTACCCGGACTACGGGCTCGTCCGCAAGCGCGACGACTTCGACGAGCAGCTCGCCCGCCAGGCCCAGAAGGCCGGCGCCCGCCTCTACGAGCGCTGCAACGTCGGCGCCCCGATCGTCGACGACCGCACCGGCCGCATCACCGGCGTCCACGCCAAGCTCGGCGACGAGAAGCGCGAGGTCACCTTCCACGCCCCGCTCGTCGTCGCCGCCGACGGCAACTCCACCCGGCTCTCCCTCGCCATGGGCCTGCACCGCCGCGAGGACCGCCCGATGGGCGTCGCCGTCCGCACGTACTTCACCTCGCCCCGCCACGACGACGACTACCTGGAGTCCTGGCTGGAGCTGTGGGACCGGCGCGGCCCGCAGGACCGGCTGCTCCCCGGCTACGGCTGGATCTTCGGCATGGGCGACGGCACGTCCAACGTCGGCCTCGGCATCCTCAACTCCTCCTCCGCCTTCCGCGAGCTGGACTGGCGCGAGGTGCTCAAGGCCTGGTGTGCCTCGATGCCGGAGGACTGGGGATACACCCCGGAGAACATGACGATGCCGATCCGCGGCGCCGCCCTCCCGATGGCCTTCAACCGCCAGCCGCACTACACCAAGGGCCTGCTGCTCGTCGGCGACGCGGGCGGCATGGTCAATCCGTTCAACGGCGAGGGCATCGCGTACGCCATGGAGTCCGGCCAGATCGCGGCCGACGTCATCGTCCAGGCGCACGCCCGCGCGACCCCCGCGCAGCGCGAGCTGGCCCTGCGGAACTACCCGCAGGTCCTCAAGGAGACCTACGGCGGCTACTACACGCTGGGCCGCGCCTTCGTGAAGCTCATCGGCAACCCGAAGGTCATGAAGATCGCGACGCAGCGCGGCCTGACCCACCCGCTCCTCATGAAGTTCACCCTCAAGATGCTGGCGAACCTCACGGATCCGACGGGCGGCGACGCGATGGACCGCATCATCAACGGCCTCTCGAAGGTGGCACCCCGAGCTTGACCGTTCAAGGCCGGGACGCTCGCTGGACAGTCGAGCGGCCCGGCTCGTGGCGTTGGGCCGTCACACGTTGACGATTTTTACCGTCGGCGAGCCCGGAAGCTCCTCGGCGGCCTTGCACAGCGCCGGGATGTGCGACTTGTCAGACGTGACGAGGAGTACCGGGGGAGTGCAGAGTGCGGCCGTGGCGACCACGAGTGCGTCCACGAGGCATTCGTGTCCGTCAAGGCCCGAGGCGTCCAGCAGTTTCGCTGCGGCGCCCGTCACCGCGTCGTTGACCGGTTTCACGTCGAACCGGGACAGCAGGAACTGGAGTCGCTTGGCGGCTTCTCCTGTTCGGCGCACCTCCAAGGGCGTCAGTGCGGACAGCGCCACGCGTCGGCCGCTCTGCTGAGCGACCTCAATGCGCGCACGCATCCTCTCGTCGCCGTCGACGTGTAGTGAAAGCCCCTGGGCGTCCAGGACGAGCGTGCCCTCGCTCTTTGCCTTGATCTTGAGGCGCTTGCTTACCACTCCTGCTCCGCCTGCCGCCGCGCTTCGGCGGAGACGGGGCCGAACGCCTTGCGGTCGGCGGTCACGACCTCGCGGAGCTTCTGCGCGGCGAGCCATTCCTCCAGGGCCTCGGCCACAACGGAGGAGAACCCGCTCTTGCCGGCGCGTTCCTCTACTTCCTTGATCAATGACTGGGCGAGCGACACGGATCTCTTGCCGGCCCGCTCGACGGCCTGGGGTGCCACGTGACTGCTCATGCCTAAAACGTAACACCGTCGGTAGGAAAATTCTCGTCCGATGGTTACCTCGGTGGAACCAAGGTGGCCCCGAAGGCCTGAAGCGCGCGAACGAAAAGGGCCCTCTTCCCGCGGGAGGAGGGCCCTTCGCCGTGTCACCGGTTGACCGAGGCCGCCTTCCTGATCCGCTCGTCGAGCTCGGTCCTGACCTGCTTCAGCGTCTCGGCGTGCCGGTTCATCAGCTCGTTCTGGAACCCGACCTCGGAGGTGTACCAGAGGGCCACCAGATCCGTCCGCTTCTTGCAGGCGACGTCCTGCCGTGCGGCGGCGATCGCCCTGGCGTTGCCGAACTCGGCCTCGGACCTCAGGCCGAGGGCCTTCTGCGGCGAGACGGGGTCGGTGACGCCGTACCCCTTCTCCGCCATGCACGCCGACCAGGCCTTGAGGGCCTTCGCCACCTTCGGGTCCTCCTTGGCCCGGGAGAACGCCTCCGACTCCATCCCGAAGACGTAGAGCAGGTCCACGGGGTCCTTCTTCTCCGCGTAGAGCCGGAGGTGGCCCTCCCGGCCGCAGCCGCCGACCGGCACCTTCTGCCCGCCGACCGTCCGGCCGCTGTCGGTCTTCCGGGACTCCTCCAGAGTGGTCGGGGGAAGGACCATGCCGCCGCCCGGCTTGGACTTGAGCGGCGGGCCGTGCAGGGCCAGCTGCTCGGACGAGGAGAGGGAGCCCTCGGCCGCCTTGCCGGGCCCGGGGCCGACGCCGGGCTTGACGTACCCGTACCGGGCGGCCGTCGTCTCGTCCGTGACCCCGTACCGCGACCAGGTGCTCCTGGTGCGCGGCAGGGGCCGGACCGGCGGCCGGTACGTGAACCCGAACCGCTTCATGCAGTCCGCCGTCAGCAGGTCCTGTGCCTTCTCCAGGCTGCGGATCTGCTCGTTCGACGTCTTGTACGGGTCCAGGGGGTACACCAGCTGCGCGGCGGGCACCTTGGCCGGGTCGGACGGCGGCTTCGCACCGGCGGAGACGGCCTGGCCGCCCTGTCCTCCCGGTCGGCCCGGGTCGCCCGGTTCGCCCGACGAGCACGCGGTGAGCAGCGCCGTACTCAGCAGGAGGGCGGCGGCGGTGAGTGGACGGCGGGGACGCATGAAGGGGGCTCCGGGAAGGCGAGGCGGGGGAGGGAGGGGTCAGCGGGCCTTGAAGTGGTAGACCGAGGAGACCTCGTTCTTGAACGTCTCGGAGAAGGTGCCGAAGCGGTCCGCGGGGATCCAGCCCTCGATGCCACCGGCGCTGGCGCCGGTGTAGACGTACCAGGTGACCTTGTCCTTGTTGAAGTACGAGGCGGCGTTGTTGCCCACGGTGTACCCCTGGCCGGGGCCGGGGCTGATGAACCGGTCGTTGGCGAGATCGCCGTCTGCCATGTACAGGTCAAGGAAAGAGCCGCCGAGGGACGAGTTGTAGAACAGGCCGAACTCCCGGATGTCCAGGTAGCCGTCCCGGGTCACGGCCGAGGCGCTGCCGGCGGTTGCCAGCACGCCCGTTCCGAGGGTGCCGAGGACCACGACGGTGCCGAGGGCGCGCCGGAGAGCGGTGTTCTTCATGTCCTTGCCTTTCGGTACGGGGAGGGCTGTCACGCACCATGTAAGCCATGTGACAGTCGGTGCCTGCGTGACGACGACAGGGAAGTAGACGCCACCGGCGGGGAATTGGCCAAGCGGCGCTCCCGCGACTATGTCAAGTCCGGTGAATCTTCCGCGCCATGGCTTAAATCGTGGACAACACGTGTGTACGGCATGCCAGTTGAGGGAAGAGGCGTCCCCTCTTCCGTGTGGCTAGAGTGGCCCCGGTCGAGCAGCCGTACGAGCCGCCCGGCCTGTTCCGCGCCGAGCCGTGGAGGCGCACCACGCCACCGGCCCCGAGCGCCGCCCCCGTATCGGGAAGCCCCGGCATCGGGACCCCCGGATAAGGACGTGCACCGATGAGACGTTCGCTGGCCGCCCCCTTGCTCCTCGCCGCTCTCGCGCTCACCGGGTGCGGGGGCGACCCCGACACCGACACCGGCCCCGCCGCCGCCCGTCCGGACCCGACGTCCTCGGTCGAAGCCGCCTTCGCCCCGTTCTACGACTGCCTCGCCGAGCACGGACTGAAGCTCGTGGAGTCGGAGGGAGGCGCCCGGCGGGTCGACAAGGACGCCAACAGCGAGCAGGCGCAGCGCGAGGCCGACAAGGCGTGCAAGAGCCTGATGCCCACCGAACCGCCCGTCGACCAGGCGCAGCTGAAGCAGGACAAGGCCGTCTCCGAGTGCGTCCGGCGCAACGGATTCCCCGACTATCCCGACCCGGACCCGAAGACCGGCCGGCTGCCGGAGAGCGAGGCGGTCAAGTACGACGAGAAGCTCCCCGAGATCCTCCGCAAGTGCCGCCCGGTGGCGGGGGAGGACCAGGGAGGCCAGGGAAACGCGGTCGACGGTGGCTGAGGTCGTCGGCGGGGACGGCGACACCTCCCGCGAACCCCGTACCCGCCGCGGCCGCGCGGGGATCGGCGCCCTGGTCGTCGGCGCCGTGCTGCTCATCGGCGCCGGTGCCGTCGCCGGTACGGTCGTCAAGTCCCCCGCGCAGGTCGCCGCCGACGCCGAGGCACCCCCGCCCGACCTGCTCACCGCGCCCGTGGAGCGGCGCGTCCTCCACGAGACCGTCGTCCTGCGCGGCACCGTCGCCGCCGGACAGACCGTGCAGGTCGCCCCCGTCGTCTCCGGCGGCGAGGGCGGGACGCCCGTCGTCACCAAGACGCCGGCCGCCGTCGGCGCCGCGGTGCGCCCCGGGCAGGTCCTCCTGGAGATATCGGGCCGCCCCGTCCTCGTACTGAAGGGCCGGCTGCCCGTCTACCGCGACCTCAAGCCGGGGGCGACCGGCGACGACGTCGCCCAGCTCCAGACCGCGCTCGCCGCGCTCGGCCACGGCCGGGGCGGCGACCCGAAGGGCACCTTCGGCGACGGGACCAAGAACGCCGTCGCGGAGTTCTACGCCTCCGTCGGGTACGACCCCCGGCCCGCCCAGGACGACGACGGCGCCGCCGTCGACAGCGCCACGGCGGCGGTGACCGCCGCCGAACGCGCCGCCGAGGACGCCCGGGACGCCCTCGCCGACAACAAGGACAAGGCGCAGGTGAAGGCGCTCCGCAAGGCGCGCGACCGGGTCGTCGCCGACCTCGCCGTCGCCCGGACCGCCCTGGACAAGGCGTGGGCCGCCGCCGGACCCATGGTCCCCGCCGGGGAGGTGGTCTTCGTGGAGCGCTTCCCCGCCCGGGTCGCGTCCCTCGCCGCGCGCCCCGGCTCCCCGGCCTCCGGCACCCTGATGACCCTGTCCTCCGGCCGGCTCCTGGCCCAGGGCCACCTCCAGGACCACCAGAAGGGCATGGTCAGGTCCGGCCAGAAGGTCCGCGTCCTCGACGAGACCTCCGGCACCGAACTCGCCGCCCGGGTGGCGACCGTCGCCGACACCGCCACCGGCCCGCGCGCCGACACCCCGCCCACCGACGGCGGCGGAGAAGGCCAGGACGGCGCGGCCGCCCCCGCGAACGGCCCCACCGGCTTCCTCTTCACCGCCGTGCCCGACAAGGAGATCCCGCCCGCCCTCGCCGGCCAGGAGGTACGGCTGACGATCGAGGCGGCCTCCACCGACGGCGAGGCCCTCGTCGTCCCCGTCACCGCCGTGTCGGCGGGCGCGGACGGCCGGACCCTCGTCACCGTCGTGGCCGGAGACGGCCGCCGCACCCCGGTGGAGGTGCGCACCGGCACCCTCGGCGACGGATACGTCGAGGTCGTCCCGCTCGCCGCGGGCACCCTGGAGGAGGGAGCCGAGGTCGTCACCGGGGTGGCCGCCAACGGCGCCGCCCCGGACGGCCGGGGGTCGTCGTGAGCCCGTTCGTACGACGCCGGCGGGACCGGCAGCCCGGCCCACCGCCCGCCCTGCCCGCCCCGGCCGGTCCGGGTGATCCGGGTGATCCGGGCGTCCCCGTCATCGCGTTCCGGCAGGTCGGCCTCACCTACCCGGGGCCGCCGCCCGTCCAGGCCCTGCGCCCCTGTGAACTCGCCATCAAGAAAGGCGAGTTCGTCACCGTCGTCGGTCCCTCCGGCTCCGGCAAGTCCACGTTCCTGAACGTCGCCGGACTCCTCGACGCCCCCACCGAGGGCACCTACCTCCTCGACGGCATCGACACGGCCGCCCTCTCCGACGGCGATCGCACGGCCCTGCGCGGCCGCCGCATCGGCTTCGTCTTCCAGGCGTTCCACCTCATGCCGCACCGCAGCGCCATGGAGAACGTGATGCTCTCCATGGTGTACTCGGCCGTCCCCCGCGCCGAGCGCCGCACCCGGGCCAGGGAGGCGCTGGAACGCGTCGGCCTCGCCCACCGCGTCGACGCGCTCCCGGGCCGCCTCTCGGGCGGCGAGCGCCAGCGCGTCGCCATCGCCCGCGCGCTGGCGGGCCGGCCCTCGCTGCTGCTCTGCGACGAGCCGACGGGAAACCTCGACTCCGGCAACGCGGAGACGGTCCTCGCGCTCCTCGGCGAACTCCACGCCTCCGGCATGACGGTCGTCGTCATCACCCACGACAGCGAGGTCGCCGCCCGCGCCGGCCGCACGGTGACGATCCGCGACGGCGTCCTGAGCGAACAGCCGAGGGACGAGGGGCCCAGGGGCGACGCACCCCGGGACTGCGTACCCGGGGACGGACCTGGGGAAGGCGCTCCCCGGGACGGCGTACCCCGCGCGGATCGGAGCCCCGTATGAGAAGCCGTCTCCGGGCCCGCCGGGTCGTCGAACCCTCCCGCCTCACCCCCCGCGACGCGCTCTCCGAGGCCGTCGCGGGCATGGTCCAGCGCCCCGGCCGGTCGGTGCTCACCGCGCTCGGCACGGTCCTCGGCGTCGGCACCTTCGTCGCGATCCTCGGGCTGACGGCGACCACGTCCTCCCAGATCGACTCCCGCTTCGACCTGCTGACCGCCACCGAGGTCACCGTCGAGGACGTCGCCCGGGACCAGAACGAGTTCGCGGGCCCCGGCTTCCCCGCCGACGCGGACGCCCGGATCCAGCGGCTCGGCGGCGTCCGGGCCGCCGGGGTCTACTGGACGGTCCGGCTCGGCCCGGACGTCACCGTCCGCGCCGCGCCCGTCGGCGACGGCGCGGACGGCGTACCGGTCGACGTGGTCGCCGCCTCGCCGGGCGCGCTCCGCGCCGCCGTCCCCCGCCTCGCGCAGGGCCGGCTCTACGACGAGTTCGCCTCGGCGAAGGCGCAGCCGGTCGCCGTCATCGGGGTGTCCGTCGCGGCCCGGCTCGGCATCACCACCCTGGAGACCCGGCCGGCGGTGTTCATCGGGGACGAGCCGTTCGTGGTGGCCGGCATCGTCGACGACGTCGAACGCAGGCCGGACGTGCTGATGTCGGTGAGCGTGCCCCGGACGACCGCCGAGCGGATGTGGGGGCCGCCCGGGGCCGGGGAGGCGCGGATGCTCGTCGCGACCGAGACGGGGGCCGCCCGGCAGATCGCCGACGAGGCCCCGGTCGCGCTGCGCCCGGACCATCCGGAGTACCTGAAGGCCGTTCCGCCGCCGGACCCGAGGACGCTGCGGGCCGGCGTCACCGGCGACCTCGACCAGCTGTTCCTGCTGCTCGCCGGGATCTGTCTGGTCATCGGCGCGGTCGGCATCGCCAACACCACCCTGGTCGCGGTCCTGGAACGGACCGGCGAGATCGGACTGCGGCGCGCCCTGGGCGCCCGGGGCCGGCACATCACCGTCCAGTTCCTCACGGAGTCCGGGGCCCTGGGCGCGGTCGGCGGGCTCGTCGGGACGGCCCTGGGCGTGTGCACGGTGATCGGGGTGGCGCTCGTCCGGGACTGGACCCCGGTCGTCCACCCGGCGGTCGTCGTCGCGGCCCCCGCGATCGGCCTGGTCACCGGTGTCGTGGCCGGTCTCTACCCGGCCTGGCGGGCCTCCCGGATCGAGCCGGCCGAGGCCCTCCGCCACTGAAGCGTCAACGGCCTCGCGAAGGGGGCCCCGAAGGCCTGAACGCCCGCCGGTAGTCGCTCGGGGAGACCCCGACCGTACGGGTGAAATGGCGCCGCAGGTTGGCCGCGGTGCCCAGACCGCTGCGGTCGCCGATCTGCTCCACCGGCAGATCGGTCGACTCCAGCAGGGTCTGCGCCCGCGCGACCCGCTGCTGGAGCAGCCACTGGAGCGGCGTGGTCCCGCAGGCCTCCTGGAGCCTGCGGTGGAAGGTCCGGGTGCTCAGCCGGGCCCGCCGGGCCAGGTCCTCCACGGTCAGCGGCTCGGCCAGGTGCTCCGTCGCCCACTGGAGGACCGGGCCGAGACTGTCGTCGTCGCTGGGCGGCAGCGGCGTCTCGATGAACTGAGCCTGCCCGCCGGTCCGGTGGGCGGGCACCACGAGCCGCCGGGCCAACTGGCCCGCCACGCCCGCGCCGAGGTCCTTGCGGACCAGGTGCAGGCACAGGTCGAGCGCGGCGGTGGCACCGGCGCTGGTCAGCACCGATCCCTCGTCGGTGTAGAGCACGGAGTCGTCGACGATCACCTCGGGGTGGCGGGCGGCGAGCTGCGCGGTGTGCTGCCAGTGCGCGGTCGCGCGCCGGCCGTCGAGGAGCCCCGCGGCGGCGAGCGCGAAGGCCCCCGTGCACAGGGAGACCACGCGGGCGCCGGAGTCGGCCGCCGCGCGCAGGGCCGCCACCAGCTCGGCGGGCACCTCCTCGCCGTCGTCGACGACCGCCTCGGGCACGGACGGCACGATGACCGTGTCCGCGCCGACGAGCCCGTCGAGGCCGTGGGTGACGCGCAGGGAGAGCGGCCCCGGCGGCGGCGCCGCGGTCAGGTCGCCGCAGAGGCGCAACTCGTACCAGGAATCGGCCAGATCCGGCTGCGGGATGCCGAAGACCGCGGACGCGATGGAGATCTCGTACAGCTCCCAGAGGGTGAGACCGACCCCGCCGTCCGGCACGACGGCGATGGCGACGACTCCCGGACCTGTGCTCATGACCGCCAGGCTATGGCAGGAACCGTGCGCACAGGGTCAGTTCCGCCACTGTCGGCCGGATCCCGCCGCTGCGAGCGTGGAACCCATGAGCAAGCAGAACACCACCCTCGCCACCGCCACCGCCACCGCCACCGCCACCGCCACCGCCACCGCCACCGCCACCGCCCCCATCCCCGCTCCCGTCACCGTCATCGGCCTCGGCCAGATGGGCGCCGCCCTCGCCGCCGCGCTCCTCGCCGCCGGCCACCCCACCACCGTCTGGAACCGCACCGCGCAGAAGGCCGATCCCCTCGTCGCCCGGGGAGCGGTCCGCGCCGCGGATGTCGCCGAGGCCGTCGCGGGCGCCGAGCTCGTCCTGGTCTGCGTCCTCGACTACCCGGCCGTGCGCGAGCTGCTCGCCCCCGCGGCCGGGGCGCTGCGCGGCAAGGTCCTCGTCAACCTCACCTCGGGCTCGCCCGAGCAGGCCCGCGCGGAGGCGGAGTGGGCGGCGGAGCACGGCATCGGCTACCTGGACGGCGGGATCATGACGACCCCGCCCGGCATCGGCGACAGCGCCAACATGATCCTCTACTCGGGCGCGCCGGAGCTCCTTGCCGCGCACCGTCCGGCCCTGGCCGTGCTCGGGGACCCGGTCGACCTCGGCGCCGACGCCGGACTCGCCTCGCTCTACGACGCGGGGCTGCTGGGCCTCATGTGGTCGGTGTTCGGCGGCTGGCTGCACGCGACGGCCCTCGCGGGCGCGGACGGGGTGAGCGCCGCGCGGTTCACGGAGGTCTCGAACCGCTGGCTGAAGACCGTCTCCTGGTTCATGAGCGGCTACGCCGAGCAGATCGACGCGGGGGAGTACCCGGGAGACGACGCCACCATCGACGTGCAGGTGGCGGCCATCGGGCACCTGCTGCACGCGGGGGAGGCGCGGGGTGTGGACGGGCGGCTGCCGCGCCTGCACCTGGACCTGATGCGCTCGGCGGTGGAGGCGGGTCACGGCGGCGACAGCTACGCACGTCTCATCGAGGCATTCCGGAAATAACGCCCGAAGCTTACCGAAGCAGAACAAAAGCCGAAGGACCGTCTCTCCCCCGAGGAGTGACGGCCCTTCGGCTCACGTGGTGCGTCGGATCAGAGGATCCGGACGGCGCCCGACGGGGTGTCCCAGTCGAGCGAGCGCTCGACGACGCCCGTGGACGGGTTCTGCGCGCCGACGTACTTGCCGCCGCCGACGTAGATGGCGACGTGGTACGAGCCGCTGCGGCTGCCCCAGTACAGGACGTCGCCCGGCTGGAGGTTGCTCAGCGAGACGGAGGTGCCGCGACTCGACTGGTCGCCGGAGATGCGCGGCAGGTCGATGCCGGCCTGGGCGTAGGCGGCCTGGACGAGGCCGGAGCAGTCCCAGGAGTTGGGGCCGGTGCCGCCCATGACGTACGCGTCGCCGATCTGGGCGCGCGCGAAGGCCACGATCGCGGCGGCGGTGCCGGAGGGGGCCTGCGTCTCGGTGCTGCTGCCCGTGGACGAGCCGCTGTCCGAGGAGGAACCGGAGCCCGAGCCGGAGTCCGAGACGCCGGAGCCCGACGAGCTGTTGCTCGTGGAGGTGGTGGAGAGCTGGGTGCGCGCGGCGTCGCGGGAGGCGCGCTCCTCGGCGTCCTTGCGCTCCTGCTCGGCCTGAGCCTTGGCCTCGGCCTCGGCGCGGGCCTTCTCGGCGCGCTCGGCCTCGGCCTTGCGGTCCGCCTCGGCCTTGGCCTTCTTGGCCTCCTTGGCGGCCTTCTGCAGGGCCGCGTTCTCCTGGGCCTGGAGGCTCTGGTCGAGGGCCTCCTGCTGGGACGTCTCGGCCGAGGCGGCGACGGCGCTCGCCAGGCCCGCGGTGTCGAGGGACCCGAGCGTGGGCATTTCGATGGTCTCGGTCACCGGCTCGGCAGACGCCGGCCCGGCAGCACCGGCCACCGCGATGGTGCCGAGGACGCCACCGGCAACTCCTGCGCGGAGCGCGAGCTTCGAGGCGCTGCGGCGGGGCTTCCGGTGGCTGGGTATGTGAGCGGTGTGGGACATGGGAACAACCGCTATCAGGGCTTGGTGGTTCCCTTCAAGAAACGTGGGCTGCGCCACAGTTGCGTGGGGAGTGGCCGAATCCGCTTCTCTGGCGCCCTTATTGACGCCGTAACGGGCAAATCGGGCACGCGTCATCGCGCCCTTGATCATGCGTTTTCAATAAAACGTCCGAATTGCCCGTCACTTACCACCTCTTCACGTCTGTGGCCAAGCCCCGTTTCCTCGGACCCTCGTGGGGCGTGACGCAGGTCACAGGCGAGCTCGTGAACGGGTGCACGCGTCCACCTCCGTACACGGGACCCCCCGACCGGGCGACGGCGGCTTCCTTTATCACCTTGATCCATCCCATCGCCAATTTGCCTGTATGGGCCATGGCTTGATAGTGCGGCACCCCCTCCGAGCAGCGACTTCCGGTACGGATGTCACATCTGGTGATCACCTGGGCGCTTCGCGCAACAAGATCACCCCTCATCCGGCTTCATGATCCTTCGTCAGGTGGTGGAGATCACAAACTCGTTGCTGTACCCCGTGTCGCAGATCACAGAGGGGCGGGCATAAGATGCGGGGCAGCCGGGCTTGTGAACTGCCTCACATGGGGGCGATCTTTCACGGTCCGGCCGTGCGATCCAACGGTCAAGGACGACTGGAAGGAGCGAGGAGCGTGAATGCGTACGCGCCCGTCCTCGTGCTCGGTGCCCTGGGTGCGGGGTTTGCGATCTTCTCCGTGGTCATGGCCACGCTTATCGGGCCAAAGCGGTACAACAGGGCAAAGCTTGAGGCGTACGAGTGCGGCATCGAGCCGACACCCACGCCCGTCGGAGGCGGCCGCTTCCCGATCAAGTACTACCTGACGGCGATGCTCTTCATCGTCTTCGACATCGAGATCGTCTTCCTCTACCCCTGGGCCGTCACCTTCGACGCCCTGGGGCTTTTCGGGCTCGTGGAGATGCTGCTCTTCGTGCTCACCGTCTTCGTCGCCTACGCCTACGTGTGGCGTCGCGGCGGCCTGGAATGGGACTGAGGGGCTGAGGGGCACCTATGGGACTCGAAGAGAAACTCCCGAGCGGCTTTCTGCTGACGACGGTCGAACAGGCCGCGGGCTGGGTGCGCAAGGCGTCCGTGTTCCCCGCGACCTTCGGCCTCGCCTGCTGCGCCATCGAGATGATGACCACCGGCGCCGGCCGGTACGACCTGGCCCGCTTCGGCATGGAGGTCTTCCGCGGATCGCCGCGCCAGGCCGACCTCATGATCGTCGCCGGCCGCGTCAGCCAGAAGATGGCGCCCGTCCTGCGGCAGGTCTACGACCAGATGCCCAACCCCAAGTGGGTCATCTCCATGGGCGTCTGCGCCTCCTCGGGCGGCATGTTCAACAACTACGCGATCGTGCAGGGCGTCGACCACATCGTGCCCGTCGACATCTACCTGCCCGGCTGCCCGCCGCGGCCGGAGATGCTCCTCGACGCGATTCTCAAGCTCCACCAGAAGATCCAGACCTCCAAGCTCGGCGTGAACGCCGAGGAGGCGGCGCGCGAGGCGGAGGAGGCGGCGCTCAAGGCGCTGCCGACCATCGAATTGAAGGGTCTGCTCCGGTGAGTGACGAGACACCCAACCCCGAGAAGGAGCTGAGCGAGCAGAACCTGCCGGGTCAGCGCGGGGAGCACGGCGAGGAGGTACGCCTCCAGCGTGGCATGTTCGGCGCCAACAACGGCGGCGACACGTCCGGATACAGCGGCCTCGTCCGCTCGGTCCGCCTCCCCGGCCCGGCCAACCGCCCCTACGGCGGCTGGTTCGACGAGGTCGCCGACGAACTCGAAGGCGCGCTGGAGGAGCAGGGACTGCTCCCCGCCAACGCCATCGAGAGGACGGTCGTCGACCGCGACGAGCTCACGTTCCACATCGAGCGCGAGCACCTCGTCCGGGTCGCCCGGACCCTGCGCGACGACCCGGCACTCCGCTTCGAGCTCTGTACCGGCGTCTCCGGCGTCCACTACCCGGGCGACAAGGGCCGCGAGCTGCACGCCGTCTACCACCTGCGCTCGCTCACCCACGGCCGGCTGATCCGCCTGGAGGTCTCGGCGCCCGACGCCGACCCGCGCATCCCGTCCCTCGTCGCCGTCTACCCGACGAACGACTGGCACGAGCGCGAGACGTACGACTTCTTCGGCATCGTCTTCGACGGCCACCCCGCCCTCACCCGGATCATGATGCCGGACGACTGGCAGGGCCACCCGCAGCGCAAGGACTATCCCCTCGGCGGCATCGCCGTCGAGTACAAGGGCGCCCAGATCCCGGCTCCGGACCAGCGGAGGTCGTACTCGTGAGCACTTCCCACGCGTCTCCCCGCGAGACGACAGAAGGCGCCGTCTACACGGTGACCGGCGGCGACTGGGAAGAGGTCGTCCAGTCCGCCGCCAAGGCCGACGACGAGCGCATCATCGTCAACATGGGCCCGCAGCACCCGTCCACCCACGGCGTGCTCCGGCTCATCCTGGAGATCGACGGCGAGACCGTCACCGAGGCCCGCTGCGGCATCGGCTACCTCCACACCGGCATCGAGAAGAACCTCGAATACCGGACCTGGACGCAGGGCACCACCTTCGTCACGCGCATGGACTACCTCACCTCGTTCTACAACGAGACGGCGTACTGCCTCGGCGTCGAGAAGCTCCTCGGCATCACCGACCAGATCCCGGACCGGGCGAGCATCATCCGCGTCCTGCTCATGGAGCTCAACCGGCTCTCCTCCCACCTGGTGTGCATCGCCACCGGCGGCATGGAGCTCGGCGCCACCACGATCATGATCTACGGCTTCCGGGACCGCGAGATGATCCTGGACCTGTACGAGCTGATCACCGGCCTGCGCATGAACCACGCGTTCATCCGCCCCGGCGGCCTCGCCCAGGACCTGCCGCCCGGCGCCGTCGACGCCGTCCGCGAGTTCGTGAAGACCATGAAGAAGAACCTGCCGGAGTACGACAAGCTCGCCACCGGCAACCCCATCTTCAAGGCCCGCATGCAGGACGTCGGCTACCTCGACCTGACCGGCTGCATGGCCCTCGGCGCCACCGGCCCGATCCTGCGCTCCGCCGGCCTCCCGCACGACCTGCGCAAGACCGACCCGTACTGCGGCTACGAGAACTACGAGTTCGACGTCCCGACCGCCGACACCTGCGACTCCTACGGACGCTTCCTCGTCCGCCTGGAGGAGATGCGGCAGTCGCTGCGGATCGTCGAGCAGTGCCTCGACCGCCTCGCGCCCGGACCGGTCATGGTCGGCGACAAGAAGATCGCCTGGCCCGCGCAGCTCGCCCTCGGCCCCGACGGCCTCGGCAACTCCCTCGACCACATCAAGAAGATCATGGGCACCTCCATGGAGGCCCTGATCCACCACTTCAAGCTGGTCACCGAGGGCTTCCGGGTCCCCGCGGGACAGGCCTACGCGGCCGTCGAGTCGCCCAAGGGCGAACTCGGCGTGCACGTCGTCTCCGACGGCGGCACCCGCCCCTTCCGGGTCCACTTCCGCGACCCGTCCTTCACCAACCTCCAGGCCATGGCCGCGATGTGCGAGGGCGGCCAGGTCGCCGACGTCATCGTCGCCGTCGCCTCCATCGACCCCGTGATGGGAGGCGTCGACCGATGACGGAGAACGTCAGCCTGGGGATGCCCCAGCTCCCCGCCCCCGCCTACCCGGCCGAGGTCCACGCGCGCCTGACGGAGGACGCGAAGGCGATCATCGCCCGCTACCCCGACTCCCGCTCCGCGCTCCTGCCGATGCTGCACCTCGTGCAGTCGGAGGAGGGCCACGTGACCCGTACCGGCATGCGGTTCTGCGCCGACCTCCTCGGCCTGACCACCGCCGAGGTCACCGCCGTCGCCACCTTCTACACGATGTACCGGCGCAAGCCCTCCGGCGACTACCAGGTCGGCGTCTGTACGAACACGCTCTGCGCGGTCATGGGCGGCGACGCCATCTTCGAGGAGCTCAAGCAGCACCTCGGCGTCGGGAACGACGAGACGACGGACGACGGCAAGATCACGCTCGAACACATCGAGTGCAACGCCGCCTGCGACTTCGCACCCGTCGTGATGGTCAACTGGGAGTTCTTCGACAACCAGACCCCGGCCTCCGCCAAGAAGATGGTGGACGACCTGCGGGCCGGACGGACCGTCGAACCCACCCGCGGAGCCCCGCTCTGCACCTTCAAGGAGACCGCGCGCATCCTCGCGGGCTTCCCCGACGAGCGCCCCGGCGCCGTCGAGGCCACCGGCGGAGCCGGCCCGGCCTCCCTCGTCGGCCTGCGCCTCTCCAAGGGAGAGGCGCCCCACCACCGAATCGTTCACCCGCGCGGTGAGGCAACCCGTCAGGAGGGGGAGTGATGACCTTGGCGGCCGAGATCGACAACAACAACAGCCCCGAGAAGCTTCTCGCCCCCGTCCTCTCCGCCTTTTGGGACCAGCCCAACTCCTGGACCCTGGAGACCTACGAGCGGCACGAGGGATACCAGGGCCTGAAGCGGGCCCTCGCGATGACCCCCGACGACCTCATCGCGTACGTCAAGGAATCCGGGCTCCGCGGTCGCGGCGGCGCCGGCTTCCCCACCGGCATGAAGTGGCAGTTCATCCCGCAGGGCGACGGCAAGCCCCACTACCTCGTCGTCAACGCCGACGAGTCCGAGCCCGGCACCTGCAAGGACATCCCGCTCCTTTTCGCCAACCCGCACTCCCTCATCGAGGGAATGATCATCGCCTGCTACGCGATCCGCTCCGAGCACGCGTTCATCTATCTCCGCGGCGAGGTCGTGCCCGTCCTGCGCCGCCTCCACGAGGCCGTCCGCGAGGCCTACGCCGCCGGCTACCTCGGCCAGGACATCCTCGGCAGCGGACTGAACCTCGAACTCACCGTGCACGCCGGCGCCGGCGCGTACATCTGCGGCGAGGAGACCGCCCTCCTCGACTCGCTCGAAGGCCGTCGCGGCCAGCCCCGGCTGCGACCCCCCTTCCCCGCGGTCGCCGGTCTGTACGCCTGCCCCACTGTCGTGAACAACGTCGAGTCCATCGCGTCCGTTCCCGCGATCCTCCACCGCGGCAAGGAGTGGTTCACCTCGATGGGCAGCGAGAAGTCCCCGGGCTTCACGCTCTACTCGCTCAGCGGGCACGTCGTCTCCCCCGGCCAGTACGAGGCCCCCCTCGGCATCACGCTGCGCCAGCTCCTCGACATGAGCGGCGGCATGCGGCCGGGCCACCGCCTCAAGTTCTGGACCCCCGGCGGCTCCTCCACCCCCATGTTCACCGAGGAGCACCTCGACGTGCCCCTCGACTACGAGGGCGTCGGCGCCGCCGGATCCATGCTCGGCACCAAGGCCCTCCAGTGCTTCGACGAGACCACCTGCGTCGTCCGGGCCGTCACCCGCTGGACCGAGTTCTACGCCCACGAGTCCTGCGGCAAGTGCACCCCGTGCCGCGAAGGCACCTACTGGCTCGTCCAGTTGCTCCGCGACATCGAAGCCGGCAAGGGGCAGATGTCCGACCTAGACAAGCTCAACGACATCGCCGACAACATCAACGGCAAGTCGTTCTGCGCCCTCGGCGACGGCGCCGCCTCGCCGATCTTCTCCTCGCTGAAGTACTTCCGCGCGGAGTACGAGCAGCACATCACGGGCAAGGGCTGCCCCTTCGACCCCGCCAGGTCGACCGTCTGGGCCGACCGGCGCGCAGACCACACGGAGGTGAACGCATGACAGTCACCACGTCTGCCCCCTCCGGGGGCGGCGAGGCGGCGCTCCCGCCCCAGGACCTCGTCACGCTGACCATCGACGGCGTCGAGATCTCCGTCCCCAAGGGGACGCTGGTCATCCGCGCCGCCGAACAGCTCGGCATCGAGATCCCGCGCTTCTGCGACCACCCGCTCCTCGACCCCGCCGGCGCCTGCCGCCAGTGCATCGTCGAGGTCGAGGGCCAGCGCAAGCCCATGGCGTCCTGCACCATCACCTGCACCGACGGCATGGTGGTGAAGTCGCAGCTGACCAGCCCGGTCGCCGAGAAGGCCCAGCACGGCGTGATGGAGCTGCTCCTCGTCAACCACCCGCTGGACTGCCCGGTCTGCGACAAGGGCGGCGAATGCCCCCTGCAGAACCAGGCCATGTCCCACGGCCAGTCCGAATCCCGCTTCGACGGCGTCAAGCGCACCTACGAGAAGCCCGTAGCGATCTCCACCCAGGTGCTCCTCGACCGCGAGCGCTGCGTGCTCTGCGCCCGCTGCACCCGCTTCTCCAACCAGGTCGCGGGCGACCCGATGATCGAGCTGATCGAGCGCGGCGCGCTCCAGCAGGTCGGCACCGGCGAGGGCGACCCCTTCGAGTCGTACTTCTCCGGCAACACCATCCAGATCTGCCCGGTCGGCGCCCTCACCTCGGCCGCCTACCGCTTCCGCTCCCGCCCCTTCGACCTGGTCTCCTCGCCGTCCGTCTGCGAGCAGTGCGCCGGCGGCTGCGCCACCCGCACCGACCACCGGCGCGGCAAGGTCATGCGGAAGCTCGCCGCCGAGGACCCCGAGGTCAACGAGGAGTGGATCTGCGACAAGGGCCGCTTCGGCTTCCGGTACGCGCAGCAGCGCGACCGGCTCACCACCCCGCTCGTGCGGAACCAGGAGACCGGTGAGCTCGAAACCGCCTCCTGGCCCGAGGCCCTGGAGGCCGCCGCACGCGGCCTCGTCCGCGGCCGGACCGGCGTCCTCGCCGGCGGCCGGCTGACCGTCGAGGACTCCTACGCGTACGCCAAGTTCGCCCGGGTCGCCCTCGACACCAACGACGTCGACTTCCGGGCCCGGGTCCACTCCGGCGAGGAGGCCGACTTCCTCGCGTCCGCCGTCGCGGGGCGGGGCAGGGACCTGGACGGCACGGGCGTCACGTACACCTCGCTCGAAGCCGCCCCGGCCGTCCTCCTCGTCGGCCTGGAGTCCGAGGAGGAAGCCCCCGGCGTCTTCCTGCGGCTCCGCAAGGCCTGGCGCAAGCACGGGCAGAAGACCTACGCCGTCGCCTCCCACGCGACCCGCGGCCTGGACAAGGCGGGCGGCACCCTGCTGCCCGCCGCACCCGGCACCGAGACCGAGTGGCTCGACGCCCTCACCTCCCGGGTCGGCCTCGAAGGCGACGGACTCGCCGCCGTCGAGGCCCTCCGCACGGACGGCTCCGTCATCGCCGTCGGCGAGCGCCTCGCCGGCGTGCCCGGCGCGCTCACCGCCGCCCTGCGCGCGTCGGCCGCCACCGGCGCCCGGCTCGTCTGGATCCCGCGCCGCTCCGGCGAACGCGGAGCGGTGGAGGCGGGCGCGATCCCGACCCTGCTGCCCGGCGGCCGGCCCGCGACCGACCCGCGCGCGCGGGAGGAGGTCGCCGCCGCCTGGGGCGTCCGCGAACTCCCGCACCGCTACGGCCGCGACACCGGCCAGATCCTGGAGGCCGCGGCCACCGGCGAACTCGCCGCCCTGCTCGTCGCCGGCGTCGAGGTCAACGACCTGCCCGACCCGGCACGCGCGCGTGCCGCGCTCGACGAGGCCTTCGTGGTCTCGCTCGAACTGCGGCCGAGCGAGGTCACCGACCGCGCCGACGTCGTCCTGCCGGTCGCCGCCGTCGCCGAGAAGCCCGGCACCTTCCTCAACTGGGAGGGCAGGGCACGCCTCTTCGAGGCCGCGCTCAAGCCCGAGCAGATGACCAGGCCGCTCGCCCCGGCCGACGCGCGCGTGCTCCACATGCTCGCCGACGCCATGGACGCCCACCTGGCCCTGCCCGACCTGCGGTCCGCACGGCGCGAGCTGGACCGGCTCGGCCGCTGGACCGAGGAGCGGGCCTCCGAGCCCTCCGAGCCCGGTCAGGCCGCGCCCCGGCCCGGCGACGGCGAGGCCGTCCTCGCCGGACACCGGCTGCTCCTCGACCTCGGCCGCCTCCAGGAGGGCGACACCGCCCTGGCCGGCACCCGCCACGCGGCGGTCGCCCGGCTCTCGGCCGCCACCGCCGCCGACACCGGAGTCAAGGACGGCGACACCCTGGAGGTCACAGGACCGGCCGGCTCCGTCACCTTCCCCCTCCAGGTCACCGAGATGCCCGACCGCGTGGTCTGGCTCCCGCTGAACTCGGCCGGCGCGGGCGTCTACTCCGACACCGGCGCCCACCCCGGCGACCTGGTCCGCATCGGCGCGGCCGCCACGACGGAGGTCCAGGAATGAACACCGTCCTCGCCGCCGAAGACCTGTCCATGTTCGGCACGGACCCCTGGTGGCTCGTCGCGATCAAGGCCGTCTTCTGCTTCGCCTTCCTGATGATCACCGTGCTCTTCTCCATCGTGTGGGAGCGCAAGGTCGTCGCCTGGATGCAGCTGCGCATCGGCCCCAACCGGCACGGCCCCTGGGGCCTCCTCCAGTCCCTCGCGGACGGCATCAAGCTGATGCTCAAGGAGGACCTGGTCGTCAAGAAGGCCGACAAGGTCGTCTACATCCTCGCGCCGATCATCGCCGCCGCCCCCGCGTTCATGGCCATCGCCGTGATCCCCTTCGGCCCGGCGGGCAACGAGGTCTCGATCTTCGGCCACCGCACGGCGATGCAGCTGACCGACCTGCCGATCGCGATGCTGTACGTCCTCGCGATCGCCTCCGTCGGCATCTACGGCATCGTCCTCGCCGGCTGGTCCTCCGGCTCCACGTACCCGCTCCTCGGCGGCCTGCGGTCCTGCGCGCAGATGATCTCGTACGAGATCGCCATGGGCGCGGCCTTCGCCTCCGTCTTCCTCTACTCCGGGTCGATGTCGACCTCGGCGATCGTCGAGGCGCAGGCGGACCGCTGGTTCGTCATCCTGCTGCCGGTCTCGTTCATCATCTACATCGTCACGATGGTCGGCGAGACCAACCGCGCCCCCTTCGACATGCCGGAGTCCGAGGGCGACCTCGTCGGCGGCTTCAACACCGAGTACTCGTCCATCAAGTTCGCGATGTTCATGCTCGCCGAGTACGTGAACATGGTGACGGTCTCGGCCGTGTCGGTGACGCTCTTCCTGGGCGGCTGGCGGGCCCCGTACCCGATCTCCACCTTCTGGGAGGGCGCGAACCACGGCTGGTGGCCGATGCTCTGGTTCGTCCTCAAGGTGCAGCTGCTCCTCTTCTTCTTCATCTGGCTCCGCGGCACCCTGCCGCGCGTCCGCTACGACCAGCTGATGAAGCTCGGATGGAAGGTCCTCATCCCGGTCTCCGTGGTGTGGCTCATGCTCGTCGCCACCGTCCGGGCCCTGCGGAACGAGAACATCGCCTTCTCCAACATCGTCCTGTACGTGGCCGGTGTCGTCCTCGGACTGCTGCTGCTGTCCTTCCTCTTCGACACGTTCCGCGACAGGAAGGCGAAGGCCGAGGCGGAGGCCCCCGAGGACGCGCGGACCTTCGACCCGATGGCCGGAGGCTTCCCCGTACCGCCCAAGCCCGGACAGTCCCTGCCGCCCGTGCCCCGGCGCAGGCCGCGGCGCGAGGGGGACCTCGTTGTCAGTGGCGCCTCCGATACTGCTACTGCGAGTGAGGGAAAGGAGACGGACGGTGTCTGACTTCCAGAATCCGGTGGCCGGCTTCGGCGTGACCTTCAAGGCCATGTTCAAGAAGCGGTTGACCGAGCAGTACCCGGAGCAGCAGAAGACGACGGCGCCCCGCTTCCACGGCCGGCACCAGCTCAACCGTCACCCCGACGGTCTGGAGAAGTGCGTCGGCTGCGAGTTGTGCGCCTGGGCCTGTCCCGCCGACGCCATCTACGTCGAGGGCGCGGACAACACCGAGGAGGAGCGCTACTCGCCCGGCGAGCGCTACGGCCGCGTCTACCAGATCAACTACGCCCGCTGCATCCTGTGCGGGCTGTGCATCGAGGCCTGCCCCACACGCGCGCTGACGATGACCAACGAGTTCGAACTGGCCGACTCCTCCCGCGAGAACCTGATCTACACCAAGGAGCAGCTCCTCGCGGGCCTGGAGGAGACCATGGTCGACTCGCCGCACGCGATCTTCCCCGGCATGACCGAGCAGGACTACTACCGGGGCCTCGTCACCGAGGCCGCGCCCGGGACCGTCCAGCAGGTCGCCGTCTCCAAGGGCGAGCAGGGCGAGCCGGAGGGGGCGGACGCATGAGCGCCAACCTCGCGGCGTACACCACGTCGAGCGGCGAGGCCTTCCAGTTCTGGGTCCTCGGCACCGTCGCCGTCGCCGGCGCCCTCGCCACGATCCTGATGAAGAAGGCCATGCACAGCGCGCTGTCGCTGGCCGGCACGATGATCATCCTGGCGGTCTTCTACCTCGCCAACGGCGCGTACTTCCTCGGCATCGTCCAGATCGTCGTCTACACCGGCGCGATCATGATGCTCTTCCTCTTCATCGTCATGCTGGTCGGCGTCACGGCCGCGGACTCCCTGAAGGAGACCATCAAGGGCCAGCGCTGGTGGGCCGCGGCCTGCGGCCTCGGCTTCGGCGTCCTGCTGATCGCCGGCATCGGCCAGGCCTCGCTCACCGAGTTCAACGGCCTCGGCGCGGCCAACTCCGCGCGCGGCGGAAACGTCGAGGGCCTCGCCGCCCTCATCTTCACCAAGTACGTCTTCGCCTTCGAGATCACCGGCGCGCTCCTCATCACCGCCGCCGTCGGCGCGATGGTGCTCACCCACCGCGAGCGCACCGAGCCGGCCCGCACCCAGCGCGAGCTCTCCGAGCAGCGCGTCCGCCAGGGCACGCACGTGCCGCCGCTGCCCGCACCCGGCGTCTACGCCCGGCACAACGCCGTGGACGTCGCCGGTCTGCTGCCCGACGGCTCCCCGTCGGAGCTCACCGTCATGCAGACCCTGCGCAAGCGGGGCCAGATCCGGGACGTGTCCAGCGAGGCACTGGCCGACCTCAAGGCCC
Organism: Streptomyces sp. NPDC056169; assembly: GCF_042268445.1. Lineage (NCBI taxonomy): Bacteria > Bacillati > Actinomycetota > Actinomycetes > Kitasatosporales > Streptomycetaceae > Streptomyces > Streptomyces sp. NPDC056169. Next base: position 92,151 of record NZ_JBHJUO010000019.1, on the reverse strand, counting down.
TGGAGCAGCGCTCCGAGGAGCGCCTCGGCCGGGACCGGGACGAAGAGGAGGCCACCCGGTGAACCCCGTCAACTACCTGTACCTCTCGGCCCTGCTGTTCACCATCGGTGCGGCCGGGGTACTGATCCGGCGCAACGCGATCGTCGTCTTCATGTGCGTCGAGCTGATGCTCAACGCCTGCAACCTCGCGTTCGTCACCTTCTCCCGCATGCACGGAAACCTCGACGGCCAGATCATCGCGTTCTTCACGATGGTCGTCGCCGCCGCGGAGGTCGTCGTCGGGCTCGCGATCATCGTGTCCGTCTTCCGTGCCCGCCACTCGGCCTCGGTCGACGACGCCAGCCTGATGAAGCTGTGAGGGGCTGACCCGTGGAAAATCTCATTGCGCTGCTCGTCGGGGTGCCCCTGCTCGGCGCCGCGGTCCTGCTCTGCGGCGGCCGGCGGCTCGACAAGTCCGGGCACTGGCTCGGCACCCTGCTCGCGGCCGTCACCTTCGTCATCGGCCTGGCGCTCTTCGCCGACATGCTCGGCAAGAGCGCCGACGACCGGGCGCTGCACCAGTCGCTGTACACCTGGATCCCGGTGGAGGGCTTCCAGGCGGACATCGCCTTCCAGCTCGACCAGCTGTCGATGACCTTCGTCCTGCTGATCAGCGGGGTCGGCACGCTCATCCACGTGTACTCCATCGGCTACATGGAGCACGACGAGCGCCGCCGCCGCTTCTTCGGCTACCTCAACCTGTTCGTCGCGGCGATGCTCCTGCTCGTCCTCGCCGACAACTACCTGCTCCTGTACTTCGGCTGGGAGGGCGTCGGCCTCGCCTCGTACCTCCTGATCGGCTTCTGGCAGCACAAGCCCAGCGCGGCCACCGCCGCGAAGAAGGCCTTCCTGGTCAACCGGGTCGGCGACATGGGCCTGTCGATCGCCATCATGATCATGTTCACCACCTTCGGGACCTTCGCCTTCGGGCCGGTCCTGGCGTCGACCGGCGAGGCGTCCCAGGGGACGCTGACCGCGATCGGCCTGATGCTGCTCCTCGCGGCCTGCGGCAAGTCGGCCCAGGTGCCGCTGCAGTCCTGGCTCGGGGACGCGATGGAGGGCCCGACCCCGGTCTCGGCCCTCATCCACGCGGCCACGATGGTGACCGCCGGTGTCTATCTGATCGTCCGCTCCGCCGACATCTTCAACGCGGCGCCGGACGCGCAGCTCGTCGTCACCGTCGTCGGCGCGGTCACGCTCCTCTTCGGTGCGATCGTCGGTTGCGCGAAGGACGACATCAAGAAGGCGCTGGCCGGTTCGACGATGTCGCAGATCGGCTACATGATCCTGGCGGCCGGCCTCGGCCCCATCGGCTACGTCTTCGCGATCATGCACCTCGTGACGCACGGCTTCTTCAAGGCCGGGCTGTTCCTCGGCGCCGGTTCGGTCATGCACGGCATGAACGACGAGGTCGACATGAGGAAGTACGGCGGCCTGCGGAAGTACATGCCGGTCACCTTCGTCACCTTCGGCCTCGGCTACCTCGCGATCATCGGCTTCCCCGGTCTGTCCGGCTTCTTCTCCAAGGACAAGATCATCGAGGCGGCCTTCGCGAAGGGCGGCACCGAGGGCTGGATCCTCGGCTCGGTCACCCTCCTCGGCGCGGCCATCACCGCGTACTACATGACCCGCGTGATGCTGATGACCTTCTTCGGCGAGAAGCGCTGGCAGGACGACGAGAACGGCAACCCGCCGCACCCGCACGAGTCGCCCAAGTCCATGACGATTCCGATGATCCTGCTGGCCGTCGGGTCCGTCGCGGCCGGCGCCTACTTCGAGTTCGCCGGGTTCGTCGAGTGGCTGGAGCCGGTCACCGGCTTCGCCCACGGCCACTCGCCGCTCAGCGCCGCGACCGTCACCACCGCCACCGTCGCCGTCATGGTGATCGGCGTCGGCCTCGCCTGGCTCCAGTACGGGCGCCGGCCCGTCCCGGTGGTCGCCCCGCGCGGCTCGCTCCTCACCCGGGCCGCCCGCCGCGACCTGCTCCAGGACGACTTCAACCACGCCGTCTTCGTCACCGGCGGCACGCACCTCACCCGCTCGCTCGTCTACGTCGACCACTCCCTGGTCGACGGCGTCGTCAACGGCACCGCGGCCGCCGTCGGCGGACTCTCCGGCCGGCTGCGCAAGCTCCAGAACGGCTACGCCCGCACGTACGCGGTCTCCATGTTCGGAGGTACTGCGGTGCTGATCGCCGCGACCCTGCTGATGAGGGCGGTGTAACTCCCATGTCTCTCCCGCTCCTTACGCTGACGGCAGCGGTGCCGGCGGCCGGTGCGATCCTCACCGCCGCCGTCCCCGCCGCCCGTCGCACCGCCGCCAAATGGCTGGCGCTGCTCGTCTCGCTCGCCACGCTCGTGCTCGCCGCCGTCGTCTTCGTACGGTTCGAGCCCGGCGGCGATCGGTACCAGCTGACCGAGTCCCACGCCTGGATCAAGGACTTCGGCGTCCGCTACGAACTCGGCGTGGACGGCATCGGGGTGGCGCTCATCGCGCTCACCGCCCTGCTGATCCCCTTCATCATCCTGGCGGGCTGGCGCGACGCCGACCCCCTGGAGACCAAGTCCTCGCGCTGGCGCCCGACCCAGGGCTTCTTCGCCCTGATCCTCATGGTCGAGGCGATGGTGATCCTCTCCTTCGAGGCCACCGACGTCTTCCTCTTCTACGTCCTCTTCGAAGCCATGCTCATCCCGATGTACTTCCTCATCGGCGGCTTCGGCGACCGGGCGCACTCGGGCTCCGACGAGAACGCGGCGGCCCAGCGCTCGTACGCGGCCGTCAAGTTCCTGCTCTACAACCTGGTCGGCGGCCTCATCATGCTGGCCGCGGTCATCGGGCTGTACGTGGTCGCGGGGAACTTCTCGCTCACCGAGATCGCCGAGGCCAGGGCCAACGGCTCGCTCGACATGGCGACCAACACCGAGCGGCTGCTCTTCCTCGGCTTCTTCTTCGCCTTCGCGGTGAAGGCGCCGCTCTGGCCGCTGCACACCTGGCTGCCGAACGCGATGGGGGAGGCGACCGCCCCGGTCGCCGTCCTCATCACCGCCGTCGTCGACAAGGTCGGCACCTTCGCGATGCTCCGCTTCTGCCTCGGGCTCTTCCCCGAGGCCTCGAAGTGGGCCACCCCGGCGATCATCGTCCTCGCGCTCATCAGCATCGTGTACGGGGCGCTGCTCGCCGTCGGCCAGCGGGACATCAAGCGTCTTGTCGCCTACGCGTCGATCTCGCACTTCGGCTTCATCATCCTGGGCATCTTCGCGATGACCACCCAGGGCCAAACCGGTGCCACGCTCTACATGGTCAACCACGGCATCTCGACGGCCGCGCTGATGCTCGTCGCCGGCTTCCTGATCTCCCGGCGCGGCTCGCGGCTCATCGCCGACTACGGCGGTGTGCAGAAGGTCGCCCCGGTGCTCGCCGGCACCTTCCTCATCGGCGGTCTCGCGACCCTGTCGCTGCCCGGACTCGCGCCGTTCGTCAGCGAGTTCCTGGTCCTGGTCGGCACCTACGCCCGGTACCCGGTGGCCGGCGTCATCGCCACCACCGGCATCGTCCTCGCCGCGCTCTACGTCCTCGTCCTGTACCAGCGGACGATGACCGGGCCGGTGAAGGAGGAGGTGCGCGAGCTGCCCGACCTGCGGGTGCGCGAGCTGGCGGTGGTCGTCCCGCTGATCGCCGTCCTGATCTTCCTCGGCGTCTTCCCGAAGCCGCTGACGGACATCGTCAACCCGGCGGTCCAGCACACCATGTCCGACGTCCAGCAGAAGGACCCCCAGCCCACCGTGCCCAACGTGGAGGCCGCCCAGTGAGTACAACGGCTGTCCACAGCCTGTGGACGACGGCGGCGGTCGAGCCGCTGAACAAGATCCCGGCACCGCACATCGAGTACACGCAGCTGTCGCCCGTCCTCATCGTGCTCACCGCCGCGATCCTCAGCGTCCTCGTCGAGGCCTTCGTGCCCCGCAAGGGCCGGTACGTCTCCCAGGTCTTCCTGTCGGTCCTCGCCCTCGCCGCGGCCTTCGCCGCCGTCGTCGGCCTCGCGGCCGGCGGCTACGGCTCCACCAAGGCCCAGATCGCGGCCATGGGCGCCATCGCCGTCGACGGACCCGCCCTCTTCCTCCAGGGCACCATTCTCCTCGCCTCGATCGTGTCGGTCTTCACCTTCGCCGAGCGCCGGCTCGACCCGGCCGACCACGGCCACAAGGTCGACTCCTTCGCCGCCGAGGCCGCCGCCGTCCCCGGCAGCGAGCAGGAGAAGGCGGCCGTCAAGGCCGGGTTCACCACCACCGAGGTCTTCCCGCTCGCGCTCTTCGCGATCGCCGGCATGCTCGTCTTCCCGGCGGCCAACGACCTCCTGACGCTCTTCGTCGCCCTGGAGGTCTTCTCCCTCCCGCTGTACCTGCTCTGCGCCGTCGCCCGCCGCAAGCGGCTGATGTCGCAGGAGGCGGCCGTCAAGTACTTCCTGCTCGGCGCCTTCTCCTCGGCGTTCCTGCTCTTCGGGATCGCCCTGCTCTACGGCTACGCGGGCTCCGTCTCGTACGCCACCATCGCCAACGTCGTCGACGGCACCCTGGCCTCCGTCGACCCGGCGCTCGCCGACACCATGGGCAACGACGCCCTGCTGCTCATCGGCTTCGCCATGGTCCTCGCGGGGCTCCTCTTCAAGGTCGGCGCCGTGCCGTTCCACATGTGGACCCCGGACGTCTACCAGGGCGCCCCGACCCCGGTCACCGGCTTCATGGCCGCCGCGACCAAGGTCGCCGCGTTCGGCGCGCTGCTCCGCCTGCTGTACGTGGTGCTGCCGGGCCTCACCTGGGACTGGCGGCCGGTCATGTGGGGCATCGCGTTCGTCACCATGCTGGGCGGTGCGATCGTCGCCATCACCCAGACCGACATCAAGCGGCTCCTGGCCTACTCGTCCATCGCGCACGCCGGGTTCCTGCTGGCCGGTGTCATCGCCGCCACCCCCGCCGGCATCTCGTCCGTCCTCTTCTACCTGGGGGCGTACTCCTTCGTGACGATCGGCGCGTTCGCCGTCGTCACCCTGGTCAGGGACGCGGGCGGCGAGGCCACCCACCTCTCCAAGTGGGCCGGTCTCGGGCGCCGTTCGCCGCTCGTCGCGGCGGTCTTCGCGGTCTTCCTGCTCGCCTTCGCCGGCATTCCGCTGACCTCCGGCTTCTCCGGGAAGTTCGCGGTCTTCAAGGCGGCGGCGGACGGCGGCGCGGGCGCGCTCGTCGTGGTCGGCGTGCTCTCCTCGGCGATCGCCGCGTTCTTCTACATCCGGGTGATCGTGCTGATGTTCTTCAGCGAGCCGAAGGCGGACGGCCCCACGGTCGCCGTGCCCTCGGCCCTGACCACGCTCACCATCACGGCGGGTGTGGTCGTCACGCTGGTGCTCGGCCTCGCGCCGCAGTACTTCCTGGACCTGGCGAACCAGGCGAGCGTCTTCGTCCGGTAGCCGTGCGCGTGCGTGCGAGGAGGGGCCCGGCTCATCGCGAGCCGGGCCCCTTCCGCATCCGCCGGGGCTGCCGCACGCGGGGGTGACCGGCGGGAGGTGCCCGTGGCATCGTGGAATCCGCCCCGAATGGTCTGTACCACTCACCGGGAGGAAGCGCCACGATGCGCGGCTCGACCGTCTTACCAGGGACTCCCTGCGCCACCCCCAGAGCGGGCGACCCGCCCGTCCACCGCCTGGAACTGCGCCTCCCCGACGACGTGCCCTTCGCCGCCGGAAGCTTCGACGCCGTCGGCCCCCTGTCGCGGGCCGCCTTCCCGCACCGCCACACCTTCTACGAGATCGTCCACGTCACCGCCGGGACCGGCGCCCACGTCGTCGACCTGGCCCGCTGGGAGCTCCGCCCGCCCCACCTGGCCGTGATCGTGCCCGGACAGGTCCACCACTGGGAGGACGCCCGCGGCCTGGACGGCACCGTCGTCCTCTTCACCGAGGAGTTCCTCCTCGACCACCCCGGCGACCGGGACCTGCTGCGCCGCCTCGGCGAGCGCCCCTGGCTCACCCTCGACGGGCCCACCCACGCCCGTACCGCCCGACTGATGGCCGAACTCGCCGAGGAGTACGGGCACGGCGCCGCCGGCTTCGCGACCGTCCTGCGGTCCCTGCTGCGCGTCCTCCTCGTCCGTACGGCACGACTGCCCGGCCCGGACGGCGGGGCGCCGACCGGCAGGACCGGGGCCGTCGCCGAGGAGTTCGCCCGCCTCGTCGCCGCCACCGGAGCGGACACGGCCGACGACCGGGCGGCGGCGGCCCGTTCCGTACGGGAGTGCGCCGAGCGGATCGGGGTCACCCCCGGCCACCTCACCGAGGCCGTACGGGCCGCCACCGGCCGCACCCCCGGCGCGCTGCTCCGGGAGGCCCGCACGCGCGAGGCACAACGCCTCCTGATCGGCACGGGACTGACGATCCGCCAGATCGCCGCCCGGGTCGGCTTCGACGATCCCGCCTACTTCTGCCGTTTCTTCCGCCGCGAGACGGGCCACAGCCCGGGGCACTTCCGAAAACACCACGACCGCCGTGTTCCGTCCCTCGAAGTCGACGGCCCGCGGCCCTAGGTTCGTTGCCATCCCCGCCACCCCCGCCCCCGCAGGAGGAGCAGGCATGGACCACGAGACCAGCACCGGACACATCACCCGCAAGGCGGTGCTGCGCGCCGCGCTCGCCGCCGGCATGGCGGCGCCCGCGGTGCTCATGGGCGTCCCCGCGCTCGCCCGCACCCTCACCGCCGGCGAGTCGGCGCCCGCGCTCACCCCGGCGTGCGACGACGGCGACGATCCGACCCCGCCGCAGACCGAGGGCCCGTACTTCAAGCCGAACTCCCCACTGCGGACCAGCCTGTTGGAGTCCGGCACGGCCGGCGTGCGGCTGACCGTCAGCGGCTATGTCTTCGGCCTCGCCTGCAAACCGATATCGGGCGTCCTGCTCGACTTCTGGCAGGCCGACACCAACGGCGCCTACGACAACTCGGGATTCCGCTTCCGCGGCCACCAGTTCACCGACGCGCAGGGCGCCTTCAAGCTCACCACCATCGTGCCCGGCCTCTACCCGGGCCGCACCCGGCACATCCACGTCAAGCTCCAGGCCCCCGGCAGGCCCGTGCTCACCACCCAGCTGTACTTCCCGGGCGAACCCCGCAACAACACCGACACGATCTTCGACCCGCGGCTGCTCATGACCGTCCGGGACGCGGGCGGGGCCAGGGAGGCCGCCTTCGACTTCGTCCTGAACGTGCCGCAGGACCCCGGCCCGAGCCCCACGCCGACGCCCACGCCCACGCCCACGGCCACGGGGTCTCCCGGCGGCACCTGGGCCGCCGGGACCGCCTACAAGGCCGGGGACGCCGTCACGTACGGCGGCCTGGGCTACGCGTGCCTCCAGGCACACACGGCCCAGGCCGGCTGGGAGCCGCCGAACGTCCCCGCGCTGTGGCGGGTGCGCTGACGGCCGTACGACTCAGTACGACTGAGTACGACTCGGTACGGCTCAGGCGGAAGGAACGATCCGGCCCCGGACCTCGCCCAGCCCCACCCGCGTGCCGTCCGGGCCCGGCGCCCAGGCCGTCAGCACGACCTCGTCGCCGTCCTCCAGGAACGTCCGCTTGCCACCGGCCAGTTCGATCGCGTCCCGGCCGTTCCAGGTGAGTTCGAGGAGCGAGCCGCGCTGGCCGACCTCGGGCCCGGACACCGTCCCGGAGCCGTACAGGTCGCCCGTGCGCAGCGAGGCGCCGTTCACCGTCATGTGGGCGAGCTGCTGGGCCGCCGTCCAGTACATGGTGGAGAACGGCGGCTCGGCCACGGCCTCGCCGTTGATCTCCACCGTGATCCGCACGTCGAAGCCGCCCGGCTCCTCCTCGGCCGCGTCGTCCAGGTACGGAAGCAGCGGGAAGTCCCGCGCGGGCGGGGCGGTCCTGGCGGCGTCCAGCGCCTCCAGGGGCGTCACCCACGCCGACACCGAGGTCTGGAACGACTTGCCGAGGAACGGGCCCAGCGGCACGTACTCCCAGGCCTGGACGTCCCGCGCCGACCAGTCGTTGAGCAGCGACAGGCCGAAGACGTGCTCCCGGAAGTCGCCGAGCGCGACCGGCTTCCCCAGCTCCGACGGGGCGCCGACGAGGAAGCCGACCTCCGCCTCGATGTCCAGCTTGATCGAGGGCCCGAAGACCGGAGCCGCGTCCGCCGGCGCCTTGCGCTGCCCGGAAGGGCGTACGACATCGGTGCCGGAGACCACGACCGTGCCCGCGCGACCGTGGTAACCGATCGGCAGGTGCTTCCAGTTGGGGGTCAGCGCGTCGCCGTCCGGGCGGAAGATCCGGCCCACGTTCGTCGCGTGGTGCTCGCTCGCGTAGAAGTCGACGTAGTCCGCGACCTCGTACGGCAGGTGCAGCGTCACCGCGTCCAGCGGGTACAGGAGCGGCTCGATGTCCGCCCGGTGCGCGGGCACCGTCACCCAGGCCGTGAGCGCCCGGCGCACATCGCGCCAGGCGGTCCGCCCGGCCGCGAGCAGCGGGTTCAGGCTCGTCCGGGCGAGCAGCGCCGCGTAGGGCGAGCCGAGCGCGTGCGCCGCGGCGCCCGCGTCCAGCACGTACCCGCCGATCCGGACACCGAGCCGGCGCCGCTCGGGCTCGTCGGCGGTGGAGAAGACGCCGTACGGGAGGTTGTGCGGGCCGAAGGGATCGCCCTCGGCCAGGTCGAGCGGGCTGTGCTCGGACATCTGTGCGTGCCTCGCTTTCCACGTGTGTGGGGGACACGTTACGGGGCCTGCCGCCGGGCGCTGATGACATGGATCACACAGAAAGTGCGGCCTCCGTGGGCAACTGTCCGTCTTCGTGCGGTTTATGTGGCCGACGGGGATTGCGCTCGTCCCAGAACCGCGAGAACAGCCCTCCCTCAGGGGCGTTCTCGGCCATACGATCACGGTGGTATCGCGCCGCGTGAAGTGACCGCAGGCGCGCGCCCCGTATGTCTCTCCCCTTCCTGACCAGGAAAAAGGTCCCGCACTGTGAAGATCCGTCGCATCCTCGCGACCGCCGTGGCCGCCGCCGTGACCACCCCGGTCGTCTTCCTCTCCGCCGCGCCCGCCTTCGCCGACACCAAGCCGGGCGGCACGCAGACGCAGAAGCCCGCGTCCGACGAGGCCGACAAGCCCTCGTACGAGGAGCTGGAGAAGGCCGTCGCCGAGGCGGAGGCCAAGCTCAAGGACCTCAAGGCCAAGCGCAAGGCGGCCGTGCAGGACATCAAGGACGACAAGATCGACGAGGCTCTGAAGACCGAGCTCGCCGCGGCCAAGGCCGCCGTCGAGGCCGCCAAGACCGCGAAGGCCACCGCGGACGCGGCGCTCGTCACCGCCGAGGAGGCCCTGGCGAAGCTGAAGGAGACCGGCAGCACCGCCACTCCGGAGGAGATCGCGACGGCCGAGCAGGCCGTCACCGCCGCGAAGACCGCCGCCGAGGCCGCCGCCGCCGGCAAGAGCGCCGCCGACCTCCGTCTGACGAACGCGGACACCGCCTACGACGACGCGCGTGTCGCCCTCGCGCGGAAGGTCGGGCTCATCGACGTCGACATCGTGGTGGCCAAGCAGGAGCTCGCCGACGCGGAGGACGCCCTGGCGGCCGCCTTGGAGGAGGGCCTCAGCGACTGCGAGGAGGACGACTCCGTGAAGGTCGCCCTGAGCGGCCCGAAGTCGGTCACCGCCGGCACCAGCGCGATCTTCTCGCTGCGCGTCAGCAACACCTCCGACCGCACCCTCGACCAGGTCGGCGCCCTCGCCTACGCCGCGGCCCTGCCCGACAGCGCCGAGGACATCGACGACGAGAGCGACTTCAAGGAGTACATCTCCATCGAGTGGTCCTCCGCCGACGTCCTGGAGTGGACGAAGGTCACCGAGGAGCACGACGCCATCGAGGTCGGCGACCTGGTCAAGGGCGGCTCCAAGGACGTGAAGCTGCGCCTCACCCTGGAGAGCGACACCCCGGCCGGCCCCGGTGTCGCCTTCGCCGTCGGCGTGTACGAGAACAACGACGGCAGCTGCGGTCTCGGCGAGCAGTACGCGACCGCCGACTTCGACATCCTCGCCGCCAAGGGCGACAAGCCGTCCCCGAAGCCCACCTCGGCGACGGAGTCCCCGGAGCCCTCCCCGTCGACCGCGACGCCCACCCCGGCGCCGACCGTCACCTCCACGGGCAACGGCGACACCACCCAGCAGGGCGGCTCGTCGAACACCCCGGTGAACGACGGCGCCCTCGCCGCCACCGGTGCCAACGACACCCTGCCGCTCGGCCTGGCCGCCGCCGGGGCCGTCGCCCTCGGCGCCGGCGCGCTCGTCCTCGCCCGCCGCCGCAAGGCCGGCGCGAACGCGTAAGCAGCCGCGTAAGGCATGACGAAGGCGCCCGCACCGACCCCGGTGCGGGCGCCTTCGCGCGTGTCCGGCAGCCGACCTCAGCCCGCCGTGCGCGGGATGCTCTTCTCCCACGTGCGGTGGAAGACGACCTCGCCGCCCTCCTTGCACACGACCTCGTTCGCCGTGTGGAAGGAGTCCGCGTCGCAGGAGATCTCCGAGCGCGTGTCGACCGTGACGTCCCAGGCCATCTCCGGCCGGTGCAGCCGGATCGACCACTCCGAGCGGGTCCGCGCGGACAACGGGTCGCCCTCGTCGATCGTGTACGTCTCCACCGCGTCCTCGGTGAACTCCAGGCCGTCCGGGTACACCCGCGTCCCCCCGTACTTCGGGTCGACCTCCAGCTTCCACTCGCCCTTCGCGACGTCCCGCACCACGACCCGCTCCGGGCGCGGCTCCTCCAGGGTGCGCGGGTAGGCGACGCCCAGCGGCTCGGACTGCTCCGGCTCGTCCCACTCGACGGCGTCCTCCGTGTGGCGGCGGACCGGCAGGGTGAGGGAGGAGCCCGCCGGGTCGAGCGTGAAGCCCGCCGCGTCCGGCTGCGGCCAGATCCACGGCCAGTACGTGGAGGAGACCGCGAGCCGCACCCGGTGGCCGGGCGGGAAGGTGTGCCCGATGCCGTTCAGCTCGAAGACGAAGCTCTCCCACTCGCCGATCTGCGCCTCCACGGACCGGTCGCGGCCGTAGCGGGCGGAGAAGTTCAGCGCGCCGCGCGTGACGAGCGTGGAGGAGCCGTCGGGGGCGATGTCGCAGAGCCGGGCGACGACCTGGCCGGTCGGTGCGGGCGTCTGCAGGTGGAGGCTCACGGACGGGCGGCCGAGGATCTCGATGGGGCCGCCGTCCTCGGGGACGGGGAAGTCGAAGCAGGCCGAGTGGGCGTCCTCCTCGCGCTGGTCCGGCGGCAGGTCGGCGTCGTTGCCGAAGGGGAAGAACCGGCCGGCGTCGATGCCGGTCTGCTGCGGGGAGTCGACGACGACCGGGGCGCCCTGGAAGGCGTACGTGACGGGGGTGACGTTCGGGGACGGCCAGGCGGGGTCGGTGACCCAGCGGCCCGGCAGCTCCTCGTACACGGTGGCCGGCGGGTGCGACTCGCTGATCCAGGTGCGCAGCAGCGGCTCGGCCATCACGTCGTTGTCGACGCCCTTGAGGTGGTGGTCCCACCAGCGCAGGGTCTCCTGGAGGAAGCCGATCGCGGGCCCCGGCGGCAGGCCGCGGTCCGGGTACTGGTGGGACCAGGGGCCGATGATGCCGCGCACCCGGTCCTGGGGGAGGTGCTCGGCGAGCCGCAGGACGGTGTCCCGGTACGGGTCGTGCCAGCCGCCCACGGCGAGCACGGCGGCCCCGATGGCGGAGTAGTCCTCGCAGACGCTGCCGTGCCGCCAGTACGCGTCGCGGGTCTGGTGGGCGAGCCAGGTGTGGATGAGCGGGTCCACGGCCTCCAGGCGCTTCAGCCACCGCTTGCGCCACTCCTCGCCCGCGTACCGGGGGTCGGGCGGCCGGCAGACGAAGGCGAGCATGGTGGCGGCCCAGGCGTGCATGTCGACGCCGAGGACCGAGCCGCCCATGTAGTGGACGTCGTTGTCGTACCGGTCGTCGGTGGAGCACACGGTGACGATCGCCTTGAGGGGTTCCGGGGCGAGGGCGGCGATCTGGAGCGAGTTGAAGCCGCCCCAGGAGATGCCGAACATGCCGACCTTGCCCGTGCACCAGGGCTGCTCGGCGAGCCAGTTCACGACGGCCACGCCGTCGGCGAGCTCGACGGCGTCGTACTCGTCGCCGGGGAGGCCCTCGCTGTTGCCGTGGCCGCGGACGTCGACCCGTACGGAGGCGTAGCCGTGGCCCGCGTACCAGGGGTGCCGCTGCCAGTCGCGGGGCGCGGTCCAGTCGGAGAGGCGGTACGGCAGGTACTCAAGGAGGGCCGGTACGGGCTCCTCGGTGACCGGGCGCCAGATCCGGGCGTACAGCCGCGTCCCGTCCGGGAGCGGGATGCGGACGTCCTCGTGGCGGGTCTCGTACGGGAAGTCGGTTCGGATCTTCGGCTTCGTCATCGGGTCCCCTCGGGGTCGCCTCAGTGGACGGGGTGCATGGTGCGGCGCAGCCAGGGCGCCAGGGCGATCACGGCGAGGCCGACGGCGACGGCCACGGCGCCGTTCACGCCGAAGTACACGGGCTTGGAGACGTCGTCGTAGAGCTTCACGGTCTGGGCCTGGATGCCGTTGGCGAGCGCGAGCGAGAGGAACCACAGCGACATCGTCTGGCTGGAGAAGGCCTTCGGGGCGAGCTTGCTCGTGGCGGACATCCCGGAGGTCTCCAGGAGCACGTCGCCGAGGCCGAGCAGCAGGTACGAGCCGACGATCCACCAGGCGGCCATCTGGTACGTGTCGTCGGCGTGCCCGGAGGTCGGCAGGACCATCAGGAGGAAGGAGAGGCCGCCGAGGATCACGCCGAAGGCGATCTTGTTGGAGGCGTGCGGCTGCTTGTGGCCCATCCGGGCCCAGACGGCGGCCACGACGGGCGCGAGGAGGACCTCGAAGGCGCCGAGGGCGGAGGCGTACCAGCTGGCGGGGAAGTCGAAGCCGAGGATGGTCGTGCGGGCGTTGGTGGAGGCCAGCAGGATCATCGTCGAGTACGCCTGGAAGAGGATGAAGTTGAACACCACCGAGGCCAGGAAGAGCACGATGTACGGCTTGAGGCGGCCGCGCTCCTCCGCCGTGACCCGGGGGCTGGTGAACATCACCCAGAAGAAGACGACGGGCGCGATCACCGAGATCAGGGTCAGCAGGTCCACGACCCGGTCCATGGTCAGCCAGCCCGCGAGGGCGAGGACCACGGCGACGGCGGCCGTCACGACCGTCCCGACGGCGATCAGCCGGACGGCCCGGCGCATGGCGTCCGGGGCGAGGGCGAATTCGGCGGAGTGCTTGCGCCCGGCCAGGTGACGGCGGCCCGCCACGTACTGGATCAGGCCGAAGGTCATGCCGATCGCGGCGGCCGAGAAGCCCCAGTGGTAGCCCTTGTGGTCGGCGAGCCAGCCGGTGATCAGCGGTCCGGCGAACGCGCCGATGTTGATCGCCATGTAGTAGAGCGCGAAACCGGCGTCGCGGCGGTCGTCGTCCGTCCGGTAGAGCTTGCCGACCATGGTCGCCACGTTCGGCTTCAGGAGGCCGGTGCCGGCGCTGATCAGGCCCAGGCCCACCCAGGTCATGGCGGCGGTCGGCACCGCCATGGCGTAATGGCCGCAGGCGATCAGGATGCCGCCCCAGAGGACCGCGCGGTACGAGCCGAGGATGCGGTCCGCGAGCCAGCCGCCGGCCACCGAGACGAGGTAGACGAGCGTGCCGTAGGCGGCGGAGACCGAGGCGGCGTTGCCCGGGTCCATGCCGAGGCCGCCGTCGGCGACGGTGGCGGCGAAGTACAGGACGAGGATCGCCTGCATGCCGAGGAACGAGAACCGCTCCCAGACCTCCAGGCCCGAGAGGGTCAGCAGGCCCCGGGGATGGCCGAGGAACGCGTGGTCGTCCTCCGGGGGCGGCTGCTCGCCGTTCGGATCCGTATCGATCGTTGTTCGGGACAAAACGCCTACTCCTGGTCGTATGAGCTGATCACGAACATACCGGGGGTGACGGGAAGGCGCCCACGGTGATCGAAAGGTGACCGGATACGCTGGCTTGAGTGAAGCGAGCGACACATCGACAATCCGTGTGATCGTCAACAGTCCATGTGAACAATCCGTGTGATCAACCCGTGTGATCGTCAGCAGGCGTCAGCAGACAGGAGACCCCCTCGTGACCGTCGTCGGGCCGTTCGGTCTTAGCGTGCGGGACCAGGCTCTTGAGGCCGATGTCCAGACCGGGTTGGCGGCTGTGGAGGCGGGCCTCCTGGACGCCACCAAGAGCGATGTCCCCTTCATCACGGAGGCCGCGCAGCACCTCGTCCTGGCCGGCGGCAAGCGGTTCCGCCCCCTGCTCGTGATGCTCTCCGCCCAGTTCGGCGACCCCTACGCGCCGGGCGTCGTGCCCTCCGCCGTGGTCGTCGAGCTCACCCACCTGGCCACGCTCTACCACGACGACGTCATGGACGAGGCCGACGTGCGCCGGGGCGTGCCGAGCGCCAACACGCGCTGGGGCAACTCGATCGCCGTCCTCACGGGTGACTTCCTCTTCGCCCGCGCCTCGCACACGCTCGCGGACCTCGGCCCCGAGGCCGTACGGATCCAGTCCGAGGCGTTCGAACGCCTCGTGACCGGCCAGATCCTGGAGACCGCCGGACCGACCGACGGCCGCGACCCCGTCGACCACTACCTCGACGTCCTCGGCGGCAAGACCGGCTCGCTCGTCGCCGTCTCCTGCCGCTTCGGCGCGATGATGTCCGGCGCCGACGAGAGCGTCGTCGACATCCTCACCCAGTACGGCGAGCGGCTCGGCGTCGCCTTCCAGCTCGCCGACGACGTCCTCGACATCGCCTCCGACTCCCACGAGTCCGGCAAGACCCCCGGCATCGACCTCCGCGAGGGCATCCCGACGCTGCCCATCCTGCGCCTGCGGGCCGCGGCGGCCGCCCACGGCCGCCCCGAGGACGTCGAGCTCGTCGCCCTCGTCGACAGCGACCTCACCGACGACGACCGGCACGCCGAGGTCCTGCGGCGGCTCCGCGTCCACCCGGCCCTGGAGCAGGCCCGCCGGGACACCGTGCGGTACGCGGAAGAGGCGCGGGCGATGCTGGCACCGCTGCCCGACGGGTACGCGAAGGCGGCGCTCCAGGAGATGTGCGACGCGGTCGTCCACCGCGCGGGCTGAGGGCCCCGCGGGCGCCGATGGGTCAACCGGCCGCGCCGAGGAGTCAGCCGGGCGGGTGAGGGAATCTCAGGGTGGGGTCATCCCGAAGCAGTACGCGAGGTTGATCCCGGGGGCTGACGCTTCTGTGCCCCCGATTTGGTCAGATGGAGCCATCGACCACTAGGGCGCAGCACGGAGGAAGCGGAGACCATGGCAGACAACCGTAAGGCGAGCCGGTTCATCGTCCCGGTCGCGGTGGCAGGAGTGGCCGCGGCGACCATCGGGCTCGTCCCGGCACTGGCCGCGTCCGGCGACCCGGACCTGCCCGCGATCACGGCACAGCAGCTCATCGAGAAGATCGCCGCCTCGGACACCCAGACCCTGTCCGGCACGTTCAAGATCTCCACCGACCTCGGCCTGCCCCTCGGCGGCCTGGCCGACCTCGGCGGTCTGGCCGGCGGGGGCGGCGGCTCCTCCTCGGCGGACCCCACGGAGAAGCTCACCGAGCTCGTCTCCGGCACCCACACGCTGCGCGTGGCCGCCGACGGCCCCGACCGCCAGAAGCTGACGCTGGTCGACGGCTCCGACGAGTACAGCCTGATCCACAACGGCGACGACGTCTGGGCGTACGACAGCAAGTCCAAGGAGGTCTTCCACGAGAAGGCCGCCGAGGGCGAGGGCGTGACGGGCGAGAAGGGCGAGAAGCCGGCCAAGGAGCTCCCGGGCACGCCCAAGGAGCTCGCCGACGAGGTCCTGAAGGCGGCCGGCGACACCACGTCGATCACCGTCGACGGCACCGCGAAGGTGGCCGGCCGGGACGCGTACCAGCTGGTGATCAAGCCGAAGCAGTCCGGCTCGACGGTCGAGTCGGTCAAGATCGCCGTGGACGCGGCGAACGGCACCCCGCTGAAGTTCACCCTCTCCTCGGTCGAGGGCGGCAAGCCGGTCGTCGACGCGGGCTTCACGAAGGTCGACTTCGGCAAGCCGGCGGCCTCGGACTTCGACTTCAAGGTCCCCGCGGGCGCGAAGGTGACCGAGGGCGCCGCGGAGAAGGGCGCGGGGGCGGAGAAGCTCCCCGAGGACCTCGGGAAGGACTTCGAGAAGGAGTTCGGCGGCATCGGCGGCGGTCTCGGCGGCTTCGCCGGCCTCGGCGAGGGCGACCTGAACGTCATCGGCGAGGGCTGGACGGCCATCGCGAAGCTCGACTCGGGCGCCCCGGCCCCCAAGACCGACGAGGCGCCGAAGGAGATCCAGGGTCTCCTGGACTCCTTCGGCGACAAGGTCACCGGGAAGTTCGGCTCGGGCACCGTCTTCAAGACGAAGCTGGTGAACGCGCTGCTCACGGACGACGGCAAGGTCTACGTCGGCGCGGTGACGCAGGACGCGCTGGTGGACGCGGCCAACGCCGGCAAGTAGCAGGCGGGTACGGCCGGGTTGGGACCCCGGGCGGGTCGGGGGCGATGGTCACCGACCCACCCGGGAGTTCTGTGTTTCCTGAGCCCTACGGGAACGTCAGCTTGAAGTTGTTGATGTAGCCCGTGTCGGCGGAGGCCTTGTCCTGGACGCGGAGCTTCCAGGCACCGTTGGCGACCTCGGTGGAGGCGTTCACGGTGAAGGTCTGGACGATGTTGTCGGCGCTGCCGCCGGAGCGGTTGCTGAGGCTGTAGACCGAGCCGTCGGGGGCGACGAGGTCGACGACGAGGTCACCGCGGTAGGTGTGGACGATGTCCACGCCGACCGAGAGGTTGCTGGGCGCGTTGCCGGTGATGCCGGTGACGTTGACCGTCGAGGTGACCGCGGCGCCGTTGTCCGGGACGGACACGTCGGCCGCGTTCTCGAAGACCGTGCCGGTGGGCGGCGTCGTCGTGGTGCCGGACAGCGTCCAGATCGCGTGCGCGATCGCGTCGCTGTTGCGGTCCAGCGCGGTGTCGTTGATGTTCGCCGTCGTGTCGCACGACGAGTGGTAGCAGCGGTCGAAGGCCTGACCGGAGGTGCCGCCCCACTTCTGGGCCTGGGCCGCCGTCTTGATGTAGTCGGCGCCGGTGAAGAGGCCGCCGACCGGGATGCCCACGTTCTTGAACGGGGCGTGGTCGGAGCGGCCGTCGCCCTCCGTCTCGATCTCGGTGGCGATGCCGAGCCCGGCGAAGTAGTTCTTGAACGTCTGCTCGATGGTCGGGTCGTCGTCGTAGACGAAGTAGCCCGGGTTGGGCGAGCCGATCATGTCGAAGTTCAGGTAGCCCTTGACCTTCGCGCGCTCGGCGGTCGGCAGGTTGTTGACGTAGTACTTCGATCCGATGAGCCCGAGCTCCTCCGCGCCCCACCAGCCGAACCGCAGGTGCTTGGTGGGCTGGTAGCCGGCGCGGGACACGGCGAGGGCCGTCTCCAGGACGGCGGCGGAGCCGGAGCCGTTGTCGTTGATGCCGGGGCCCGAGGTGACCGAGTCGAGGTGCGAACCGGCCATCAGGACCTGGTTCGGGTCACCGCCCGGCCAGTCGGCTATCAGGTTGTAGCCGGTGGCGCCGCTGGAGGTGAAGGTCTGCAGGGTGGTGGTGTAGCCGGCGGCGTCCAGCTTGGCCTTCACGAAGTCGATGGACGCCTTGTAGCCGGTACGGCCGTGGGCGCGGTTGCCGCCGTTGGCGGTGGCGATCGACTGGAGGTCCGTCAAGTGCTGCTTGACGTTGGCCAGGGAGATGTCGGGCGCGGCGGCTACCGCGCGCGAATCGGCGCCTGCGGTGCCGGTGAGACCGGCGAGCGCGAGGGCCGCGAGAGCGGCGACCGCGGTGATGCGTCTGGGCACGGAGATGTTCATGTGGGGGCTCCGGATTCCGAACGGGGATGGGACGGAACGTGCGAGACGCCTCGGGCTTGGGTGCCACGAGGCGCTGGAGCTGTGCGAGTGCATGTGCGGTGTTCAGTTGTTCTGTTGTGCGTGCTGAATGTTCAGTGAGAGTTTGACTCTGCGTCAAGAGCGGAAACCGGTCAGGTGCGTTCGCTCAGCGAACGAAAACCTCCGCGACCTGGGTCTGACCTACGCTGCTGCCCGTGAGCGGAATAGACCTCGGCAACGGAATAGTCGGCGCCATCCTGGGAGTCGTCTTCGCGACCCTCTTCCAACAGTGGACGCAGGACCTGTGGTTCAAGGTCAGACGCCGCTCCGCCGGAGTCGTCCGCAGCCTCACCTACCGGCAGGAACCGGGCCGCGCCTGGACCGCGTTCTCCCTCGGCCCGCTCCACACCCCCGCCCTGATCGTCGAGGGCGACGGCGACCGGGCCATCGCCCCGGAATCCGTCCACGTCCAAGTCCTCGAAGGCGACGTCGCGTTGCCGGACGAGATGGTGGAGTGGCGCGCCGAGATCGAGGCCGAGGAGAGCCGGGCCGCCGAGGCCGGCGAACGCCGGCCCGTCTGGAACGGGCCCCGGTACGCCGTCGAGTCCGTCGAGATCTCCCGTACCGCCCTCGACGAACAGTCCGAGGTCCACCTACGGCTGCGGCCCACCGACTACTACACCTTCCTCGCCGCCCAGCAGCTCGACCGCCGCCTCCCGGACGGCACGACACCGCGCGGCCGCTACCTCGACCCGGACGCGCCGCTCGCCTCGCCCGCCTTCCTCCAGTGCAGCTTCGCCGTCAACGTCGCCGTCGTCACCGCCGACCACCTGCTCGTCGTCAGCCGCCGCAGCGACCGCGTCCGGATGGCCCCCGGCCTCTGGAACTCCTCGGTCAACGAAGGCCTCTCCCGGCACATCGACTCCGCCGGCCGCAACGCCCCCGACCTGCACGCGGTGGCCCGCCGTGGCATGCGCGAGGAACTGGCCATCGAGCCGCACGAGTACACGCTCGCGCTCCTCGCCTTCGTCCTCGACGTCAGCAAGCGCCACTGGAGCGCGCACTTCTACGCCCGGCTCACCGACCTCACGGGGGAGCAGCTCCAGGCCCGCATGGGCCGGGGCGTCGCGGACCGCTGGGAGCACGGGACGATCGAGTACGTCCCGTTCCGTACGGCGGATGTCACCCGCCACCTCCTCAGCCCCGAACGCCGCCACCGCTGGGCCCCGTTGGCCCCGTCGCTCTTCCACCTGGCACTGGTGCATGTGCATGGGAGGGCGTCGGTGGAGCGGGCGGAGGCGCAGGTGTTGCGGAGGTTGTAGAGGCTCTGGGGATGACCCGGCTTCACGGGCTTCTGGTGCGGCCGCCCTCTTTCCGAGTGTGGCGGCCTCCACCGCCGCGTCAAGGGCAAGTCGGCTTCGCCGATGGGCTGCGCCCACCCTTGACCCGGCGGCGGAGGCCGCCTTTTCACACTCGGAGGGCGGCCGGGGGCGTGGCCACGCGGGGCTTCGGGCAGTATCCGGGGCCGGATGGCGGGTGGCGGGCCGGTGGGTGGGGGCTTGGTCAGTGGCGGGGGCGGGTGGGTCCCTTGGGGTTGGTCCGGGGTGCGCGGTTGTTGAATGGGGCGGCCCGGCGGCGCTTGGCGGGGGACGGCGGGTGGGTTGTTGGGATTCAGGCCCCGCTGGTCACTCCCGGTGGTTGGTGGTTGGTGGTTGGTGATTGGTGGCTGGTCAGCGGTCAGCGGTCAGCGGTCAGCGGTGAGCGGTCAGCGGTCAGGGGTCAGGGGTCAGGGATCAGGGGTGAGTGGTCGGTGGGGTGGTGGCGAGACATTCGTGCACTTTCTCCGCCCGGTAAAGGTGAAATGCCCCTTTTGGCGGACATCTCTGAGTTCATTACCTGGAGTAACTGCGGGTTAGGCATGTCTCCACCCACCGGGAGCGACCAGCGGGGCCTGAATCCCGGCCAAACGGCGGCCGTTTCTCGCTAAGCCAAGCCCAGCTGCCCCATTCAACGACCGCGCACCCCGAACCGACGGAAGGTGACCACTCGCCTCGGCCACTAACCAAGCCCCCACCCACCGGCCCGTCAGGCGCCCTCCGGCCCCGGATGCTGCCCGGGCCCCCGGCGACTCCGGCCCCCGGACCGCCCTCCGAGAGTTGTTGCGCAGCTTCCGGCGCCGGGTCAAGGGTGGGCGCAGCCCATCGCGTAGCGACGCCGAAGGCGCCCTTGACGCGGTGCCGGAAGCTGCGACTCTCGGAAAGAGGGCGGTCCCACCAGAAGCTCGCCGGAAACGGCCATCCGTTGCCGCCTGCCCCGCCCCGAGCGCCTCCCCCCGAGCGCCCCGTCCGAATTCCGCCAGCGGCCGTGGTGGGGGCACGTGACGCTGGGGGCATGAGTCTCTACAGCGCCCGCGCCATTCCGCCCCTCGCCCTCGCCCAGCTGCGCGTCGTCGACGACGCCGGGCGTCCCTGTGTGCCGTTCGTCGCCGTCGAGGACGGGAGCCCCCTGCGGTGCTGCCTGCGGTCCGCCGTCGTCGGGGAGAAGATCGCGCTCGTGTCGTACGCGCCGCTGCGGCGCTGGGCCGCCGAGGACGGGGTCGCACCGGGGGCGTACGACGAGCAGGGGCCCGTCTTCGTGCACGCCGAGGAGTGCGGCGGCCCCGCGCCCTCGGAGGCGTACCCCTTCGCTCGGGCCGGGGCGCTGCGGACCGTCCGGCGGTACGACGCCGAGGGCCGCATCGCCGGCGGGCGGCTCCTTGAGCTGCCGGAAGTGCCCGGCGAGGGCTTCGACCAGGCCTTCGAGGAGGCCTTCGCCGACCCGGCCGTCGTCCTCGTGCACGTCCGCGCGGTGGAGTACGGCTGCTTCCAGTTCGAGGTGCGCAGGCCCTGACCCCGGCCCCGGCGTCCCTCAGTGCACGCAGAACTCGTTGCCCTCCGGGTCCGCCATCACCGTCCAGGACCCGGACGGCTCCTCCACCCGGCGCAGGACCGTCGCGCCGAGCGCTTCCAGCCGGGTGACCTCCGCCTCACGGGTGCCCGGGTCCGGGTGGAGGTCGAGGTGGAGCCGGTTCTTGGTGGTCTTGGGCTCCGGGACGCGCTGGATGAGGACGCGCCGGCCGAGCCCCACGCCCGTCGCCGGGTCGTGGGGGTCGTCCGGGTGGCGGACGGCGGCGAGGTCCCGCCAGCCGAGGCGCTCGTGGTCCGTGCCCTCGTGGACCGTCACGGTCGTCGCGGGCGGGGCGGCCCCGAGGTCGAGGAGGCGGCGGATGAGCGCGTCGTGGTCCTCCTCCGCGTAGCCGAGGGCGGCGGCCCAGAAGACGGCCTGCGCGTGCGGGTCGGCGGCGTCGAGGACAAGCTTCCAATGGATGGGCTTCATGTAACTGGTTATACTGGTTACATGACGCTGGCCGCCACCGGAATGACCCTTCGGCACCGTGACGGGCAGGTGTTCCGCTTCGACGCCGGAGCCCTCTCCCTGGAGCTGCTGCTCACCGGCGGCCCCGGGCCCGTCGCCGCGCGGTACGAGGTCCTCGACCGGGCCGACGGGCTGCTCGACTGGGCGCGGGACTGCCGCCTCGCCCCCGGACTCGACCTCACCGTCACGGACGGCGAGTTGGCGGCCGTACGGGAGGTGCGGGACGCGCTCTGGGGCCTCGCCCTCGCGCGGGCCCGGGGCGCCGCCCCCGACCCCCGGGAGCTGGCCGTGGTCAACGCCGCTGCCGCAGAGCCGCCGCTCGTCGCCCTGATCGCCGCCGACGGCACGCGCGCGTGGGCGCCCGGCGCCACCGGGGCCCGGCTCCTCGCGACGGTCGCCAGGGACGCGGTCGAGCTCCTCACCGGCCCGTACGCCGACCGCGTCCGCGTATGCGGCGCCGACGACTGCGCCCTCGTCTTCGCCGACACCTCCCGTCCCGGGCGCCGCCGTTGGTGCTCGATGGACCGCTGCGGCAACCGCCACAAGGTGCGGGCCCACCGCGCCGCGCGAGAACGGGACGACGTGGGACGGTTCGGGACGCCAGAGGCGCCCTCGGCGTCGTAAGGTCGGGCGGTTGGGCCGTTGGTTTTCGGACACCGATCGGGCGCCGGTCGGACGCCGATCGACAACCGAATCGACAACCGAGGAGAGCGCACGTCATGAAGATCGCCGTACTGGGAACGGGCGAGGTCGGTCGTCGCCTCGCCGGCAAGCTGGTTTCGCTCGGGCACGAGGTCGCCCTGGGCTCCCGCACCGCGGACAACGCCGAGGCCGTGAAGTGGGCCGAGGCGCACGGCGGCGGACACGGCACCTTCGCCGACGTCGCCGGCCCCGCCGAGCTGGTGGTGAACGCGACGGGCGGGCTCGTCTCCCTCGCGGTCCTGGAGGCCGCGGGCGCGGAGAACCTCCGCGGCAAGGTGCTCGTCGACGTGTCCAACGCGCTCGACTTCTCGGAGGGCTTCCCGCCCAAGGTCGTCACGTTCGACGGCGGCAGCCTCGCCGAGCACCTCCAGAAGGCGTTCCCGGAGACCCGCGTCGTCAAGACGCTCAACACCATGACCAACACGGTGATGGTCGAGCCCGGCCGGGTCCCGGGCCGGCACCACGTGTTCCTCAGCGGCGACGACGAGGACGCGAAGGCCGTGGTCGCGGACCTGCTCGGCTCCTTCGGCTGGCCCGCCGACCGGATCCTGGACCTCGGCGACCTGTCGAGCGCCCGGGCCACCGAACAGCTCCTGCCGCTGTGGCTGCGCCTCTACGGCGTGCTCGGCACCGGCGACTTCAACTTCTCGGTCGTGACCGCCGGTTCCTGAACCCGGAGGTGGTCGAGCAGCCCCTCGGGCGCCGGATACGGCTCCTCCCGGGGCAGCAGCCGGCCGGCGGCGGCCAGGTCGCCGGCGCGGACGAGCGCGTGGACGTCGTGGGCGAGCGGGGTCACGTCGGTGACGGAGACCGTCCACTCGTCCGCGTACCGCCGGGAGGCCTCGCCCGACAGGCCGAGCTGGAGCGAGCGGTGGGGGAGCGGCCGCAGGTGCGGATCGCGCTCCGGGTCCCACTGGACGCGGGCCGGGGCCTGCCTCAACTGCCGTTTCCAGGAGGCCTGGTCGGGGTGGAAGCCGCGTACGTAGTGCGAGAGGCAGGCGTTCCGCAGGGCCCACTCGAAGCCCTCGCGGGTGATCTCCACGGCGAGGACCGTCTCCTGGCCCTCCTTCGCGCCCCAGCCGCAGCGGTACATCATCCACAGGAACGACGGCTTGATCCACGTCATCCGGTCCCGCTTCCACGAGGCCGGGAATCGACCGTCGCGGGCGGCCGGCAGGCCGATCGCCGGCGTGTACGCCTGGTAGACGGTGACGGTGTCCGGGGTGTGGAGCGCCCGGATCCGGTACTTCGGTTCTTCCATGACCGTCAGGGTGCGCGAAGTCCGGGGGGCCGGGCCACCGGTTATCGGCGGGGCCACCGGGCTATTGGTGGGGCCACCGGGTCATCGGCGGGGCCACCGGGTCATCGGCGGGGCCACCCGTCGTCCGGTCGCCCCGCCCCGGTGCTCACGCGACTGCCGCCTCCTTCGCGTCGTACTCCTCGCGCGCCGCCGCGATCTCGTTCTGGTGCTGCTCGGTCCAGGTCACGAGGGAACGGATCGTGGTGTGCAGGGTGCCGCCCAGGGGCGTGAGCTCGTACTCGACCCGGGGCGGGACCACCGGGTGGACGGTGCGCTTCACCAGGCCGTCGCGCTCCAGCTGGCGCAGCGTGACGGTCAGCATGCGCTGGCTGACGCCGTCGATCTCGCGCTTGAGCTCCGTGAAGCGCAGGACGCGGCGGTCGAGGAGGGCGATGACGAGGAGGGACCACTTGTCGGCGACGCGGTCGAGGATCTGGCGGACCTCGCAGTCCTCGCGGGTGTCCCACTGGAAGGGGTCCGGGTCCCCGTCGCTCCCGTAGCTTCCCGCGCAGTGGCTCGGTGACTTCATGGTGGTCTCGTCCATGACACCTGATCCTGGCGCAGGGCCGGGTCGGTTACAAGAGGGAACCGAGGTCGGCGACGGAAGGGGCCGGGGTGCGACCAAGGTCACGGCCTGAACGCCCCGATCCGCCCCTAATGTGGAGTGATGAGCGATTCATCCGGCTGCCCGTTGACCGAGGTCGTCGTCGCGTACCTGCCCCGGCTCGCGGAGGTCACCTCCGAGCCGGGCCTCGCGGCCGCCGTCGACCAGCACGCCGCCGCCGTGTGCGACGCGCTCGTCCCGGCCCAGCGGGGGCCGGAGGGCCGGACCGTACGCCGGGAGGAGCTCGCCGACTACGTCCTCGGGTTCACCTACGGGCTCTCCGAGGCCGAGTGGGCCGAGCCCGCGGGCCACGACTTCGTGACCCTGCGGCTGACGGCGGTCTGCTGGCTGATCCGGGAGCACGACCTCCTGAACGCGTGAGGGGCGGGCCCCCGGCCCCTCGGCGTCAGCGCCCCGGGCGGACCGCCGACGCGGGGGAAGGCTGCGCCGCCGCCTCGACCGACGCCACCGCCACCGCTTCCGCGGACGCCACCGCCTCCGCCGCCGCCGCGGCCATCGCGGCCCGGCTGCGGCGGGCCGTGCGCAGCGCGTCCCAGGTGAGGAGCGTCAGGGCGAGCCAGACGAGGGAGAAGCCCGCCCACCGCTCCGGCGGCATCGCCTCGTGGAAGTAGAGGACCCCGAGCAGGAACTGGAAGGTCGGCGCCAGGTACTGGAGGAGGCCGAGCGTCGACAGCGGTACGCGGATGGCCGCCGCGCCGAAGCAGACCAGCGGCACCGCCGTGACGATGCCGGTGGCGGCGAGCAGGGCCGCGTGGCCCGTGCCCTCGGAGCCGAACGCCAGGGTGCCCTGGGTGCCGAGCCAGATCAGATAGCCGAGCGCCGGCAGGAACTGGACCGCGGTCTCGGCGGCGAGCGACTCCAGGCCGCCGAGGTTGAGCTTCTTCTTCGCCAGGCCGTAGATCGCGAAGGAGAAGGCGAGGGTGAGCGAGACCCACGGCGGCTGCCCGTACCCGATCGCGAGGACCAGGACGGCCGCGAAGCCGACGCCGACCGCCGCCCACTGGGCCGGGCGCAGCCGCTCCTTGAGCACCAGGACGCCGAGCGCGATGGTGACGAGCGGGTTGATGAAGTAGCCGAGGGAGGCCTCGACGACGCGGCCGGTGTTGACCGACCAGATGTAGAGGCCCCAGTTCACGCTGATGACGGCGGCGGCGACGGTGATCAGCGCCAGCTTCCGCGGGCTGCGCACGAGCTCCGGTATCCAGCTCCAGCGGCGGAGCGCGAGCAGCGCGAGGCCGACGAAGACGAGTGACCAGACCATCCGGTGGGCGAGGATCTCGACGGCGCCGGCGGGCTTGAGGAGTGGCCAGAAGAGCGGGACCAGTCCCCACATGCCGTAGGCGCCGATCCCGTAGAGCAATCCTGCTCGTCCTTCGTTCTTCGTCTCCACCGGACCTCCTGCCCCGCGCCACGCTGTCCTGTCGAAGGTAGCGCCGCACGGGGCTGCTTGTCATGCCCGTATCGCCATACGGTCATGACAGTTCACGCGGCGAGGGCTTCCTTGATCGTCACGGCGATCGGGGTGGTGGGGCGGCCGATCAGTCGGGCCAGGTCGCCGGTCCGCAGGGCGAGCGCGCCGTGCTCGACGGCCCGGTCGACGTCGACCAGGATCGCGGCGAAGGGTTCCGGGACCCCGGCGCCGGTGAGGATCGCGAGGTGGGCCTCGGCGGGGACGTTGCTGTACGTGATCTCCCGGCCGGACTGCGCGGCGACCTCGGCCGCGTACTCGGCGTGCGACCAGGCGGTGTCGCCGCTCAGCTCGTAGGCCCGGTTCACGTGCTCCTCGGCCGGGCCGGTCAGGACGGCGGCCGCCGCGGCGGCGTAGTCGGCGCGGGTGGCGGAGGCGATCCGGCCCTCGCCGGCGTTGGAGACGACGGCGCCGTGGGCCAGGACGGGGGCGAGGTTCGCGGTGTAGTTCTCGCTGTACCAGCCGTTGCGGAGGAAGGTGTACGGCAGGCCCGAGGCGAGGATCAGCCGCTCGGTCTCCTTGTGCTCGTCGGCCAGGTCGAAGTCGGCCTCCGGGCCGCCGAGGATGCCGGTGTACGCGAGCTGGGCGACGCCCGCCGCCTTGGCCGCGTCGATCACGGCGGTGTGCTGCGCGACGCGCTGCCCGACCTCGCTGCCCGAGATGAGGAGCACCCGGTCGCCGGCCCCGAAGGCCTCGGCCAGGGTCTCCGGACGGCTGTAGTCCGCGATCCGCAGCTCGACGCCGCGCTCCGCGAGGTCCGCGGCCTTCTCCTTGTTGCGGACGACGGCCGCGACGGACCCGGCGGGGACGGTGGCGAGGAGGGCGTCGATGACGAGACGGCCGAGCTGTCCGGTGGCTCCGGTGACGACGATGCTCATGGTGTGTCCTGTTCCTTTTCCCGTGGGGTGCGGTGGGCGATGCACTCACCGTACGACGGGCGCTTTCCTTTCGTAAGTACCCACTTTGAAGTAAGGTACTGGTATGGGAGTAAGTCCACAGGTCAAGAAGCCCGACGTGAACGAGCCGATGTGCCCCTCCCGGCTCGTCCTGGAGCACGTCACCAGCCGCTGGGGCGTCCTGATCCTCGCGGCCCTGCTGGAGCGCTCGTACCGCTTCAGCGAACTGCGCCGCGCGATCGGCGGCGTCAGCGAGAAGATGCTCGCCCAGACCCTCCAGACCCTGGAGCGCGACGGCTTCGTCCACCGCGACGCCAAGCCCGTCATTCCGCCCCGCGTCGACTACACCCTCACCGGCCTGGGCGAGGAGGCCGCCCGCCAGGTCTGGGAGCTCGCCCGCTGGACCGAGCGGCAGGTCGGAGCCGTCGAGGAGGCTCGCGGACGGTACGACGCGTCGCGTCGCGAGAGTGCCACGAGTCCGTCCCAATGATGCTGTAACCAGGGCGAGTTGCCCGCGCCGGGCCGTACGATCTGCTCACTGTCGGGGGAGACCGTGAAGACCGTGGGGGAACTGTGGCATACGGGGACCGAAGACTGTGGCGCGCCTGCTGCGCCGTGCTGGTGGGTGGGCTGGCCGTGACGGGGTGCACCGACGGAGGGAAGCCGGAGGGCAAGGGCGGTACGACCACGGCGGCGCCACCACCCACCAGGACGCCGACCACCGCCCCGGCACCCACCCCGACCGCCCTCGACTTCACCCCGGACCCCGAGCGCGCGCCGAAGACCGAAGCCGAGGCCCGGCGCCTCGCCCTTGCCGTCGTCGCCGGGCCCGACGCCTGGGCCCCGGGCTACGTCAAGCGCACGCCCTACCTCAGCGACCCGGACTACTGGCCCGTCCTCGGCGCCAACTGCTCCTGGGAGACGGGCACCCGACCGGCCGACGTCCTCGCCAGCGTCACCGCCTACAGCGAGATCCCCGCCGCCGGCGGCAAGGGCGTCCTGCGGGTCGCCGCCACCGTCACCGTGCACCGCACCGAGTCCGACGCCGACTGGGAGATGGCCTCGACCCTCGAAGAGGTGCTGCGCTGCCCCGACCAGAAACTCCGCGACGGCGAGCGCATCACCGGCCTCATGTCGCTCGGCAATCCCTTCGGCGTCGGCGGCAACGCCACCGCCCACGACGCACTCCGCGAGGGCGGCTCCTACCTCAACGACGCCGTGAAGGGGAAGCAGTTCTACAGCTGGTACCAGTCCAGGATCGGCCAGGTCACCGTCGCCACCGTCGTCAAGGGCGCCCCCGGCTACACCGAGTTGAACCAGGGCGCTGCCATCGGCACGAGCCAGGCACAGATCCAGGCGCTCGTCACCATGCTCGAACGCGCCCAGGACGAGCTGGAGGTCCAGTCGTGAGCGCCACCACCCCGCAGCCCCGCCCCGAGCCCGGCGCCCTCCAGCCGCTGCTGCCCTCCGACCCGTCGGCGATCGCCGGCTACCGGCTCCTCGGCCGCCTCGGCGCCGGCGGCATGGGCGTCGTGTACCTCGGCCGCACGGCAGCCGGCGAACTCGCCGCCGTCAAGGTCACCCACGCCGACCAGGCCGACCAGCCCGACTTCCGGGCCCGCTTCCGCCGCGAGGTCGAGGCCGCCCGCCGGGTCTCCAGCCCCTGGGCCGTCCCCGTCACCGGCGCCGACCCCGACGCCCCCGAACCGTGGATGGCCACCGCCTTCGTCGCAGGCCCCTCCCTCGGCGAGGCCGTCACCGCGCACGGCGCGCTGCCCGAGCGGAGCGTCCGGCTCCTCGGCTGGTCCGTCGCCCGCGCCCTCGCCGCCGTGCACGCGGCCGGGCTCGTCCACCGGGACGTCAAGCCCGGCAACGTCCTCCTCGCCGTCGACGGCCCCCGCCTCATCGACTTCGGCATCGCCCGCGCCACCGGCGAGACCGCGCTCACCGCCACCGACATGGTCGTCGGCACCCCCGGCTTCCTCGCCCCCGAGCAGGCCGAGGCCCGCACCGACGCCATCGGCCCGCCCGCCGACGTCTTCGCCCTCGGCTGCCTCCTCGCGTACGCGGCGACCGGCCGCCCGCCCTTCGGCACCGGCGCCGTGGACGCCCTGATGTACCGGACCGTCCACGACGAACCCGACCTCACCGGCGTCCCCGAAGGGCTGCTCGACCTCGTCAGGGCCTGTCTCGCCAAGGACCCGGCCGCCCGGCCCACCGCGGCCGAGATCGGCGTCCGGCTCGTCGAGGACAGCCCGGGCAACGGAGCCGACTGGCTGCCCGCCCCGGTCGTCCGGACCATCGCCGAACGCTCCGCCCGGATGCTCGCCCTCCCCGAGATCGACGTCACCGAGACCGGTGGCACCACCGCCCCGGCCGCCCCGGAGAAGAGCAGACGCGGCTTCCTGCTGCTCGCCTCCGGCGCCGCCGTGCTGGCCGTCGGCGGCGGTGCGGCCGCCGTCTGGGCGGGGCTCGACGACGAGGACGACGCCAAGGGCGGCGGCAAGAAGACCGCTCCGCCCCGCACCCGCTGGGCGATCGGCGTCCTCGCCGACCTGTCCGGGCCCGCCAAGGAGATCGGCCGCGCCCAGGAGCGCGGCGCACGGCTGGCCGTCGAGCAGTTCAACGCCCGCAAGGACAAACCCTTCACGCTCGACCTCAAGGTCGTCGACGAACGGGGCGACGGCTCCCGGGCCCTGGAGACCGCCAAGACCCTCACCACCGACCCCGGGGTCCTCGCCGTCCTCGGCCCCACCACCGATGCCGTCGGACAGGCCGTCATGCCCGCCTTCGAGGAGGCCGGGATCCCCCTGATCACGGTCTCGGCCGGATACAACTTGCTCACCCTGCGGTCGGACACCGCGCGGAACGAGACGTTCCTGCGCGCCATCCCCAACCACATCAGCGCGGGCACCCACCTCTCTTTCGCCGTCACGCTGCTTCCCCAGATCCGCCGCCCCGGGGTTCTGGAGGACCGGACCGAGGACCACTACAGCTGGCAGGTCACCGGCGGTGTCCGCTTCGGCTTCGGGCAGGCCGGCATCACCCCGCACTTCCGGGTCGTCCCCGCCCACGCCGACGCCGCCGCGTACCGCCGGGTGCTCGGCGAGATGATCGACGCCGGGATGGACGCGTACGTCCACTGCGGAGTCACCGAGACGGCCGTCCACGCCGCCCGCGCCCTCACCGGCCTCGGCTTCACCGGGCCGAGGTTCACCGGCCAGGCCGTCTTCGGCCAGGAGTTCCTCAAGCAGGCCGGGGCCGCCGCCGAGGGCTGGTTCGTGTGCGCGCCCGTCGCCGACCCCACCACGCAGAAGACGGCCGCCGCCTTCACCGCCGCCCACCGCAAGCGGTACGACACGGGCCCCGCGTACTACACGGGCGAGTCGTACGACGTGGTCACCATGACGGTCAAGCAGCTGACGGCCCGGGCGAAGGCCGGTGGCAAGCCCGCCCGCAAGGGCCTGTGGGCCGCGCTGCGCAAGCAGAAGTACACCGGCGCGATGGGCGGTTACCACTTCAACGAGTTCGGCGACCTGGGGCTCGGCGGCACCTTCGTCTTCGCGGTGCAGAACGGCGCGTACAAGCAGATCGGCTCAGCGCCCCTGCTGCCGAACAAGCCCGCGAAGAACGACAAGAAGGCCTGACCCGTGCAGCCGCTCCGCAAGGCCGACCCGTCGGCCATCGCCGGGTACCGGATCCTCGGCCGCCTCGGCGCCGGCGGCATGGGTGTGGTCTACCTCGCCCGCTCCGGCGGCGGGGCGCTCGCCGCCGTCAAGCTGATCCGCGCCGAGCACGCCGCCGATCCGGGCTTCCGGGAGCGGTTCCGCCGCGAGGCCCGCGCCGCCGAGCGCATCACGGGCCGCTGGGTCGTCCGGGTCCTCGGGGCGGACCCGGAGGCCCGGGAGCCCTGGCTGGCGACCGAGTACGTGCCGGGGCCGTCCCTCGCCGAGGCCGTCGGCCTGCACGGCGCCCTGCCCGAGCCGACCGTACGGGCCCTGGGCGCCCGGCTCGCCGCCGCGCTCGCCGACATGCACGCCGCCGGGCTCGTCCACCGCGACGTCAAGCCGGGGAACGTCCTCCTCGCCCTCGACGGGCCGCGGCTCATCGACTTCGGCATCGCCCGGTCCGCCGGGCAGACCGCCCTGACCGCCACCGACGCGATGATCGGCACCCCCGGCTTCCTCGCCCCCGAGCAGGCCCGCGCCGCCGGGGCCGGCGAGGTCGGCCCGGCCAGCGACGTCTTCTCGCTCGGCTGCGTCCTCGCGTACGCGCTGACGGGGGAACGTCCCTTCGGTACGGGCGGGGTGGCGGCCGTCGTCTACCGCACCGTCCACGAGGAGCCCGACCTCGACGGCGTACCGGACACGCTCTTGCCGCTGGTCGGCGCGTGTCTGGCCAAGGATCCGGCGGACCGGCCGGCGGCGGCCGAGGTGCGGGCGGCGCTGGGGGACGCCGAGGGACCGGCGGGGGACTGGCTGCCGCCCGGCCTGCCCGCGCTCATCGCCGAGCGCTCGTCACGGGTCCTGGACCTGCCCGTCGCCGAGCCGACGATGCTGGTGAACTCCGAGCAGCCCCCGGGGATCTCGCGGCGACGCGTTCTCATGGCGGGCTCGGCCGCCGCCGTGGCGGGAGCCGGCGGCCTGACCGCCTGGCTGCTGAGCCGGACACCGGGCGGGACGGGCACGGTCGGCACCGGCGCCCCGCTCGCCACGTACACGATCGGCGTTCTCACCGACCTGAGCGGTCCCACCAGGACGGACGGCCGGGGGCAGGAGCGCGGCATCCGGCTGGCCGTGGAGGAGTTCAACGCCCGCTCCGACCGGCCCTTCGAGGTGCGTCTCCGGGTCGAGGACGACGGGGGGAAGCCGGCGCGCGCCGAGGCGGCCGCCCGGGCTCTGCTCAAGGACCCTCACCTGGTGGGCGTCCTGGGGCCGACGGCCACGGCGACCGCCATCGCCGCGGGAGACGCGCTCGCCGCCGCCGGGATGGCGTTGGCGAGTGTCATCGCCGACGTCCAAGCCGGTCAGATCAAGGGCCAGGAGACCACGCTCACCTACTTCCAGCCGCGGACCCTTCAGGACCTGATGATCGTCCCCTTCGGCCGCTACCTCACCGAGCACGGGGCCGTCAGGACCGCCGTCGTGGAGGACAGGGCCGCCGGCCGGTACAGCTGGTTGGCGGTCAAGAACCTGAAGGACTACCCGCCGTCGCCGGACAAGGGCGGGGTGGCCACCTCGCACGCCGTGGAGGCCGACAGCGAGGACTTCGGCCCCGCCGTACGGGCCGCCCTGGCGACCGACCCGCAGGGCGTGATGTTCGCGGGGGTGTCGCCGCGCCGGGCCGCGCTGTGCGCCAGGGCCCTGCGCGACCTGGGATACCGGGGGCCCTGCGGCAGCGTCGAGTACGTGCTCCAGCCGGAGTTCCTCACCCTGGCCGGCCCGGCCGCCGAAGGCTGGTTCTTCGGCACGGGGTATGTCGACCCCGACGGGCTTGCGGCGGCCCGGCGGTTCACCGCCGCGTACCGGAAGCGCTGGGGGCTCGCCGGGACGACTCCCGTCCAGCGGTTCGCGACGGAGGCGTACGAGGCCACCAACTGGGCGCTCCAGGCAGTGCGCACGGCGGTTCTGGACCACGTCGAGTCGCCGGCCACGGGGGTTCGCAACAATCTCCAGCGGAGCCCGTACACAGGGTTCTCCAAGACGTACACGGTCTTCACGGACAAGAACAGGCCCACCGCCCTCGCGGGCCTCTTCCTCTGGCAGGTGAAGGACGGAGTGCCCCGCTTCCTCGGGAAGTTCGACGAGGCGGCGGCGAAGGGCACGTGAAGGGGCCCGGCCGTTCGCACGGCCGGGCCCCTGACGTCGTACGCGTGCTACCCCGCCACCGTCCAGGTGTCGTTGCCGGTGAGGAGCCGGCCCAGGTCGCCCTTGCCGTTCTGCTCCACGGCCGTCTCCAGCTGATCCGCCATCAGCGTGTCGTAGACCGGGCGCTCCACCGACCGGAACACCCCGATGGGCGTCTGGTGGAGGGTGTCCGGGTCCGCGAGCCGCGAGAGCGCGAAGGCGGTGGTGGGGCTGGTCGCGTGGGCGTCGTGGACGAGGATCCGCGACGCGTTCTCCGGGGTGACCGTGACGACCTGGAGGTCGCCGGTGGCCTGGTCGCGGACGACGCCCTTGCCGCCCTCGGCGCCGAAGCGGATCGGCTGCCCGTGCTCCAGGCGGATGACCGCCTCCTGGGCCTGGTCCTTGTCCTTGAGGACCTCGAAGGCGCCGTCGTTGAAGATGTTGCAGTTCTGGTAGATCTCGACGAGCGCCGTGCCGTTGTGGTCGGCGGCCTGCCGCAGCACCTCGGTGAGGTGCTTGCGGTCGGAGTCGACCGTACGGGCCACGAAGGAGGCTTCCGCGCCGAGCGCGAGCGACACCGGGTTGAAGGGCGCGTCGAGCGAGCCCATCGGGGTCGACTTGGTGATCTTGCCGACCTCGGAGGTGGGCGAGTACTGGCCCTTGGTCAGCCCGTAGATCCGGTTGTTGAAGAGCAGGATCTTCAGGTTGACGTTGCGGCGGAGCGCGTGGATGAGGTGGTTGCCGCCGATGGAGAGCGCGTCGCCGTCGCCCGTGACGACCCAGACGGACAGGTCGCGGCGGGAGGTGGCGAGGCCGGTGGCGATCGCCGGGGCGCGGCCGTGGATGGAGTGCATCCCGTACGTGTTCATGTAGTACGGGAAGCGGGAGGAGCAGCCGATGCCGGAGACGAAGACGATGTTCTCCTTCGCCAGGCCCAGTTCGGGCATGAAGCCCTGGACGGCGGCGAGGACGGCGTAGTCACCGCAGCCGGGGCACCAGCGGACCTCCTGGTCGGACTTGAAGTCCTTCATCGTCTGGACGGCCTCGGCCTTGGGGACCAGGTTGAGCAGGAGCTCCGTGGGCTCAGGCATCGATGGTCTCCTTGAGGGCGGCGGCCAGCTGTTCGGCCTTGAACGGCATGCCGTTGACCTGGGTGTGGCTGCGGGCGTCGACGAGGTACTTGGCGCGGACGAGGGTGGCGAGCTGGCCGAGGTTCATCTCGGGGATCACGACCTTCTCGTACCGCTTCAGGACCTCCCCGAGGTTCTTCGGGAAGGGGTTGAGGTGGCGCAGGTGGGCCTGGGCGATCGGCTTGCCCGCGACCCGGAGGCGGCGGACGGCGGCGGTGATCGGCCCGTAGGTGGAGCCCCAGCCGAGGACGAGGGTGGTCGCGCCGTCCGGGTCGTCGACCTCGATGTCGGGGACGTCGATGCCGTCGATCTTGGCCTGGCGGGTGCGGACCATGAACTCGTGGTTGGCGGGGTCGTACGAGATGTTGCCGGTGCCGTCCTGCTTCTCGATGCCGCCGATGCGGTGTTCGAGGCCGGGGGTGCCGGGCACGGCCCAGGGGCGGGCCAGGGTCTCGGGGTCGCGCTTGTACGGCCAGAAGACCTCGGTGCCGTCGGCCAGCTCGTGGTTGGGTCCGGTCGCGAACCGCGTCCGCAGGTCGGGGAGCTCGTCGACGTCCGGGATGCGCCAGGGCTCGGAGCCGTTGGCCAGGTAGCCGTCGGAGAGCAGGAAGACGGGCGTGCGGTACGTGAGGGCGATCCGGGCCGCCTCGATCGCCGCGTCGAAGCAGTCGGCGGGCGTCTTCGGCGCCACGATCGGCACCGGGGCCTCGCCGTTGCGGCCGTACATGGCCTGGAGGAGGTCGGCCTGCTCGGTCTTGGTGGGCAGACCGGTGGACGGGCCGCCGCGCTGGATGTCGACGATCAGCAGCGGCAGTTCCAGGGAGACCGCGAGGCCGATCGTCTCCGACTTGAGGGCCACACCGGGGCCGGACGTGGTCGTCACGCCGAGGGCACCGCCGAAGGCGGCTCCCAGCGCGGCGCCGATGCCGGCGATCTCGTCCTCGGCCTGGAAGGTGCGCACGCCGAAGTTCTTGTGCTTGGACAGCTCGTGGAGGATGTCCGAGGCCGGGGTGATCGGGTACGAGCCGAGGTAGAGCGGCAGGTCCGCCTGGCGGGAGGCGGCGACCAGACCGTACGAGAGGGCCAGGTTCCCCGAGATGTTCCGGTAGGTGCCGGTGGGGAAGGCCCGGGTCGCCGGGGCGACCTCGTAGGAGACGGCGAAGTCCTCGGTGGTCTCGCCGAAGTTCCAGCCGGCCCGGAAGGCGGCCACGTTGGCCTCGGCGATCTGCGGCTTCTTCGCGAACTTCTGGCGCAGGAACCTCTCGGTGCCCTCGGTCGGCCGGTGGTACATCCAGGAGAGCAGCCCGAGCGCGAACATGTTCTTGCTCCGCTCGGCCTCCTTCCGGGACAGGCCGAAGTCCTTGAGGGCCTCGATGGTGAGCGTGGTCAGGGGCACCGGGTGGACCCGGTAGCCGTCCAGCGACCCGTCCTCCAGGGGCGACGTCGCGTAGCCGACCTTGGCCATGGCGCGCTTGGCGAACTCGTCGGTGTTGACGATGATCTCGCCGCCGCGCGGCACGTCGCCGATGTTGGCCTTGAGCGCGGCCGGGTTCATCGCGACCAGCACGTTCGGGGCGTCGCCCGGGGTCAGGATGTCGTGGTCGGCGAAGTGCAGCTGGAAGGACGAGACGCCCGGCAGGGTTCCGGCGGGTGCCCGGATCTCGGCCGGGAAGTTCGGCAGCGTGGAGAGGTCGTTCCCGAAGGACGCCGTCTCCGAGGTGAAGCGGTCACCCGTGAGCTGCATGCCGTCGCCGGAGTCGCCCGCGAAGCGGATGATCACCCGGTCGAGACGGCGCACTTCCTTCTCGGTGCCGTGGTGGGCCGTCGCCGGGGCGCTGCGCTGCTCCCCGAGCAGGGCCTCACCGGCCTCGCTACTGACCTGGCTGGTCACTGAACTGGACCTCCCTCGTGGCAAGGGGACTCTCCGCCGGAGGCGGGAGAAGGCTCGGGAGACGCCGGCCGATCACCGGTCGTCCCGTGGCCCACCCTACGACGGTAAGGGGGGCCCTCCCGGGACTTCTCGCATACCGGACCTCTTTTTGAGACGCCCTCTTGCCCTGAATTGTCACGTTCTGTCGCCACCCGGATTGTTCCGGAAGGTCGCGTTACGCCTCATCCATTGGATCTAGGACCCTCCGGTTGTCGGACGGTCGGCAGCCTCCCCGATGTCGCTCCGGCCTCGCTCCAGCCGCACTCGGCCGCACTCGGTCACGCGCGGCCGCGCCAACTTCTGACAGGGTGTCAGATATTCAGGACTTCAGATACGTCAACACCGCCAGTACCCGCCGGTGATCACCGTCACTCGGGGAGAGGCCCAGTTTCAGGAAGATGTTGCTGATGTGCTTCTCCACCGCGCCGTCGCTCACCACCAACTGACGCGCGATCGCCGAGTTCGTCCGCCCCTCCGCCATCAGACCGAGGACCTCCCGCTCGCGCGGCGTCAGGTTCGCGAGCACGTCCTGCTGCCGGCTCCGGCCGAGCAGCTGCTGCACGACCTCGGGATCCAGGGCCGTACCGCCCCCGGCGACCCGGACGACCGCGTCCACGAACTCGCGGACCTCCGCGACCCGGTCCTTCAGCAGATAGCCCACGCCCCGGCTCGAACCGGCCAGGAGTTCGGTGGCGTACTGCTCCTCCACGTACTGCGACAGCACCAGGACACCCAGACCCGGGTACTCCTTGCGCAGCCGCACCGCCGCCCGGACGCCCTCGTCCGTGTGCGTCGGCGGCATCCGCACGTCCGCGACGACCACGTCCGGCAGCGCGCCCTCGTCCGCGAGCCCGGCCACCAGCTTCACCAGCGCCTCGCCGTCACCCACCCCGGCGACGACCTCGTGCCCCCGGTCGGTCAGCAGCCGGGTCAGCCCCTCACGGAGCAGCACCGAATCCTCCGCGATGACCACTCGCACCCGGTCCGTCACCTCTTGTACACCCACGTCCCACAGCCCCCTGCTCCGACGGTCGACATCGGCCCCAGCATCGCAGGAAGCGGCCCGCCCCGGGGGAGCACCCCGGGGCGGGCCGCGACGGCCGGAGCACCGCTACGCACGCCAGGGCAGCTCGACCGTCACCGTCGTCGGACCGCCCGCCGGCGAGTCCACCGCCAGCACCCCGTCCACCGCCCCGACCCGCTCGGTGAGCCCCGCCAGGCTCCGGCCCGCCGCCGCCTCCGCGCCGCCGACACCGTCGTCCCGCACCTGGAGCATCAGCCGGTCGCCGGCCCGCCACACGTCCACCCAGGCGCGCCGCGCCCGTGCGTGCTCCGTGACGTTCCGCAGGAGCTCCGAGACCGAGAAGTACGCGATCCCCTCGATCGCCGCGACCGGCCGGGCCGGCAGGTCCACGTCCACCGACACCGGGACCGAGCACCGGGAGGCCACCGACGAGAGCGCCGCGTCCAGGCCCCGGTCGGTCAGGACGGCCGGATGGATGCCCCGGGCCAGGTCCCGCAGCTCCTTGAGGGCGACCTTCACCTCGCCGTGCGCCTCGTCGACCATCGCCGCCGCGGCCTTCGGGTCCTCCGCCAGCTTCTCCTTCGCGAGCCCCAGGTCCATGGCGAGCGAGGCCAGCCGGGCCTGCGGGCCGTCGTGCAGGTCCCGCTCGATGCGCCGCAGGTCCGCCGCGGCCGTGTCCACGACCACGCCCCGGTCCGACTCCAGCTCCGTCACGCGGGACGCCAGCCGCGACGGGCCGAGCAGCCCGGCGACGAGGAACCGGTCGACGGCGACGACCCCGCGCAGCACCCACGGCCCGATCAGGACGAACAGCAGGCCGATCAGGCTGGTCACGGCGATCTCGAAGGTGTTGTCGAGGTACATGTGGTGGGTGGCGTCCCCGTACAGCTGGATGCCGTCCTGCCCGACCCACGTGGGGAAGATCCACTGCCACAGCGGGTACGTGAAGAGGCTCCAGCCCCAGGCCCACAGCGCCACCGTCACCGAGAAGCCGAAGACGGCCCACGGCATGTGGAGGAGCGCGTACAGCAGGTGGCGCCACGACGCCCCGCTCTTCAGCATGGCCCCCATCCAGGAGAACGCCCCGCCGGTCTTGCCGCGCACCGGCTCCGGCGCCTTCACGTCGACGTCGAGCAGCGCCCGCGCCCGGGCCCGCTCGACCGCGCCGAAGCCCCGGCACATCGCGAGCGCCCCGGCCAGGATCGGCACACCGAGGAAGGTGATGAGCAGGCCGGCGCCGGCCGAGACGAAGGCGACGGAGAGCGCGAACCAGCAGACGCTCAGCGGCAGCCCGATCAGCACGTAGCCGAGGGCACGCCAGGTGCGGGCCTCGAACGGCGCGCGGATCGCGGCGGGGAGTCGGGGGGAGGCCATCACGGTCGTCCTTCTCTGCTCAAGGGGAGTGGGGCGGTACGTGTTCCAGGGTTCCGTCTCGCCGCGCCCCGGACCATGAGGGGAGTGGGCGTCTCGGGGCGGGGGTTTTCCCTACCCGCGGGGCCTTCGGTGGGGTGCTGACGGCCGGGGGCTGGCGGCCGGACGCTGACGGCCGGACGCTGACGGCCGGGTGCTGACGACCCGGTGCTGACGACCGGGCGGTCGCGGCCCGATGCTGACGACCGGGCGGTTGCGGCCCGGTGATCACGGCCCAGGGCTCACGCGGTGGGGCGGGGGCGCCACGGCAGTTCCGCCGTGACCGTCGTCGGGCCGCCCTCCGGGGAGTCGACGACGAGGAGGCCGTCCACCGCCCCGAGCCGCTCCGCAAGACCCGCGAGCCCCGTCCCGCCGTCGAGCCGCGCGCCGCCGACACCGTCGTCGCGCACCTGGAGCATCAGCCGCTCCTCGGCCCGCCACACCTCCACGGACGCGGACCGCGCCCCCGCGTGCTTGGAGACGTTCTGGAGCAGCTCGGAGACCGTGAAGTACGCGATGCCCTCGATCGCCTCGGCCGGCCGCTCCGCCAGGTCCACCGACACCTTCACCGGCGCCGTGCAGCGCGCGGACACCGAGGAGAGCGCGGCGCTCAGCCCCCGGTCCGTGAGGACCGCCGGGTGAATGCCCCGGGCCAGGTCCCGCAGCTCCTGGAGCGCGAGTTTCACCTCGCCGTGGGCCTCGTCGACCATCGCCGCGGCCCCCTCCGGGTCCTCCAGGAGCTTCTCCTTCGCGAGCCCGAGCCCCATCGCGAGGGCGACGAGCCGGGCCTGCGCGCCGTCGTGCAGGTCCCGCTCGATGCGCCGCAGGTCCGCCGCGGCCGTGTCCACGACCACG
The DNA here is from genome assembly GCF_042268445.1 of Streptomyces sp. NPDC056169. Classification (NCBI taxonomy): domain Bacteria; kingdom Bacillati; phylum Actinomycetota; class Actinomycetes; order Kitasatosporales; family Streptomycetaceae; genus Streptomyces; species Streptomyces sp. NPDC056169. Next base: position 53,502 of record NZ_JBHJUO010000019.1, on the reverse strand, counting down.
CCCCGGTCCGACTCCAGCTCGGCGATCCGCCGCTCCAGCTCGTCGGAGGGCGACAGCAGCCCGCGGACCATGCCCCGGTCGGCGTTGGCGAGACCGCGCGAGATGAACGGCAGGACGGGCCAGAGGACGAAGAGCGAGACGAGCGTGACCGTGAACGTCACGATGCCCCAGGGCAGCCGGATCAGCCCGTACAGCTGGGTCCGCCAGGCGACCGGGTCCTTCAGCGAGGACCACAGCCAGGCGAAGAAGCCGCGGCGCCGCGGCATCCGGGACGGCTCCGCGACCCGTACCCCGAGCAGCGCGCGGGCCCGCGCCCGCTCCGACCGGCCGAGCCAGCGCGCGCCGCCGAGACCGAGGGCGAGCAGCGGCAGCCCGATCACCGTGACGGAGAGGCTCACGCCGAGCACGACGGTCACGACCGCGTAGACGAACCCGGCCAGGGCCGTGAAGAGGTTGGAGAGGAGGAAGGAGATCTCCTTCCACGTCTCCTTCCCGTAGGCGGACCGCACGGGCGGACGGGGGGCATCGGCGGAACCGGGAGATTCATGATCGGCGCTCATGGCCCCCAGCCTGCCGGTCGCGGAGCGCGCGACGCCATGGGGGAGGTGGGTGAGAGGCGGTAGGGATATCCCCACCGGGGGCTACCAAGGAGTACCCGGGGACCGCTTACGGTCCTTTTAACAGGGCCTAGACTCGCGTGCGTACAGAAGTGACCCATGAGACACCGAGACCGAGGGGCGGACGTGCGGGAACCGACCGTTGTCGCGGCCGACGCGGCGGACTACTTCCAGACGTACTCCGTCGTCGGGCTGCTCGCCGTCGTCGGCGTGCTCTTCGTCGCCGTGGCGTTCGGCGCCGGGCGACTGCTCAGGCCCGTCGTGCCGACACCCGAGAAACTCCTCACCTACGAGTGCGGTGTCGACCCCGTGGGGGAGGGCTGGGCCCACACCCAGGTCCGCTACTACGTGTACGCCTTCCTCTACGTCATCTTCGCCGTCGACTCGATCTTCCTCTTCCCCTGGGCGACGGTCTTCGCGGCGCCCGGCTACGGCGCCACGACCCTGGTCGAGATGTTCGTCTTCCTCGGCTTCCTGGCCGTGGGGCTGCTCTACGCGTACAAGAAGGGCGTCCTGTCATGGACGTAACACCGCTGCCCGCTCCGAAGCTGGGGACGCTCGCCCGCCTGGCGCCCGAGCCGATGAAGGTGGTCCTGAACTGGGGCCGCCGCTACAGCCTGTGGGTCTTCAACTTCGGCCTCGCCTGCTGCGCGATCGAGTTCATCGCCGCGTCGATGGCCCGGCACGACTTCATCCGGCTCGGCGTGATCCCCTTCGCGCCCGGGCCGCGCCAGGCGGACCTGATGATCGTCTCCGGCACGGTGACGGACAAGATGGCGCCGGCCGTGAAGCGCCTGTACGAGCAGATGCCCGAACCGAAGTACGTGATCTCCTTCGGCGCCTGCTCCAACTGCGGCGGCCCCTACTGGGACTCGTACTCGGTCACCAAGGGCGTCGACCAGATCATCCCGGTCGACGTGTACGTACCGGGCTGCCCGCCCCGCCCCGAAGCGCTCCTCCAGGGCATCCTCAAGCTCCAGGAGAAGATCGCGCGCGAGAGCCTGGCGGAGCGGTACGCGACGACGGCGTCGACCGCGTCGGTCGCGGAACTGACCAGCCCGCTGACGCCGCCGCCGGGAGACAGGTCATGAGTACGTACGACTCCCTCCCCGACTCCGTCACGGAGATCTTCGGCGAGGAGGCGACGGCGGAGCAGGCGTACGACCTGCTGACCGTCGACGTCCCGCCGGCCTCCTGGATCGAGGCCCTCACGACGGCCCGCGACGAGCTGGGCTGCACCTACTTCGACTGGCTGAGCGCGGTCGACGAGCCGGGCACGGGCTTCCGCGTCTGCGCGCACGTGGTGGCCCTCACGGCCGGCCACGCCCCGCGCCGCCTGCTCGTCCGGACGACGGTCCCGCACGAGGCCCCGGCCCTCCCGACGGCGATCGGCGTGTACGCGGGCGCGGGCTGGCACGAGCGCGAGACCCACGAGATGTTCGGCGTGGACTTCACCGGCCACCCCCACCTCGTCCCGCTCCTCCTCCCCGAGAACTTCGAGGGCCACCCCCTCCGCAAGGACTTCGTCCTCGCGGCCCGCGTCGCGAAGGCGTGGCCGGGTGCGAAGGAGCCGGGCGAGTCCCACGACGGCGGAGGCCCGAAGCGCCGCCAGATGCTCCCGCCGGGCGTGCCGGACCCCAACGAGTGGGGCCCCCAGAAGGGCCAGCTCCCCCCGGCCCCGGCCCGCCCGGCCCGGGCGGCCGCGGGCGACCGCCCCGCCCGCCGCACCCGCTCGGTGACGGAGGGCTCGGCGACCCAGCCGACCCCGGAGGCCGGCGCGCCGGTACGCCGCTCCCGCTCCGTGACGGAGGGCTCGGCAAGCCAGACACCCGCGACGGAGGCCCAGCCGGGCACTCCGGAGCCCGGAACCCCGCCCGCGCCGCGCCGCTCCCGCACGGCAGCGGACGGCTCGGCGAGCCAGGCGACCCCGACAGGGGACGCGCCGGCGGAGGCCCCGCCCACGGCGCGCCCGCCGCGCCGCTCCCGCACGGCCGCCGACGGCTCGGCGAGCCAGGCGACCCCGGAGCAGGGCGCGACGACGGACGCCACCCCGCGCACCCGCAGCGCGGACGCCCCCTGGCACCACGCCCGCCCGGCCTTCGACGAGAAACCACAAAACCCGGAAACCCCGGCAGCCCCGGCCACCGCAGCCGAGCCCCCGGCCGCCCCGCCGGCGGAGCCGACCGAGGCACCGGGCACCCCGGCGGAGCCCGAGGCACCGGCCACCCCGGACCCGGCCGCACCGGCCACTCCGGCCGAGAGCCCGGCCGCCCCGGCGGCTGAGCCGACCGAGGCACCGGGCACCCCGGCGGAGCCCGAGGCACCGGCCACCCCGGCCGAGCCGACAGCCCCGGCCCCGGCCAAGCCCGACGCCCCGGCCACCCCGGCCGAGCCCGCCGCCCAGCCCGAGCCCGGCCCCCAGCCCGACGCCCCCCAAGCCCCGCCGCCCGCAGGGCGGGAAGAGGCGATCGAACCGACCGAACCCACCGACCCCGCCGGAGGCGACCCCGCGTGAACGACGCACTCGACGTCGCCGTCCGGCTTCTGATCGTCTTCGGCGTGTTCCTCGTCCTGCCGCTGGTCGTCGGGCAGACCGAGCACAAGGTCATGGCCCACATGCAGGGCCGCCTCGGCCCCATGTACGCCGGTGGCTTCCACGGCTGGGCCCAGCTCGTCGCCGACGGCGTGAAGTTCGCGCAGAAGGAGGACGTGGTCCCGAAGGACGCGGACCGGCGGATCTTCCAGCTCGCGCCGGCCGTCGCCCTCCTCCCGTACCTCCTCGTCCTCGTCGCGATCCCGATCGGGCCGAGCGAGGGCGCCGTCGGCCAGGTCGTCGACGCGGGCATCTTCTACGTGCTCGCCGTGATGGGCATCGGCGTGCTCGGCAGCCTCATGGCCGGCTGGGCGTCCGCCAACAAGTTCTCGCTGCTCGGCGGTCTCCGTACCGCCGCCCAGCTGCTCGCCTACGAGCTCCCGATGCTGCTCGCCGCCGCGTCCGTCGCGATGGCCGCCGGCACCGTCTCCCTCCCCGGCATCCTGAACGCCTTCGAGTGGTGGTGGCTGCCCTGGCAGATCGTCGGCGCGATCGTCTTCTTCGTCGCCGGTCTCGCCGAGCTCCAGCGGCCCCCGTTCGACATGCCGGTCGCCGACTCGGAGATCATCTTCGGCGCGTACACCGAGTACACCGGCCTCCGCTTCGCGCTCTTCCTGCTCGCCGAGTACGCCGGCATCGTCGTCCTCTGCGGTCTCACCACCGTCCTCTTCCTCGGCGGCTGGCACGGCCCCTTCGGCGGTGACGGACTCGGCTGGGTCTGGACGCTCCTCAAGACCGCCGTCCTCGCGTTCGTCGTGATCTGGCTGCGGGTGACCTACCCGCGCCTGCGCGAGGACCAGCTCCAGAAGCTCGCCTGGACGACGCTCGTCCCGCTCGCCCTCGCGCAGATCGCGCTCACCGGCATCGTGAAGGTGGCGATCCAGTAACCATGCCTCCCATCCCCGGCTCCGGCCTCGCCAAGGGCCTCGCCGTCACGCTCCGCACGATGACGCGGAAGACCGTCACCGCGCAGTACCCGGACGTCCAGCCCGAGCTGCCGCCCCGCACCCGCGGGGTCATCGGACTGTTCGAGGAGAACTGCACGGTCTGCATGCTCTGCGCCCGTGAGTGCCCCGACTGGTGCATCTACATCGACTCCCACAAGGAGACGGTGCCGGCCGCCGCCCCCGGCGGCCGCGAGCGCAGCCGGAACGTCCTCGACCGCTTCGCCATCGACTTCTCGCTCTGCATGTACTGCGGCATCTGCATCGAGGTGTGCCCCTTCGACGCGCTCTTCTGGTCGCCGGAGTTCGAGTACGCGGAGACCGACATCCACGAGCTGACCCACGAGCGCGACAAGCTCCGCGAGTGGATGTGGACGGTCCCGGAGCCGCCCGCGCTCGACCCGAAGGCGGAGGAACCGAAGGAGATCGCCGCGGCCCGCAAGGCGGCGGAGAAGGCGGCCGAGAAGGCGGCGGCGGAGAAGGCCGCAGCCGCCGAGGCCCAGGAGGAACAGCAGTGATCCTGGCAGCACAAGCGGCCGCGGAGGCCCCCGGCTTCCTCTCGCCCTCCGGCGTCGAGATCGCCTTCCTCCTCGTCGGCCTCGTCACCCTCGGCGCCGCCGTCGTCACCGTCACCACGCGCCAACTCGTCCACGCCGCCCTCTGGCTGGTCGTGGCGCTCGGCGGGCTCGCCGTCGAGTACCTGCTCCTGACCGCCGAGTTCATCGCCTGGGTGCAGGTCCTGATCTACGTCGGCTCCGTCGTCGTCCTCCTGCTCTTCGGCCTCATGCTCACCAAGGCCCCCATCGGCCGCTCCCCGGACGCCGACTCCGGCAACCGCCCGGTCGCCCTCGGCGTCGCGCTCGCCGCCGCCGTCGCGCTCGTCTGGGTCGTCGTCGACGCGTTCCGTACGACCTGGATCGACCTCGACGGAGCCGTCCAGGGCTCCACCGAGGTCACCGGCGCCACCCTCTTCAAGCACTGGGTGCTGCCCTTCGAGGCCCTCTCGGTGCTCCTCCTGGCCGCGCTGGTCGGCGCGATCGTCCTCTCCCGCAAGAAGGAGCAGGAGCGCTGATGCACCTCGCCTATCCTGCGGTCCTCGCCGCCCTCCTCTTCTGTGTCGGCGTGTACGGCGTCCTCGCCCGCCGCAACGCGATCCTGGTCCTGATGTCCGTCGAGCTGATGCTCAACGCCGTCAACCTCAACCTGGTCGCCTTCGACGTCTGGCTCCGCGACACCCTGCACGCCGGGCAGGCCCTCACCCTCTTCACCATCGCCGTCGCCGCCGCGGAGATCGGCATCGGTCTCGCGATCGTCCTGATGGTCCACCGCAACCGCGGCACCGCGGACGTCGACCGCCTCCGCGACACGGCGGAACGGCCGGAGTCCCCGGACGGGGCATCCGACACCGACGCACCCGCAGACGACACGCCCCACGGCGAGAAGGCCGAGGCCACCGCGTGACCACCACGACCCTCGCCGTCCTCGTCCCCCTCCTCCCGTTCCTCGGCTCCGTCGCCGGACTTCTCCTGGGCCGCACCGCGCCCGGCTTCGTCCGCCCGCTCGCCGTGCTCCCGACGCTCGCGGCGGCCGTCCTCGCCGTCCTCGTCGCCGCCCGCCAGGGCGGGGGCAAGCCGATCGTCGCGGCCACCGAGCTCACCCCGACCGGTTCGGTCCCCATCGACCTGGCCCTCTACATCGACGGCTTCGCGGCCCTCGTCGCCGTCCTCGTCGGCGTCGTCGCGACCTGCGTGCAGATCTACTCGACGGGCTACCTCCGCGACGACCCCCGCTACCCGTCGTACGCCGCGCTCGTCTCCCTCTTCACCTCCGCGATGCTCCTCGTCGTCTACTCCGGCGACCTGATGGTGCTCCTGGTCGGCTGGGAGATCATGGGCATCTGCTCGTACTTCCTCGTCGGCCACTACTGGGAGACGCCCGAGGCGCGGGCCGCCTCCCTCAAGGCCTTCCTCGTCACCAAGCTCGGTGACGTCCCCTTCCTCATCGGTCTCTTCGCGCTCGCCACCGACGCGGGCACCTTCCGCATCACCGGTGTCCTCGGCACCGTCGCGAGCGGCGGCCTCGACCACCCCACCCTGATCGCGCTGCTGCTGCTCGCGGGCGTGGCCGGCAAGTCCGCCCAGTTCCCGCTGCACACCTGGCTCCCGGACGCGATGGCCGGCCCCACCCCCGTCTCCGCGCTCATCCACGCGGCGACGATGGTCGCCGCCGGCATCTACTTCACGGCCCGGCTGCTGCCCGTCTTCGCCGCCTCCGCCGCCGCGATGACCGTGCTCGCGGTGATGGCCGCGATCACGATGGTCGGCTCGGCACTGGCCGCGCTCGCCCAGGACGACATCAAGCGGGTCCTCGCCTACTCGACGATCGGCCAGCTCGGCTACATGGCCGGCGCCCTCGCGGTCGGCGACCGCGGGGCCGCCGTCTTCCACCTCATCTCGCACGGCGCCTTCAAGGCGCTCCTCTTCCTCGCCGCCGGCACCGTCATCCACGCCGCCGGGACGAACTCGCTCACCGCCATGTCCCGCATGAGCGGCCTCGCGAAGCGCATCCCCGACGCGTACTGGACGATGACCGTCGCCCTCCTCGCGCTCGCCGCGATCCCGCCCTTCGCCGGCTTCTTCTCCAAGGACGCCGTCCTCGTGGCCGCCGAGCACACCGCGCTCGGGGACCGGAGCGTCGCCCCCGCCGGGGCCGGCTGGACCGTCCTCGTCGCCGGGCTGCTCACCGCGCTCCTCACCGCGGCGTACGCGCTCCGCCTGTGGCTGCGGACCTTCCGCGGCCGGGGCGCCGAGGCCCCCGACCACGGCCGCCAGCCGATCGCCATGACGACCGTCCTGTGGGTCCTCGCGATCCCCTCCCTGGGCTTCGGCCTTGCCGTCACCTACCTGGACGACTGGTTCGACGGCCACCCGCTCACCCCGACCGTCACCACGGCCGTCCTGGGCACGGGCCTCGCCGTCGCCGGAGCCGTGATCACCTACGCGGTCTGGCGCACCCTCGCCGCGAGGACCGCCGTCGTACGGCCCCCGGCCCCGCACGTGGCCCACCCGGACGCCGACGCCGGCCTGGTCGAGGCCGAGGCGCTGCACCTGCCGCACCCCGCCGAGGACCCGGCCGACCCCGGCCGCGCCCTCCTGGGCCCGCTGTACGCCCCCGCCGCCGACGGCTTCCACCTGGACGCCGTCTACCGGGCCGCGTTCGTCCGCCCCGTCCTCGCCGCCGCCTCCCTGGTCCGCTTCCTGGACCGCGAGGTCGTCGACACCTACGTCCGCGCCGCGGGCAACTCCGCCCAGGGCCTCGGCTGGCTCGTCCGCCGTGCCCAGACCGGCAACGTCCAGACCTATCTGAGCGCCCTGCTCGCCGGCTCCGTCGTCCTGGTGATCGCCGCAGTCGCCCTCGCCAACGCCGTCGCCGGAGCGTGAGCCGTGATCGATATCAGCGAATCCGTGATGCAGTTCCTTCTCGCGTTCACCGTCGTCGGCCCGCTCATCGGCGCGGCCGCCGCTCTCCTCCCGGCCCCGCCCGGGCTGAAGGGGAAGTCCCCGGACCAGGCCGTGCTCCGCCACGGCGTCACCGTCACCGGCGTGATCCTGCTGGCCGCGATCGTCCTCGCGGTCGGCTTCGACCACGACCAGCCGTCGAGGATGCAGGCCACGACGGACATCGCGTGGATCCCCGCACTCGACGTGCGCATCCACCTCGGCATCGACGGCATCTCCCTCCCCCTCCTGGTCCTGACCGCGCTGCTGACCTTCCTCTGCGCGCTGTACAGCTACTTCAAGATGCCCGCGGGCCCGTCCCCGAAGGCCTTCGTCGCGCTCCTGCTCGTCCTGGAGTCCGGCACCCTCGCGACCTTCGCCGTCCTCGACCTCGTCCTGTTCTTCCTGGCCTTCGAGATGGTCCTCGTCCCGATGTACTTCCTCATCGCCCGCTGGGGCGGCGAGGGCAGGCGGGCCGCCGCCTGGAAGTTCATCCTCTACACGCTGCTCGGCTCCGTCGTCATGCTGCTCGGCCTGCTCCTCATCGGCGTACAGGCGGGCACCTTCGACATGGTGGCACTCGCCTCTGACAACGGCCGCGAACTGACCACGTCCGTGCAGGTCACCGCCGTTCTCGCGATCGGTCTCGGGCTCGCGGTGAAGACCCCGATGTGGCCGCTCCACAGCTGGCTCCCGGACGCCCACACCGCCGCCCCGACCGTCGGCTCCGTCCTCCTCGCCGGCGTCCTGCTCAAGATGGGCACGTACGGCTTCGTCCGGATCCTCCTGCCGATCGCCCCCGACGGCATGCGGACCTTCGCGCCCTACCTCGCCGCCTTCGCCGTCGCCGGGATCATCTACGGATCGCTCGCCTGCCTCGCGCTCGTGCGCCCCGGCGCCAAGGGCGACCTCAAGCGCCTCATCGCGTACTCCTCCGTCGGCCACATGGGCTTCGTCCTCCTCGGCATCGCCACCATGACCCCCACCGGGGTCAACGGCGCCCTCTTCGCCAACATCGCCCACGGCCTCGTCACCGGCCTGCTCTTCTTCCTCGTCGGCGCCCTCAAGGACCGGTACGGCACCGCCGACCTCGACACCCTCGCCGGCGCCACCGGGGCCGCCCTCTACGGCCGCGCCCCGCGCCTCGGCGCCCTCCTCGCCTTCGCCGCCGTCGCCTCCCTCGGCCTCCCCGGCCTGGCCGGCTTCTGGGGCGAGATGCTGGCCCTCTTCGGCGCCTTCGACCCGGCCCCGGGCCTCAGCCGCCCCGCCTTCCTCACCTTCATGGCGATCGGCGCGTTCGGCACCCTCCTCACCGCCGCCTACCTCCTCCTCGTCGTCCGCCGCGTCTGCATGGGCGGCCCGCGGCCCGCGGGGGAGACGACGATCGCCGACGTCCAGGGGTACGAGTTCGCCGCCTGGACCCCGCTCGTCGCCCTCACCGTCCTCGCCGGACTCTGGCCCGCCGTCCTCCTCGGCCTCACCGACCCGGCCGTCCAGCAGCTCCTCGCCGGAGGCACCCGATGACCCCAGTGACGGCACTCGCCGGTGAGTCGCTCGTCCAGTCCGTCGACTGGCTCACGATCGCGCCCCCCACCCTGACGGCCGTGGTCGCGCTCGTCGTCCTCGTCGCCGACCTGTTCGTCCCCCCGGAGCGCAAGCGGCTCCTCGGCTGGACCGCGATCGGCGGCCTCGTCGCCGCCCTCGCGCTCCTCGTCCCGCTGCGGGCCGGCGACCGCTCCACCTTCTGCCTCACCGCGGAGGCCCAGGCCCAGGGGCACGCGGGCGCGTGCAGCTACACCGCCGACCACTTCACGCTCGTCATCCAGCTACTCGTCCTCGGCGGCGCGCTGCTCACCGCGCTCCTCTCCCTGGACCAGACCCGCGAGAAGCTCCCCGCCGGCGAGTTCTGGTTCCTGCTGCTCTCCTCGGCCGCCGGCGCGGCCCTGCTGCCCGCCTCCCGCGACCTCGCGACCCTCGTCATCGCCCTCGAAGTGGCCTCGCTGCCCGCCTTCGCGCTCGTCGGCCTCAAGCGCGGCGACCGCATGTCCGGCGAGGCCGCCCTCAAGTTCTTCCTCTCCTCCGTCACCGCGACCGCCGTCACCCTGCTGGGCGTCAGCTTCGTGTACGCGGCGACCGGCACCCTCCACCTCACGGAGATCGCCCAGCGCCTCGACTCCGTCCCCGGGCAGCTGGAAACGCTCGCCCAGGCGGGCGTGGCCCTCACCCTCGTCGGCTTCGCCTTCAAGACGGCCGCCGTCCCCTTCCACTTCTGGGTCCCCGACACCTACGTCGGCGCCCCGCTGCCCGTCGCCGCCTACCTGTCCGTCGTCGGCAAGGCCGTCGGCTTCACCGGACTCATCCTGGTGACGGTCGTCGCCTTCCCCTCGTACGCGGACGTCTGGGGCCCGGCGCTCGCCGTCCTCGCCGCGCTCACCATGACCGCCGGGAACGTCGCCGCCCTCCGCCAGGTCTCCACGCGCGCGTGGAGCGCGGTCCGGCTGCTCGCCTGGTCGTCCGTCGCCCAGGCCGGCTACCTCCTGGTGCCGATCGCCGCCGCCGCGTACGCCGACGACGAGCAGGTCGGCGCCACCGTCGCGTACGCCCTCATGTACGCCGTCGTGAACCTCGGTGCCTTCGCGGTCGTCGCCTTCGTCGCCCGGACCCGCCCCGAGAACCGGATCGCGGACTACCGGGGCCTGTACGCGGCCAGCCCGGCCACGGCCCTCGCGCTGGGGTTCTTCCTCCTGAATCTGGCCGGTTTGCCCCCGGGTATCATCGGCCTCTTCGCCAAGGTGACCGTCTTCTCGTCGGCCGTCGACGCGGGCCTCGGCTGGCTGGCCGTGGTGATGGGCGTCAACGTCGTGATCGCGCTGTACTACTACCTGCGCTGGACGGCGCTGCTCTTCCGCGCGCCGGTGGGGGCCCCCGTCCCCCACAAGGCCTCCGGGCCGGTCACCCTGGCGATCGCGCTGACCGCCGCCGCCGGAGTCGTGCTGTCGGGCTACCCGCAGTTCGCCCTCCGCTTCGCGGCGGACGGCCTCTTCTGACCCCCCCCATACAGCCCCCCCCACAGAGAAACACCGAGGAGCAACACCCCGTGCTGAACGGATTCAAGGACTTCATACTTCGCGGGAACGTCATCTCGATGGCCATCGGTCTGGCCGTCGGAACCGCGTTCACGGCCGTCGTCACGGGCTTCAGCAAGGCCTTCATCACCCCGCTCATCGGTCTCGCGACCGGCTCCGTCGGCGACTTCAGCGAGGCCAGGTTCAGCGTCGGGAAGACCGTCTTCCCCTACGGCCTCGCCATCTCCGCCGCCATAGCGTTCGTCATCACCGCCGCGGTCCTCTACTTCCTGATCGTCGCCCCGCTCGCGAAGGTCCAGGAGAGGTTCGCCAAGGAGGAGGCGGCCGACCCCAAGGCCGAGAAGCGCGACTGCCCCCGCTGCTTCACCGAGATCCCGGCCATCGCCTCCCGCTGCGCCCACTGCACCAGCGAGGTCGAGCCCACCGCCGTCACCCTGGAGAAGCTCGCCGTCCCGGCGGCCCGCTGACGAGCCCCTTCACCCGAACGGCCCTGGAGCCTGCCCTGGCCGCCCCGGTACGGCCGGGGGAACCCGAGCCTCCCGCCTGGCGTTGACCAGTACGGGAGGGTCCACTGGACGAGTGGACCACCACGAAGCAAAGGGTTCCCCTGCCGCACCACTTGGAGGGCGTACCGTGCACCGCCGGCACAACGGGCTGAGGACCGCGGTCCTCCTCGGAGGGCTCTCCGCCCTCATCATCGTCATCGGCAGCTTCTTCGGACGGACGGGGCTGATCGTCGCGCTCTTCGTGGCGCTCGGCACCAACGCGTACGCGTACTGGAACAGCGACAAGCTGGCGCTGCGGGCCATGCGGGCCCGACCGGTCAGCGAGTTCGAGGCCCCAGCGCTGTACAAGATGGTGCGCGAGCTCTCCACGCAGGCCCGCCAGCCGATGCCGAGGCTCTACATCTCGCCGACCCAGGCGCCCAACGCCTTCGCCACCGGCCGCAACCCGCGCAACGCCGCCGTCTGCTGCACCGAGGGCATCCTCGCGATCCTCGACGAGCGAGAGCTGCGCGGGGTCATCGGCCACGAGCTGAGCCACGTCTACAACCGGGACATCCTCATCTCCTCGGTCGCCGGAGCACTCGCCTCCGTGATCATGTTCCTGGTCAACTTCGCCTGGCTGATCCCGGTCGGCCGCTCCAACGACGACGACGGCCCGGGACTCCTCGGCATGCTGCTGGTCATGATCCTCGGCCCGATCGCCGCCTCGGTGATCCAGCTCGCCATCTCCCGCTCCCGCGAGTACGAGGCGGACGCCTCCGGAGCCCAGCTCACCGGTGACCCACTCGCCCTGGCCAGCGCCCTGCGGAAGCTGGAGGCGGGCACCAAGCAGCTGCCGCTGCCGCCCGAGCCCCGGATCGAGACCGCGAGCCACATGATGATCGCCAACCCGTTCCGCCCCGGTCAGGGCATGTCCAAGATGTTCTCCACCCATCCGCCGATGGCCGAGCGCATCGCCCGGCTCGAACAGATGGCAGGTCCCCGCTCGTGAAGACCATCCTCAACATCATCTGGCTCATCCTCTGCGGATTCTGGATGTTCCTGGGCTACATGCTCGCGGGCGTCCTCCTCTGCATCACGATCATCGGCATCCCCTTCGGCCTCGCCGCGTTCCGCATCGGCCTCTACGCCCTGTGGCCCTTCGGATACACGGTCGTCGACCGCCGGGACGCCGGAGCCCCCTCCTGCATCGGCAACGTGCTGTGGCTGATCCTCGCCGGCTGGTGGCTCGCCCTCGGCCACATCGTCACCGGCATCGCCCTCTGCATCACGATCATCGGCATCCCGCTCGGCATCGCGAACTTCAAGCTGATCCCCGTCTCGCTGCTCCCCCTCGGCAAGGAGATCGTCCCCACGGACCAGGCGTACGCGGCCCGCTGATGCAGTACCCCCGCTACGCGCTGGTGCCCGCCCCCGGAGATCCCGCCCCCCACGTCCTGGCCCTCTGCCAGGACGTGGCGGGCCTCTTCGCCGAACCCGCCCGGCCCGCCCGCGTCCGCTACGAGCTCCGCGGCTGCGAACCCCGCGGCGAGCTGGGCCGGGCCGTCACCCAGGCGGTCGTCGAGGGCACAGCCCCCTTCGGCACGCTCGTCGTGGACCTCCACGGCACCCGATGGGCCCTCGCCGACACCCGGGTCCTCGGCATGCGCGGCGACGTCGTCACGGTCGAGGCCGCCGGCGAGCCGCGCCGCGCCCACCACGCCGCCGACCCGGTCCCGTGCGGCAACCTGATCCCGGTCACGCGCGCCGCACCCGAGGAGGAGACCCACACCGCCGTCACCTTCGTCGGCTGCTCCCCGCGCGGCGCACTCCGCGACGCCCTCGCCGCGGGCGCGGAGGAGTTCCGCGAGGTGCGCTACCAAGGCCTCACCCGGATCGGGAACCAGCACCACGAGGGCGAGGCCGGCCGCATCACCGGCTGGGACACCTCCGCCCGCCACCGCGGCCTCCTCGACCTCACCCTGTCCTTCCCCCGTACGCGCCTGGTGCCGCCCGCGACCGGCGAGATATGGGACCTGTTCTGGCACGCGAGGCCCACCGAGCCCGGCACCTGGCGGCGGTTCACCGGCGCGGCGCGCGGCGAGTGGCTGGACCGGGCAGCGGCCCACGGCTCGTACGGCGCCCCGGAGCTCGTCCCCGGCGCCACGTACCACCTCGACGGCACCGACGTCGTCGACGAGGACTCGTTCCGGTGCGCTCTGGGGGAGGCCGTGCTCGGCGCCGGCCGCTGCTTAGGCGCGGGAAGCTCCGGGGCGACGGTCGAGGAGCTGGCCGGCACGACCGTCGTCTGGCACCACGCCGACGTGGCCCGCGCCTGCCTGGGCGTCCTGCCCTACAGCGGGCACCGCCCGCCGACCTTCCAGGAGCTCGCCGACGACCTCAGGGACGCGGGGGTACGGCTCGTCCTCGACTGACCGCCCACGCCACGACGCCCGCCGCGAGGACCCCGGACCCCGCGAGGACCGACCCGAGCGGCAGCGCGAAGGCGAGCACGGTGCAGCCGACGAACCCGAGCGCGGCGAGCGGCCGGCTCCGGCCGCCCAGGGTCCAGGCGGAGGCGTTCGCGATGCCGTAGTAGACGAGCACGCCGAACGACGAGAAGCCGATCGCGCCCCGCACGTCCACCGTCGCCGCGACCACGGCCACCACCGCGCCGACGGCGAGCTCCGCCCGGTGCGGCACCCGGAAGCGGGGGTGCACGACGGCGAGCCCGGCCGGCAGGTAGCCGTCCCGCGCCATCGCCAGGGTCGTCCGGGACACCCCGAGGATCAGCGAGAGCAGCGAGCCGAGCGCGGCGACCGCCGCGCCCACCGTGACGAGCGGCACCAGCCACCCCGCGTCCGCCGCGCGGGCCGCGTCGGCGAGCGGCGCGGGGGAGTCCGCCAGGGCGGCGGGACCCAGGACGGCGAGCACGCTCACCGTGACCGCCGCGTAGACGGCGAGCGTGATCCCGAGGGCCACCGGCACCGCCCGGGGGATCGTGCGGGCCGGATCGCGGACCTCCTCGCCGAGCGTGGCGATCCGCGCGTACCCCGCGAACGCGAAGAAGAGCAAACCCGCGGCCTGGAGCTCCGAGCCCGCCAGCACCTCCCCGGCGAACGCGGCGGAGGACACCTCGCCGGCTTCGAGGGAGACCGTGACGACACACGCGAGGACCGCGAGGACCACCGCCACGACGACCCGCGTGAGCAGCGCCGACTTCTGAACTCCCCGGTAGTTCACGGCCGTCAGGGCCACCACGGCGGCGACCGCCACCGCGTGCGCCTGAGCGGGCCACACGTACGTCCCGACGGTCAGTGCCATCGCCGCGCACGAGGCGGTCTTGCCGACGACGAACGCCCAGCCGGCCAGGTACCCCCAGAACGACCCGAGGCGTTCGCGACCGTACACATAGGTGCCGCCGGAGGCCGGGTAGAGGGCGGCGAGCCGGGCGGAGGCCATGGCGTTGGCGTACGCGACGACGGCGGCGATCCCGAGCGCCCACAGGAGCCCGGCCCCGGACCCGGCCGCACCGGCAGCGGGCCCGAGCGCCACGAAGATCCCGGCCCCGATCATCGAGCCGAGCCCGATCACGACCGCGTCGAAGACGCCGAGCGACCGGCGCAGTTCCTCTGCCACGCCCTCAGCCTAGGGGGCGGTCAGCAACCGGTCTCGCGCAGTGTGATGTTGAGCCGCCCGGCCAGGCCGAGCGCCGGATCGGCCGTCCCCGGGTGGACCGTGGGCACCCCGTGATGGACCCACCGCGAGGCCCCGCCGAAGACGAAGAGATCACCGGAGGCCAGGTCGACGTCCCGGTAGGGCCGGCCGCGGTTCTCCGCGTTCCCGAACCGGAAGACGCACCGGTCCCCGAGGCTCAACGACACCACGGGAGCCCCGGACCGCTCCTCCTTGTCCTGGTGCATGCCCATCCGCGCGCCCGGCCCGTAGAAGTTCACGAGCGCCGTGTCAGGGGAGAAACCCGTGTGCTCCCCGTCCTCCCCGTACGCCTCGACGACCGCCTCCCGCCCCAACGCGGCAAGCCAGTCGGGCAGTTCGACGCCGACCGAGTCGAGATAGCGGTACGGCTCCCACTGCCGGCCCAGGCACAGCGACCGCACCGACATGACGCCCCCGCCCGGCAGCACGGTCCGCCGGTACGACACCGGCCCCCGCCCCCACTCCCGGCAGGCGTCCACCAACTCCCGCTGCCGCGCGGGCGGCAGCCACCCGGGCACGTGCACGGCCCCGGGCGCGACGACGGCCCGCTCGCGAGGGAAGAGCCCCTCGCTCACGCGGACCGCTCCAGGGCGCCCTCAAGCCCGAGGAGCCGCTCCTTCCGCTCAAGGCCGGCGGCGTACCCGCGCAGGCTTCCGTCGGCCCCGATCACCCGGTGGCAAGGCCGCACCACGAGCAGCGGGTTGCGCCCGATCGCGGTGCCCACGGCCCGCACCCCGGCCCCGGACGAGCCGACGAGCCGGGCGACGTCCCCGTAGGAGACGGTCGTGCCGTACGGGATCTCCTCCAGCGCCCGCCAGACGCGCCGCTGGAACTCCGTACCGACGCCCGGGTCGTACGGGACGTCGAACCGGTCCCGGCGGCCGGCGAAGTACTCGCCGAGCTGGCGCGCGACGTCCTCGAACGCCTCGGGCGCGCACGTCCAGCCGTCCTCGACCTCCACGCCGCCCTTCTGCCCCGGCAGGGACAGCGAGCGCAGCACGGCACGGCCCCCTTCGGCGAGCCGCCCGACCAGCAGCATCTCGCCCAGGGGGCCGTCGACGTACGCGTACACGGTCATGACTGGTTCCTCTCCCCGCACGGGCCTTCCACGATCCAGTGTGCGGGGCCCGCCGACCCTCGGGCTGGCGGAATTCGGACACGAGCCTCGATGTGTCAGCGGTAGTTCACGTACTGGAGGGCGAAGTCGAAGTCCTTGCCCTTGAGCAGCGCCTGCACGGCCTGCAGGTCGTCCCGGCTCTTCGAGCTGACGCGCAGCTCGTCGCCCTGGACCTGTGCCTTGACGCCCTTCGGGCCCTCGTCCCGGATGGCCTTCGCGACCTTCTTGGCGTTCTCCTGCGAGATGCCCTCGGTGATCGAGGCGAAGAGCTTGTACTCCTTGCCGGACAGCTGCGGCTCACCCTCGACGTCCAGCGACTTCAGCGAGATGCCCCGCTTGATCAGCTTGGTCTGGAAGATGTCGAGGATCGCCATGACGCGCTCCTCGCCGCTCGCCTGCATGAGGATCTTCTCGCCCGACCACTCGATCTTGGCGTTGGTGCCCTTGAAGTCGTAGCGCTGGGAGATCTCCTTCACGGCCTGGTTGAGGGCGTTGTCGACCTCCTGCCGCTCGACCTTGGACACGATGTCGAAACTGGAGTCGGCCATGACTCGTGGCTCCTTGCTCGGTTGCTGTGGGGTACAGCCCAAAGCCTAGGGGGTTCGCCGCGACTCGAACCGCTGATCAATCCGGTGGCGGACCACCCTCCGGGATCAGGTATTGTTTACGTCGTTGCCACGGAACACCGCGAAAGCGGCTCCACGGCAGCGATCTCATGGCGATGTGCCCGAGTGGCCAATGGGAGCGGACTGTAAATCCGTCGGCTTAGCCTACCCAGGTTCGAATCCTGGCGTCGCCACGTGAAGAAGGTCCCCGGTGTTCGCACCGGGGACCTTCACTCGTTTCCGGACCTTGCGGGCGCCGCCCGTCCTCGGGTCAGTTTCCGGCCACGTCCTTCACCGCGACCGAGAGCGGCGTCGAGCCGCTGGTCAGTTCCAGGGTCAGACCGGCCGTCGCAGGGGTGTCGAGGAGCTCCGCGAGGACCGCCGCCACGTCGTCGCGCGGGACCATGCCCCGGCCCGTGTGGGCCTCCAGGCGGACCAGGCCCGTGCCCGCGTCGTTCGTCAGGGCGCCCGGTCGCAGGATCGTCCAGTCCAGGGCCGTACGCGCGCGGACCGAGTCGTCGGCGGCGCCCTTCGCGCGGAGGTACGCGTCGAACACCTCGTCGCCCGCCTTGGCCGCGTCCGCGCCCATCGAGGACACGACGACGTAGCGCCGTACGCCCGCCCGCTCCGCCGCGTCCGCGAAGAGCACGGCCGCCGCGCGGTCCACCGTGTCCTTGCGGTCCACCGAGCTCCCCGGACCCGCGCCCGCCGCGAAGACCGCCGCGTCGGCGCCCTGGAGCACCGCCGAGACCATCTCCACCGACGCCGTCTCCAGGTCCAGGACCACCGGCTCCGCGCCCGCGTCCCGTAGGTCGTCGCCCTGTTCGGGCCTGCGGATGATCCCCGCGACCTCGTGCCCGCCCGCCGACAGCAGCCTCTCCAGGCGCAGGGCGATCTGTCCGTGTCCTCCAGCGATGACGATGCGCATACTCACGACCGTACGACGGGACCGGCCGGAGGGCTTCCCGGCTCGGGCGGCTGCGGCCGCTCCGGCCGCACCTGCCGGGGCAGGTCCAGGGCCGCCGCCGAGTCGCAGTACTCCCGCACCGCGCTCGTCCGGGCCACCACCCGCCCCCGGTGCACCACGATCCGGCTGTACGCGAGGGACAGCACGCCCGCGAGCCGCTCGCCGCGCACCGCGAGCAGCTCCGCCGGGAAGCCCGCCTCCACCCGCACCTCCGGCAGCCCCATCGCCGCCCGCGCCCCCGCGCTCACCGCCGCGTACGCCTCCTGGGGCGGCAGCCCGCCCAGCGAGGCGAGCAGGTACGCCGGCTCCAGCGGGTCCCCGCGCCCCACCGGGTTGGACACGTCCCGCAGCGCCCCGCTGCCCGCCGCGACCCGCACCCCGGCCGCCCGCAGCAGCCGGACCGGGGCCGCGCCCCGCAGCTCCGTCCCCCCGCAGCCGCCCTGCGGCAGGCACACCACCGTCACCCCGGCCGCCGCCAGCTGGTCCGCCGCCCGCCGCGCCACGTCCGAGGGGAGCCGGCCGAGCCCGGCGCACGGCCCGATGGCCACCCCGGGCCGCAGCCCGCCGGCCATCGCCGCGAGCCGGGCGAGCCGGGCCGGGTCGTCCCCGTCGGTGTGCAGGTCCACCGGGCAGCCGTGCTCGGCCGCGACCTCCAGGACCGCCTCCACGTACCCCGCCGGGTCCGGGTCTAGGTCCGGGCAGCCGCCGACCACCCCGGCGCCCATCTTCACCGCGTCCCGCAGCATCGCGAGCCCGTCCGCGCCCGCGATCCCGGTGAGGAGCCGGGGGACGGCGACGGCCGTGAGGTCGGCGAGGCCGCGCAGCGAACGCCGGGCCTGGAGCACGGCTTCGAGCGGGCCGAGGCCGTGGACGTCGCCGATCCGCACGTGCGCGCGGAGCGCGGTCGCGCCGTGCCCGAGCTGGAGCAGGGCGGCCTCGGTGGCCCGGCGCTGCACCTCGTCCGGGGCGTACGAGACGGGGCCCGGGGTGTCGGCGGAGAGCGCGGTGTCGGCGTGGGCGTGGGGTTCGGCGGCGGCGGGCAGCAGCAGATAGCCGGCGAGGTCGACGCGGGAACCGCCGCCGGCGCTGAGGCTGCCGGCGGTGCCCACGGCCTCGATGCGCCCGCCGACGAGCCGGACGTCCACGGTCCGGCCGTCGGTGAGGCGGGCGTGGGAGAGCAGGAGCGAGGTCGAGTCGGCGGTGGTGGCGGCCCCGTCCTCGGGCGGCTGGGGCTGCTTGCTGTCGGCTGACATCGGGCTCCTCAAGGCCTCTCAAGATCAAGATCGCGCAAGGTGGGGCAGAGCCTAGGGGGGCTCGGACCGACCTTCGAGGAGGAGCGCAATAGTCGTACCGATGAGTCCACGAGTGGCGTACGTGACGCCTGGTGAGAGCCGTCGCGGACGCTTGGCGAAGGTCGTCGTGAGGGCGCGCGGAAACCGATTTGGGTGATGGGCGGGAGACCGTGTAATGTCTTCCTCGCTCGCCCCAATAGCTCAGTCGGTAGAGCGTCTCCATGGTAAGGAGAAGGTCTACGGTTCGATTCCGTATTGGGGCTCTGGTGAGAAGGACCCCGCCCTCGGGCGGGTTCCAGATCATCAAAGCGGTGTAGCTCAGATGGTAGAGCAAGCGGCTCATAATCGCTGTGTCACCGGTTCAAGTCCGGTCACCGCTACACACGGTAGCCGATTGTGGGGTCGGTCCTTCGATCGGCTACTCTTTTATGCGTTCATCCGTCCCATCCGTCCAAGGAGCACTCACGTGGCTGCCACCGACGTCCGCCCGAAGATCACGCTGGCCTGCGTGGAGTGCAAGGAGCGGAACTACATCACCAAGAAGAACCGGCGTAACAACCCGGATCGCATGGAGATGAAGAAGCACTGCCCCCGCTGCAACTCGCACACTGCGCACCGCGAGACGCGCTAAACAGGCTCGTACACGAGGCCGTCCCCACCAGGGGGCGGCCTCGTGTCGTTTCTCCGCAGCATCCGCAGCATTGGCACCATCGGCAATACATCCAGGAGGTATCGAGTCCATGGCGCTCGACCAGTCCTTCGTGGGCCGGACCTATCCGCCCACCCCGCCCTACGAGGTCGGCCGCGAGAAGATCCGCGAGTTCGCCGAGGCGATCGGTGACGCCAATCCCGCGTACACCGACACCGAGGCGGCCAAGGCGCTCGGGCACTCCGATGTGATCGCCCCGCCGACTTTCGTGTTCGCCATCACCTTCAAGGCCGCCGGCGCCGTCATCGAGGACCCTCAGCTCGGCCTCGACTACAGCCGCGTGGTCCACGGCGACCAGAAGTTCGCCTACACCCGGCCCGTACGCGCCGGGGACCGGCTCTCGGTCACCTCCACCATCGAGGCGATCAAGTCCCTCGCCGGCAACGACATCCTGGACATCCGCGGCGAGGTCCACGACGCCTCCGGCGAGCACGTCGTGACCGCCTGGACGAAGCTCGTCTCCCGCGCACCCGAGGGGGCCTGACCATGACCGCCAAGATCGCCTACGACGAGGTCGAGGTCGGCACCGAGCTGCCCGCCCAGAGCTTCCCCGTGACCCGCGCCACACTCGTGCGGTACGCGGGCGCCTCCGGGGACTTCAACCCCATCCACTGGAACGAGAAGTTCGCGGTGGAGGTCGGCCTCCCGGACGTCATCGCCCACGGCATGTTCACCATGGCCGAGGCGATCCGCGTCGTCACCGACTGGACCGGCGACCCCGCCGCCGTCGTCGAGTACGGCGTCCGCTTCACCAAGCCGGTCATCGTCCCCAACGACGACCAGGGCGCCCTCGTCGAGGTCAGCGCCAAGGTCGCCGCGAAGCTGGACGACCGGAAGGTGCGGGTCGACCTCACCGCGACGAGCGCGGGCCAGAAGGTCCTCGGCATGTCGCGCGCCGTCGTCGAGCTCGCCTGACGGTACGAGCGTCACGGGCCCGTCGCGGAAGCGGCGGGCCCGTACCCTTGAGCCCGTGCAGCCACTCCACGACGCCCCCCTCGCGCCCCTGACCACCTTCCGGCTCGGCGGACCCGCCACCCGGCTCGTCACCGCCACCACCGACGACGAGGTGGTCGCGGCCGTCCGCGAGGCCGACGACGCGGGCACCCCGCTGCTGATCATCGGCGGCGGCTCCAACCTCGTCATCGGGGACAAGGGCTTCGACGGCACCGCGCTGCGCATCGCCACCACCGGCTTCGCCCTGGAGGGCACGCGCCTGGAGCTCGCCGCGGGCGAGGTCTGGACGGACGCCGTGGCACGGACCGTCGAGGCCGGGCTCGCCGGGATCGAGTGCCTGGCCGGCATCCCCGGCTCGGCCGGCGCGACCCCGATCCAGAACGTCGGCGCGTACGGGCAGGACGTCTCCGCGACCGTCACCGAGGTCGTCGCCTACGACCGGCGCGCCGAGGAGACCGTCACCCTCACGAACGCCGAGTGCGCCTTCTCGTACCGGCACAGCCTCTTCAAGGACGAGCCCGAGCGGTACGTGGTGCTGCGGGTCCGCTTCGACCTGGAGGACGCGGAGGGTCTTTCGGCGCCGATCAAGTACGCCGAGACCGCCCGCGCCCTCGGCGTGGAGGCGGGGGACCGGGTGCCGCTCGGCCAGGCCCGCGAGACCGTGCTGCGGCTCCGCGCCGGCAAGGGCATGGTCCTGGACCCGGCCGACCACGACACCTGGTCCGCGGGCTCCTTCTTCACCAACCCGATCCTCACGGCGGGGGAGTACGAGACCTTCCTCACGCGCGTGGCCGGACGGCTCGGCCCCGACGTCGCCCCGCCGGCCTTCCCCGCGGGCGAGGACGGCGCCGTGAAGACCTCCGCGGCCTGGCTGATCGACCGGGCCGGGTTCACCAAGGGGTACGGCACCGGGCTCGCCCGGATCTCCACCAAGCACACCCTCGCCCTCACCAACCGCGGCGAGGCGACCACCGAGGACCTCCTCGCCCTCGCCCGCGAGGTCGTCGCCGGCGTGCGGGACGCCTTCGGGATCACCCTCGTCAACGAGCCCGTCACCGTGGGCGTGGAGCTCTAGCACGCTTCGTACGTCTCGTACGCCTAGTACGCGACGCCCACGCCCTGCTTGACCGTCGCCGGGGCGTCGATCATCGCCAGCATCGCGTGGGCCACGTCCGCGCGGGCCAGCGTGCGGCCCCGGGGCGGATTGCCGCCGACGACCGTGCGGTACCGGCCGTTGAGCGGCTTGTCCGTCAGCTTCGGCGGGCGGACCGAGGTCCAGTCCGTGGCGCTCGCCGCCAGCGCGGACTCCATCACCCGCAGATCGGCGTAGACGTCCTTCAGGACACTGCTGATCACCGCGAGGACGACCTTGTCGAGCAGCCCGTCGCCCGCCGCGGCGGGGCCCACCGGGGCCGCGCTGACCACCAGGAGCCGCCGGACCCGCTCCGCCTCCATCGCCGTGAGCACCGAGCCGGTCAGCCGGGCCGCGACACCCGTGGCCGCGTCCGTGCGACCGCGGGCCCCGAGACCCGAGAGCACGGCGTCCCGGCCGGTGACGGCCGCGCGCAGGGCCTCCGGGTCGGTGAGGTCGGCCCGGTGGACCACGAGCCGCTCCCCGGTGACGGTCAGCCGCGCGGGGTCCCGCACCACCGCCGTCACCTCGTGGCCCGAGGCCAGTGCCTGGCGGACGAGCTCCCGGCCGATGCCGCCGGTCGCACCGAAGACTGTGAGCCTCATGTCGCACCCTCCCAGGGTGGGTAAGTGTTCACTCACCCCCAGGGTGGGTGGATACTCACTCACGCGTCAAGCGTGGCTGGAGGATGCATGGAACGGAAACCGACCCGCGTACGGATCGTCGACGCCGCGCGCGACCTCATGGGGACGGCGGGGCTCGCCCGCACCACGACCAAGGAGATCGCCAAGGCGGCCGGCTGCTCGGAGGCGGCGCTCTACAAGTACTTCACGAGCAAGGAAGAGCTCTTCCTGACCGTCCTCGACGAACGGCTTCCCCGGCTCGGCGGGCTGCTCGGCGCCCTCGCCGCCGACCCCGGCAGCCGGACCGTCGAGGAGAACCTCACCGACATCGCCCGGCAGGCCGCCCTCTTCTACGAGGAGAGCTTCCCGATGGCCGCCTCGCTCTACGCCGAGCCGCAGCTCAAGGCCCGCCACGAGGAGGGCATGCGCCGGCTCGGCGCCGGCCCGCACAAGCCCGTCGAGGGGCTCACCGCCTACCTCCGCACCGAGCAGCGCCTCGGCCGCGTCGCCGCCGACGCCGACCCGCGGGCGGCCGCCGCGCTCCTCCTCGGCGCCTGCGTCCAGCGGGCCTTCGCGTACGAGATGACGGAGGACGGCCCCGGGCCGCTCGACGACTTCGCCCGCACGATCGCCCGCACGCTGATGCGCGGGATCGGCTGACGGACCGGCCGAGGGATACGGAGGGGGATAGGGAGAGGGATACGGAGCGGGATCAGCCGGCGATCCAGTCGTCGATCCCCGCGAGCAGCTTCGCCCGGACGCCCTCCGGGGCCGCCGAGCCCCGCACCGACTGACGGGCCAGCTCCGCCAGCTCCTCGTCCGTGAACCCGTGGTGCCGGCGGGCGATCTCGTACTGCGCCGCGAGCCGCGAGCCGAAGAGCAGCGGGTCGTCCGCGCCGAGCGCCATCGGGACGCCCGCCTCGAAGAGCGTCCGCAGCGGTACGTCCTCGTGCCGCTCGTACACCCCGAGGGCCACGTTCGACGCGGGGCAGACCTCGCAGGTCACCCCGCGCTCCGCCAGCTTCCGCAGCAGCCGGGGGTCCTCAGCGGCCCGCACGCCGTGGCCGACGCGCGAGGCCCGCAGGTCGTCCAGGCAGTCCCGTACGGAGGCGGGGCCGGTCAGCTCACCGCCGTGCGGGGCCGCGAGGAGACCGCCGTCGCGGGCGATCGAGAACGCCCGGTCGAAGTCGCGCGCCAGGCCCCGCCGCTCGTCGTTGGAGAGCCCGAAGCCGACCACGCCCCGGTCCGCGTACCGCACCGCGAGCCGCGCGAGCGTCCGCGCCTCCAGGGGGTGCTTCATCCGGTTCGCGGCGACGAGCACCCGCATGCCGAGCCCGGTCTCCCGGGCGGCCGCGTCGACCGCGTCGAGGATGATCTCCATGGCCGCGATGAGCCCGCCCAGCAGCGGGGCGTACGAGGTGGGGTCGACCTGGATCTCCAGCCACCCCGAGCCGTCCCTGACGTCCTCCTCGGCCGCCTCTCGGACGAGCCGCCGGATGTCGTCGGGCTCGCGCAGGCAGGAGCGCGCGATGTCGTACAGACGTTGGAAGCGGAACCAGCCGCGCTCGTCGGTCGCCCGCAGTTTGGGGGGCGTACCGCTGCTCAGCGCCTCGGGAAGACGGACGCCGTACTTGTCGGCCAGCTCGATGAGCGTCGTGGGCCGCATCGAACCGGTGAAGTGCAGGTGCAGATGGGCCTTGGGCAGCAGGGTGATGTCGCGTGAAACGTGCTCCATCGACTGATACTGCCGCACCCGAATGGACGAAGGCACCCCGTTTCCCCGATCGGGACCTTGCTAGAACGTAAAAACGGGCCCCGGTTCCGAAGAACCGGGGCCCGTCAGGTCACGCGAGGGGATCAGGCGGTCGCCTCGGCGAGCAGCTTCTGGATCCGGGACACGCCCTCGACCAGGTCCTCGTCGCCGAGCGCGTACGACAGGCGCAGGTAGCCCGGCGTGCCGAAGGCCTCGCCCGGGACGACCGCGACCTCGGCCTCGTCGAGGATCAGGGCCGCGAGCTCGACCGAGGTCTCCGGGCGCTTGCCGCGGATCTCCTTGCCGAGCAGACCCTTCACCGAGGGGTACGCGTAGAACGCGCCCTCCGGCGTCGGGCAGTACACGCCCTCGATCTCGTTCAGCATCCGCACGATCGTCTGGCGGCGACGGTCGAAGGCGGTGCGCATCTCCGCGACCGCGTCCAGGTTGCCCGAGACGGCGGCGAGGGCGGCGATCTGCGCCACGTTGCTCACGTTGGACGTGGCGTGCGACTGGAGGTTCGTCGCGGCCTTGACGACGTCCTTCGGGCCCACGATCCACCCGACGCGCCAGCCCGTCATGGCGTACGTCTTCGCGACGCCGTTGACCACGATGCACTTGTCGCGCAGCTCGGGCACGATCGCCGGCAGCGAGGTGAACTTCGCGTCGCCGTAGACCAGGTGCTCGTAGATCTCGTCCGTCAGGACCCACAGGCCGTGCTCGACGGCCCAGCGGCCGATGGCCTCGGCGTCGGCCTCGGGGTACACCGCACCGGTCGGGTTGGACGGCGACACGAAGAGGACGACCTTGGTCCTCTCCGTGCGCGCGGCCTCCAGCTGCTCCACCGAGACCCGGTAGCCGGTGGTCTCGTCGGCGACGACCTCCACCGGGACACCGCCGGCGAGACGGATCGACTCGGGGTACGTCGTCCAGTACGGCGCCGGGACGATGACCTCGTCGCCCGGGTCGAGGATCGCGGCGAACGCCTCGTAGATGGCCTGCTTGCCGCCGTTGGTCACGAGGACCTGGGAGGCGTCGACCTCGTAGCCCGAGTCGCGCAGCGTCTTGGCGGCGATCGCGGCCTTCAGCTCGGGCAGACCGCCGGCCGGCGTGTAGCGGTGGAACTTCGGGTTCCTGCAAGCCTCGACGGCCGCCTCGACGATGTAGTCGGGGGTCGGGAAGTCGGGCTCACCGGCACCGAAGCCGATCACCGGGCGCCCGGCGGCCTTGAGGGCCTTGGCCTTGGCGTCGACGGCGAGGGTGGCGGACTCGGAGATCGCACCGATGCGGGCGGAGACCCGACGCTCGGTGGGAGGGGTAGCAGCGCTCATACGGCCCATCGTCCCAGACCGCATCCGGGCCCGGCACACAGGTTTCACGGACCGGACAGGAACGGTCATTACCGGTCGTACGCCCGTCCGACGGCAGGTCGGCGTGGTTTCTGTTCGACGCGGACCCCCATCACCACGTATGCTCACTCCTCGTTGGCCCGCACCGACCACATCTCACGATGCGGTACGTTGAGGGACACCAACAAAGGGTCGTAGCTCAATTGGTAGAGCACCGGTCTCCAAAACCGGCGGTTGGGGGTTCAAGTCCCTCCGGCCCTGCTACACACACCGCCAGGTGTTGTGCGCATGTACGTACTTCATTGCACCGCCGTGCGGCTCCATCCCGGGCGCGGCACGGCCGACCCGGAATCAGGTGAGAGATCGTGACGGACGCCGTAGGCTCCATCGACATGCCTGATGCCGACGACGAGGCCTCTGAGTCCAAGAAGAAGGCCCGCAAGGGCGGCAAGCGCGGCAAGAAGGGCCCCCTGGGCCGTCTCGCGCTCTTCTACCGCCAGATCGTCGCGGAACTCCGCAAGGTCGTCTGGCCCACTCGTAGCCAGCTGACGTCGTACACCACTGTGGTGATTATCTTCGTCGTCATCATGATCGGCCTTGTCACCGTGATTGACTATGGCTTCCAGGAAGCAGTCAAGTACGTCTTCGGCTGACTTTTTGTTCCACCCCATCTGTATCGCAGGAAGAAGCAGCCACCGTGTCTGACGCGAACCTGAACGACGCCTTCGAGTCCGAGTCCGTCGAGGACGAGCTGGACATCATCGAGGCCGCCGACGAGGACCAGGCAGACGCTGCTGACGACGCCGCCGGCGACGCCGCCGAGGAAGCCGCTCTCCACGTCGAGGACGAGGACGAGGCGGAAGCCGACGAGACCGAGGAGTCCGACGAGGACGCCGAGGACGAGGTCGAGGTCGAGGAAGACGAGTCGGACGAGTCCGAGGACTCCGACGACGAAGAGTCCGTCGAGGCCGAGGACGCCGAGGACGAGACCGAGGAGGAGGCCGAGCCGGCCGCCCCGGTCGACCCGGTCGCCGCGCTTCGCGAGGAGCTCCGCACCCTTCCCGGCGAGTGGTACGTCATCCACACCTACGCGGGCTACGAGAAGCGCGTGAAGGCCAACCTGGAACAGCGTGCCGTCTCGCTCAACGTCGAGGACTTCATCTACCAGGCCGAGGTCCCCGAGGAAGAGATCGTCCAGATCAAGGGCGGCGAGCGGAAGAACGTCAAGCAGAACAAGCTTCCCGGCTACGTTCTCGTCCGCATGGACCTGACGAACGAGTCCTGGGGCGTCGTCCGCAACACCCCCGGCGTCACCGGCTTCGTGGGCAACGCCTACGACCCGTACCCGCTGACCCTGGACGAGATCGTCAAGATGCTCGCCCCGGAGGCCGAGGAGAAGGCCGCCCGCGAGGCCGCCGAGGCCGAGGGCAAGCCCGCTCCCGCCCGCAAGCTGGAGGTCCAGGTTCTGGACTTCGAGGTCGGCGACTCGGTCACGGTCACGGACGGTCCCTTCGCGACGCTCCAGGCCACGATCAACGAGATCAACCCGGACTCGAAGAAGGTCAAGGGCCTCGTCGAGATCTTCGGTCGCGAGACCCCGGTCGAGCTCAGCTTCGACCAGATCCAGAAGAACTGATCTCACCGTCTTCCGACCAGGTCAGAGTGGCTCTCACAGCCGCTCTGACCTGGTCGGTTTTTAGCCGCGCGTCTATACCCGTTATCGTTGTGCGGTATGCCTGCATCCGGATGACCGGAAGGCGGGCTGAACACTCTCACTAGGACCCGGAGAGAGCAATGCCTCCCAAGAAGAAGAAGGTCACGGGGCTTATCAAGCTCCAGATCAACGCCGGTGCGGCGAACCCGGCCCCGCCGGTCGGCCCCGCGCTCGGTCAGCACGGCGTCAACATCATGGAGTTCTGCAAGGCCTACAACGCCGCGACCGAGTCGCAGCGTGGCATGGTCGTGCCGGTGGAGATCACGGTCTACGACGACCGCTCCTTCACCTTCATCACCAAGACTCCGCCGGCCGCCAAGCTGATCCTCAAGGCCGCTGGTGTGGACAAGGGCTCCGGCGAGCCGCACAAGACCAAGGTCGCCAAGCTCACGGCCGCCCAGGTCCGCGAGATCGCCACGGTCAAGCTCCCCGACCTGAACGCCAACGACCTGGACGCCGCGTCCAAGATCATCGCTGGCACCGCCCGCTCCATGGGCATCACGGTCGAGGGCTGATCACCCCCCTCGTGACCTAGTGGTAGGGCCCGCGCCGGCCCGCACCACGACTCCACACCTGAACCAACAGGAGAAGAAGTGAAGCGCAGCAAGGCTCTCCGCGCCGCGGACGCCAAGATCGACCGGGAGCGCAACTACGCCCCCCTCGAGGCCGTCCGTCTCGCCAAGGACACCGCCGCCACCAAGTTCGACGGAACCGTCGAGGTCGCCTTCCGCCTGGGCGTCGACCCGCGCAAGGCCGACCAGATGGTCCGCGGCACCGTGAACCTCCCGCACGGCACCGGCAAGACCGCCCGGGTCCTGGTCTTCGCGACCGGTGACCGTGCCGAGGCCGCGATCGCCGCCGGCGCCGACATCGTCGGCTCCGACGAGCTCATCGACGAGATCTCCAAGGGCAACCGCCTGAACGAGTTCGACGCCGTTGTGGCCACCCCGGACCTCATGGGCAAGGTCGGCCGCCTCGGCCGCGTCCTCGGCCCGCGTGGTCTCATGCCGAACCCCAAGGTCGGCACCGTCACCCCCGATGTCGCGAAGGCTGTCAACGACATCAAGGGCGGCAAGATCGAGTTCCGCGTCGACAAGCACTCGAACCTGCACTTCATCATCGGCAAGGTCTCCTTCGACGAGACGAAGCTGGTCGAGAACTACGCCGCGGCCCTGGACGAGATCCTTCGTCTGAAGCCGTCCGCCGCCAAGGGCCGCTACATCAAGAAGGCGACCCTGACGACGACGATGGGCCCCGGCATCCCGCTGGACTCGAACCGCACCCGTAACCTCCTCGTCGAGGAGGACCCGGCCGCTGTCTAGCCGGGCCGAACCTCACACGGTTCACTGAGTGCTCAACAGGCCCCCGCCTCTCCTCGGAGAGGCGGGGGCCTGTTCTTTGTTACGGTTCAAGGGACCGTAAAGAATCACCAAGGGGTGGGGAACGCTCATGAACATGTCCGCATGGAAGCGCGCGGGCGTCGCCCTGACGGCCACGGCCGCCGTCGTGGCCGTCGCGGGGTGTCAGGACGGCGGGGACGCCAAGGCGGGCGCCGAGGTGCAGAGCCGCGGGGACGTCACCAAGGTCATCCAGGCCGCGTACGAGAAGACCTCGGCCGCCAAGGCCGCCAAGATCAAGATGACGATGAGCATGACCGGCGCCGGCGCGGACTCGGGCACCGCCGAGATGACCGGCGTCCAGGGCTGGGACCCCGCGGTCATGGACATCACCATGAAGGGCTCCATGCTGAGCGCCGCCGGCGCCGGTGCCGGTGCCGGCGGTGACGCACCCGAGCAGGTCCGCATGGTCATGCTCGACAACGTCATGTACATGGACATGGGTGCGAAGCAGGCCGCCGAGATGGACGGCAAGCGCTG
Organism: Streptomyces sp. NPDC056169; assembly: GCF_042268445.1. NCBI lineage: Bacteria > Bacillati > Actinomycetota > Actinomycetes > Kitasatosporales > Streptomycetaceae > Streptomyces > Streptomyces sp. NPDC056169. The sequence continues at coordinate 24,471 of NZ_JBHJUO010000019.1, read as the reverse complement.
GATGAAGCTGGACCTGACGGCCGCCGCGGAGGCCTCCGGCGACAAGGCCCTCCAGAAGCAGATGACCGGCGGCCTGGAGAGCATGAACCAGGACCCGGCCCAGCAGCTCGCCCTGCTCCTCGACTCGCCGAACCTCAAGCACGTCGGCGCCGAGAAGATCAACGGCATGGAGACGCAGCACTACAAGGGGACGCTCACGGTCGAGCAGATGCTCAAGGCCGGCGACTCCTCGAAGCTGCTCCCCAAGGAGGACTACGACAAGCTCCTCGCCGGCGTGAAGAAGTCGGGCCTCAAGGGCTACGACACCGAGGTCTGGGTCAACGAGGACGGCTACCCGGCGCGCATGGACATCGGCATGACCATGGCCGAGGGCTCGATGCAGATGCGGGCGGACTACAGCGACTACGGCACCAAGGCCGCCGTCCAGGCCCCGCCGGCCAAGGACACCCTGGACCTCTTCCAGATGCTGAAGGAGCTCGGCGAGGGCCTCAAGCAGGGCTGATTTGCCCGAACCGCGCCCCGTCACGTACGCTTCCACAGAAGCCAAAGACCGCTGGTCGTCGCTGCTCCCACTCGGGTGCGGTGGCCGAAGGATTCGCTGAGATGCGAACGACCCGCGCAGGTGACTGTGGATGAGTTCCCGAATCCTTGTGATGCGGTCGAGCTAAGCCCTGGCGCCTGCGCCGGGGCGTTTTGTTTTGTTAGCCCCTTCCGCGCGGTCCCATCACCCGGAAGGAGGCCGCGCTCATGGCAAGGCCCGACAAGGCTGCCGCGGTAGCCGAGCTCAAGGACAAGTTCCAGAGCTCGAGCGCCGTCGTGCTGACCGAGTACCGGGGTCTCACCGTCGCGCAGCTCAAGACGCTGCGTCGTTCGCTCGGTGAGAACGCCCAGTACGCCGTGGTGAAGAACACGCTGACCAAGATTGCGGCCAACGAGGCCGGGATCACCTCGCTCGACGACCAGTTCACCGGTCCGACGGGCGCTGCCTTCATCACCGGTGACCCGGTGGAGTCGGCGAAGGGTCTTCGTGACTTCGCCAAGGAGAACCCGAACCTCATCATCAAGGGCGGTGTCCTTGACGGTAAGGCGCTGACCGCCGATGAGATCAAGAAGCTTGCGGACCTCGAGTCCCGCGAGGTTCTGCTCAGCAAGCTGGCCGGCGCGTTCAAGGGCAAGCAGTCTCAGGCTGCCTCGCTCTTCCAGGCGCTGCCGTCGAAGTTCGTCCGCACTGCGGAGGCGCTTCGCGTCAAGCTCGCCGAGCAGGGCGGTGCCGAGTAATTCGGCTCGCGCATTGATCCACGCCGCCTAGTGCGTGGGTCGCAGCGGGCCGTTACGCCCGCCTCTCTATACATCCGGCACCTGCCGAATTAGTGGAAGGATCGCCCATCATGGCGAAGCTCACCCAGGACGAACTTCTCGCCCAGTTCGAGGAGCTCACCCTCATCGAGCTCTCCGAGTTCGTTAAGGCGTTCGAGGAGAAGTTCGACGTCACCGCCGCCGCGGCCGTCGCCGTTGCCGGCCCGGGTGCCCCGGTTGCCGCCGAGGCCGCTGAGGAGCAGGACGAGTTCGACGTCGTCCTCGAGGGCGCCGGCGACAAGAAGATCCAGGTCATCAAGGTCGTGCGCGAGCTCACCTCCCTGGGCCTCAAGGAGGCCAAGGACCTCGTCGACGGCACCCCGAAGGCCGTCCTCGAGAAGGTCGCGAAGGACGTCGCCGAGAAGGCTGCCGAGTCCCTCAAGGCCGCCGGCGCCTCCGTCACGGTCAAGTAAGACCGTTTCGAGTCGCTGAAGCTGACTCCTGCCCTCGTGTAACGCGAGGGCATCGAAAGGCGATCACCCTTCTGGGTGGTCGCCTTTCGGCGTTCCCCGGGAAGGGCGTGGCGGGGCCCCCGAGGGCCGCCGGAGGCGGAGTATGGTGATCTTCGCCGTGCGCCCCGCAGACCGGGGGGCCTTGACGAACCGCACGCAGCGCGCAATTCTCAGGACGCGTCGTCACAACGATCCGTATCCGAGGCATGGATCGACGACTGAACGGGCAGTATCGAGGTGCGCCGCACGGCGCGAGGTACCGCGGAGTTGAGAGCAACGAGGGTCGCGAATTATTCGCCCTGGACATCAGTGAGCCAAGTGGCTACACTGACCCTTTGCGCTGCCTGTTAGCTGCCCCCTGCCCGTCACCAGGGGCATACCTTCGCATCCGCTTCGTGGACCGACCCCGTCTGAACTGGCCTTTCGGTCATCTCAGGAAAAGTCTGCCGCAAAGCATTGCTGGGGACCGGTACGCGCGTAGTGAGTCCGAGCCCTCGGAAGGACCCCCTCTTGGCCGCCTCGCGCAACGCCTCGACCAATACGAACAACGGCGCAAGCACCGCCCCGCTGCGCATCTCCTTTGCAAAGATCAGGGAGCCCCTCGAGGTTCCGAACCTCCTCGCGCTGCAGACCGAGAGCTTTGACTGGCTGCTCGGCAATGCCGCCTGGAAGGCTCGCGTCGAGGCTGCCCTTGAGTCGGGACAGGACGTCCCCACGAAGTCCGGCCTGGAAGAGATCTTCGAGGAGATCTCGCCGATCGAGGACTTCTCCGGGTCGATGTCGCTGACCTTCCGCGACCACCGCTTCGAGCCGCCGAAGAACTCGATCGACGAGTGCAAGGACCGTGACTTCACGTACGGTGCCCCGCTCTTCGTCACCGCCGAGTTCACCAACAACGAGACCGGCGAGATCAAGTCCCAGACGGTCTTCATGGGCGACTTCCCGCTCATGACCAACAAGGGCACCTTCGTCATCAACGGCACCGAGCGTGTCGTGGTGTCGCAGCTGGTCCGATCGCCGGGTGTCTACTTCGACTCCTCGATCGACAAGACGTCCGACAAGGACATCTTCTCCGCCAAGATCATCCCGTCCCGGGGTGCCTGGCTGGAGATGGAGATCGACAAGCGCGACCTGGTCGGTGTCCGCATCGACCGCAAGCGCAAGCAGTCGGTCACCGTTCTGCTGAAGGCTCTCGGCTGGACCACCGAGCAGATCCTGCAGGAGTTCGGCGAGTACGAGTCCATGCGCGCCACCCTGGAGAAGGACCACACCCAGGGCCAGGACGACGCGCTGCTCGACATCTACCGCAAGCTGCGTCCGGGCGAGCCGCCGACCCGTGAGGCCGCTCAGACGCTGCTCGAGAACCTCTACTTCAACCCGAAGCGCTACGACCTCGCGAAGGTCGGCCGCTACAAGGTGAACAAGAAGCTCGGCGCCGACGAGCCGCTGGACGCCGGCGTGCTCACCACCGACGACGTCATCGCCACGATCAAGTACCTGGTCAAGCTCCACGCGGGCGAGACCGAGACGGTCGGCGAGAACGGCAACGAGATCGTCGTCGAGACCGACGACATCGACCACTTCGGCAACCGTCGTCTGCGCAACGTCGGCGAGCTCATCCAGAACCAGGTCCGCACGGGTCTGGCTCGTATGGAGCGCGTCGTCCGCGAGCGGATGACCACGCAGGACGTCGAGGCGATCACGCCGCAGACCCTGATCAACATTCGCCCGGTCGTGGCGTCGATCAAGGAATTCTTCGGCACCTCGCAGCTGTCGCAGTTCATGGACCAGAACAACCCGCTGTCGGGTCTGACGCACAAGCGTCGTCTCTCGGCGCTGGGCCCTGGTGGTCTGTCCCGTGAGCGGGCCGGCTTCGAGGTCCGAGACGTGCACCCGTCCCACTACGGACGCATGTGCCCGATCGAGACCCCCGAAGGCCCGAACATCGGTCTGATCGGTTCGCTCGCCTCGTACGGCCGCGTCAACGCGTTCGGCTTCATCGAGACGCCGTACCGCAAGGTCATCGACGGCCAGGTCACCGACGAGGTCGACTACGTCACCGCCGACGAGGAGGACCGCTTCGTCATCGCGCAGGCCAACGCCGCGCTCAACGACGACATGCGGCTCACCGAGAACCGCGTCCTGGTGCGTAAGCGTGGCGGCGAGGTCGACTACGTCCTGCCGGCCGAGGTCGACTACATGGACGTCTCGCCGCGCCAGATGGTGTCGGTCGCGACCGCCATGATCCCGTTCCTCGAGCACGACGACGCCAACCGTGCCCTCATGGGCGCGAACATGATGCGTCAGGCGGTGCCGCTGATCAAGTCGGAGGCCCCGCTCGTCGGCACCGGCATGGAGTACCGCTGCGCCACCGACGCCGGCGACGTGCTCAAGGCCGAGAAGGACGGTGTCGTCCAGGAGCTGTCGGCCGACTACGTCACGGTCGCCAACGACGACGGCACGTACATCACGTACCGCCTGCACAAGTTCTCGCGCTCGAACCAGGGCACCTCGGTCAACCAGAAGGTCGTCGTCGACGAGGGCGACCGCGTGATCGAGGGCCAGGTCCTCGCCGACGGTCCCGCCACCGAAGACGGCGAGATGGCGCTCGGCAAGAACCTGCTCGTGGCGTTCATGCCGTGGGAGGGTCACAACTACGAGGACGCGATCATCCTGTCGCAGCGCCTCGTGCAGGACGACGTCCTCTCCTCGATCCACATCGAGGAGCACGAGGTCGACGCCCGTGACACCAAGCTCGGCCCGGAGGAGATCACCCGGGACATCCCGAACGTCTCCGAGGAGGTCCTCGCCGACCTCGACGAGCGCGGCATCATCCGTATCGGTGCCGAGGTCGTCGCCGGCGACATCCTCGTCGGCAAGGTCACGCCCAAGGGCGAGACCGAGCTGACGCCGGAGGAGCGCCTGCTCCGCGCGATCTTCGGTGAGAAGGCCCGTGAGGTCCGTGACACCTCGCTGAAGGTGCCCCACGGCGAGATCGGCAAGATCATCGGCGTCCGCGTCTTCGACCGCGAAGAGGGCGACGAGCTTCCCCCGGGCGTGAACCAGCTGGTCCGCGTCTACGTCGCCCAGAAGCGCAAGATCACCGACGGTGACAAGCTCGCCGGCCGTCACGGCAACAAGGGTGTCATCTCCAAGATCCTTCCGATCGAGGACATGCCCTTCCTTGAGGACGGCACGCCGGTCGACATCATCCTCAACCCGCTGGGTGTCCCGTCCCGAATGAACCCGGGACAGGTCCTGGAGATCCACCTCGGCTGGCTCGCCAGCCGCGGCTGGGACGTCTCCGGCCTGGCGGACGACTGGGCGCAGCGCCTGCAGGCCATCGGTGCCGACCAGGTCGCCCCGGGCACCAACGTCGCCACCCCCGTCTTCGACGGTGCGCGTGAGGACGAGCTCGCGGGTCTGCTGAACCACACCATCCCGAACCGCGACGGCGAGCGCATGGTGCAGCCGACCGGTAAGGCGAGGCTGTTCGACGGCCGCTCCGGCGAGCCGTTCCCGGACCCGATCTCCATCGGGTACATGTACATCCTCAAGCTCCACCACCTGGTCGACGACAAGCTGCACGCTCGGTCGACCGGTCCCTACTCGATGATCACCCAGCAGCCGCTGGGTGGTAAGGCCCAGTTCGGTGGCCAGCGCTTCGGTGAGATGGAGGTGTGGGCGCTTGAGGCTTATGGCGCCGCGTACGCCCTCCAGGAGCTGCTGACGATCAAGTCCGACGACGTGACCGGCCGCGTGAAGGTCTACGAGGCCATCGTCAAGGGCGAGAACATCCCTGAGCCCGGCATCCCCGAGTCCTTCAAGGTGCTCATCAAGGAGATGCAGTCCCTGTGCCTCAACGTGGAGGTGCTCTCTTCGGACGGCATGTCCATCGAGATGCGCGACACCGACGAGGACGTCTTCCGCGCAGCGGAGGAGCTCGGTATCGACCTGTCCCGGCGCGAGCCGAGCAGCGTCGAAGAGGTCTGACGGGAGTCCGGACCGGGGGTTCAGCAATGAACCCCCGGCCGGCCCCAGGACCCCCGTTCCAGACCCCAAGACTTACAACCCTGAGAGGGATTGACGCATAGTGCTCGACGTCAACTTCTTCGACGAGCTCCGGATCGGTCTGGCTACCGCTGACGACATCCGTCAGTGGAGCCACGGCGAGGTCAAGAAGCCGGAGACCATCAACTACCGCACGCTCAAGCCCGAGAAGGACGGACTCTTCTGCGAGAAGATCTTCGGTCCGACCCGGGACTGGGAGTGCTACTGCGGCAAGTACAAGCGTGTCCGCTTCAAGGGCATCATCTGTGAGCGGTGTGGCGTCGAGGTCACCCGCGCCAAGGTGCGTCGTGAGCGGATGGGCCACATCGAGCTCGCCGCTCCCGTCACCCACATCTGGTACTTCAAGGGCGTCCCGTCGCGCCTCGGATACCTGCTCGACCTCGCCCCGAAGGACCTCGAGAAGGTCATCTACTTCGCGGCGTACATGATCACGTTCGTCGACGACGAGCGTCGTACGCGTGACCTGCCCTCGCTCGAGGCGCACGTCTCCGTCGAGCGTCAGCAGATCGAGAACCGTCGCGACTCCGACCTGGAGGCCCGCGCCAAGAAGCTCGAGAACGACCTGGCCGAGCTTGAGGCCGAGGGCGCGAAGGCCGACGTGCGCCGCAAGGTGCGCGAAGGTGCCGAGCGCGAGATGAAGCAGCTGCGCGACCGTGCGCAGCGCGAGATCGACCGTCTGGACGAGGTCTGGTCGCGCTTCAAGAACCTCAAGGTCCAGGACCTGGAGGGCGACGAGCTCCTCTACCGCGAGCTGCGTGACCGCTTCGGCACGTACTTCGACGGTTCGATGGGTGCGGCTGCCCTGCAGAAGCGCCTGGAGTCCTTCGACCTCGAGGAGGAGGCCGAGCGCCTCCGCGAGATCATCCGTACCGGCAAGGGCCAGAAGAAGACCCGTGCGCTCAAGCGCCTCAAGGTCGTCTCCGCGTTCCTGCAGACCGCGAACAGCCCCAAGGGCATGGTTCTCGACTGCGTGCCGGTCATCCCGCCGGACCTGCGTCCGATGGTGCAGCTGGACGGTGGCCGCTTCGCGACCTCCGACCTGAACGACCTGTACCGCCGCGTGATCAACCGCAACAACCGCCTCAAGCGTCTCCTTGACCTCGGTGCCCCCGAGATCATCGTGAACAACGAGAAGCGGATGCTGCAGGAGGCCGTCGACGCGCTGTTCGACAACGGCCGCCGTGGTCGCCCGGTCACCGGTCCGGGTAACCGCCCGCTGAAGTCCCTGAGCGACATGCTCAAGGGCAAGCAGGGTCGTTTCCGTCAGAACCTGCTCGGCAAGCGTGTGGACTACTCCGCGCGTTCCGTCATCGTCGTGGGTCCGCAGCTGAAGCTGCACCAGTGCGGTCTGCCGAAGGCCATGGCGCTGGAGCTCTTCAAGCCGTTCGTGATGAAGCGCCTGGTCGACCTGAACCACGCGCAGAACATCAAGAGCGCCAAGCGGATGGTCGAGCGCGGCCGCACGGTCGTGTACGACGTCCTCGAAGAGGTCATCGCCGAGCACCCGGTTCTGCTGAACCGTGCGCCCACGCTGCACCGCCTCGGCATCCAGGCCTTCGAGCCCCAGCTGGTCGAGGGCAAGGCCATCCAGATCCACCCGCTCGTCTGCACCGCGTTCAACGCGGACTTCGACGGTGACCAGATGGCCGTGCACCTGCCGCTCTCCGCGGAGGCGCAGGCCGAGGCCCGCATCCTGATGCTGTCCTCGAACAACATCCTGAAGCCGGCCGACGGCCGTCCGGTCACGATGCCGACCCAGGACATGGTCCTCGGTCTGTTCTTCCTGACCACCGACGGTGAGCTCCGTGACACCAAGGGCGAGGGCCGTGCGTTCGGCTCCACGGCCGAGGCGATCATGGCGTTCGACGCCGGCGAGCTGGCGCTGCAGTCCGAGATCGACATCCGCTTCCCCGTCGGCACGGTCGCTCCCCGCGGCTGGGTTCCCCCGGTCACGGAGGAGGGTGACGACTCCGTCGCCGCCGGTGAGTGGCAGCAGGGTGACTCGTTCCGTCTGCGGACGACCCTGGGTCGCGCGCTCTTCAACGAGCTGCTGCCCGAGGACTACCCGTTCGTCGACTACTCCGTCGGCAAGAAGCAGCTCTCCGAGATCGTCAACGACCTCGCCGAGCGCTACCCCAAGGTCATCGTGGCGGCGACGCTCGACAACCTGAAGGCGGCGGGCTTCTACTGGGCGACCCGTTCCGGTGTCACCGTGGCCATCTCCGACGTCGTCGTTCCCGAGGCGAAGAAGGAGATCGTCAAGGGCTACGAGGCGCAGGACGAGAAGGTCCAGAAGCAGTACGAGCGCGGCCTGATCACCAAGGAAGAGCGCACGCAGGAGCTCATCGCGATCTGGACCAAGGCGACCAACGAGGTTGCCGAGGCGATGAACGCGAACTTCCCCAAGACGAACCCCATCTTCATGATGGTTGACTCGGGTGCCCGAGGAAACATGATGCAGATGCGTCAGATCGCCGGTATGCGTGGTCTGGTGTCGAACGCCAAGAACGAGACGATCCCGCGTCCCATCAAGGCGTCGTTCCGTGAGGGCCTCACCGTCCTCGAGTACTTCATCTCCACGCACGGTGCCCGTAAGGGTCTCGCCGACACCGCCCTGCGTACCGCCGACTCGGGTTACCTGACCCGTCGTCTGGTGGACGTCTCGCAGGACGTCATCATCCGCGAGGAGGACTGTGGCACCGAGCGCGGTCTGAAGCTGCGGATCGCGGCCAAGGACGAGACCGGTGTCCTGCGGAAGACGGACGACGTCGAGACCTCCGTGTACGCGCGGATGCTCGCCGAGGACGTCGTCGTCGACGGCAAGGTCATCGCGCCGGCCAACGTCGACCTGGGTGACGTGCTCATCGACGCCCTCGTCAACGCGGGCGTCGAGGAGGTCAAGACCCGTTCGGTCCTGACCTGTGAGTCCGCCGTCGGTACCTGTGCGTTCTGCTACGGCCGTTCGCTCGCCACCGGCAAGCTGGTCGACATCGGTGAGGCGGTCGGCATCATCGCCGCCCAGTCCATCGGTGAGCCCGGTACCCAGCTGACGATGCGTACCTTCCACACCGGTGGTGTGGCCGGTGACGACATCACCCAGGGTCTGCCCCGTGTCGTCGAGCTCTTCGAGGCCCGTCAGCCCAAGGGTGTCGCCCCGATCTCGGAGGCGGCCGGCCGCATCCGTATCGAGGAGACCGAGAAGACCAAGAAGATCGTCGTCACCCCGGACGACGGCACCGACGAGACGGCGTTCCCGATCTCGAAGCGTGCCCGTCTGCTCGTGGGCGAGGGCGACCACGTCGAGGTGGGCCAGAAGCTCACCGTGGGTGCCACCAACCCGCACGACGTGCTGCGCATCCTCGGTCAGCGTGCGGTCCAGATCCACCTGGTCGCCGAGGTCCAGAAGGTCTACAACTCGCAGGGCGTGTCGATCCACGACAAGCACATCGAGATCATCATCCGGCAGATGCTGCGCCGCGTGACGATCATCGAGTCCGGCGACGCGGAGCTGCTGCCGGGCGAGCTCGTCGAGCGCTCGAAGTTCGAGACCGAGAACCGTCGTGTGGTCACCGAGGGCGGTCACCCCGCCTCCGGCCGTCCGCAGCTGATGGGTATCACCAAGGCCTCGCTCGCCACCGAGTCGTGGCTGTCGGCGGCGTCCTTCCAGGAGACGACCCGGGTTCTGACCGACGCGGCGATCAACGCCAAGTCGGACTCCCTGGTCGGCCTCAAGGAGAACGTCATCATCGGTAAGCTCATCCCGGCCGGTACGGGCCTCGCCCGCTACCGCAACATCCGGGTCGAGCCGACCGAAGAGGCCAAGGCCGCGATGTACTCGGCCGTCGGCTACGACGACATCGACTACTCGCCGTTCGGCTCGGGCTCCGGCCAGGCCGTTCCGCTGGAGGACTACGACTACGGTCCGTACAACCAGTAAGTAGTGCGAACCGAAGGGCGGTCACCCCGATTGCGGGGTGGCCGCCCTTCGGCGTTTCCGGCCGGCTTCGTCGGCCGGGCCCCGTCACCCGGGTGTCGTCAGCGCGCGGCCAGTTCCCAGACGGCGACGAGCACGCCGGCGCTCGCGGTGAGCGCGGCGATGCTGGTCAGCGGCCAGCGGGCGCGTTCCAGGGCGTCGAGCCGGGCCTCGTGGTCGGCCAGCTGTTTGTCGGTCTGGTCGCTGCGCTGGACGAGCAGCGCGAGCGAGCCGTCGACGCGGGCGAAACCGGCCTCCAGGGTGCCGCGGAGGCGTTCCAGTTCGAGGGCGACGGCGACGGGGTCGTTCGGGTCAGACTCGGTCATCGGCACCGCCGGGGGAGCTGCGCAGCCAGGACGGCAGCAGGTGCTGTACCGCGTCGAGGGCCATCACCCGGGTCAGTCCGCCGGCGACGGCCAGCGCCCCGGCGACCCAGGGGAGGGTCGCGGGGACGCCGGAGGCGTCGACGATCGCGGGGAGCACGACGGCGATGCCGACGGCGGACTGGAGGACGGTGCGGGCCGTGCGCTTGGCGGCATCGGACATCGGGGGTCTCCTCTCGTGCGGGCTACTTCGTGTACGGGACCTTCAGCGCGCTCCAGGAGGCGGCGCCGGGGATGCCGTCGGCGTCGGAGCCGCGGAAGCCGAGCTTGTGCTGCCACTTGGCGTAGCTGAGCCGGTCGGCCTCGCCCCAGCGGGGGCTCGGGCCGACGGTGTACGCGGAGCAGCCCTCGGCGACGAGGCGGCGGCCCATCGCCGTGATGACCGGGGAGCTCGTCTCCTTGCGGAAGAACGAGGTGCCCGGGAAGGGGTGGAGGCGGGGGGCGGCCGGCTTTCCGGCGCCGGGCCCGCCGCTCCCCGGGGTGTTCTTGGCGGGGGCCTTGGCGAGGCGGGCCTGGACGCGGTCGCGCATCGTCGGCATGCCGAAGCCCTTGGGGTCGCTCTTCCAGTCGGACCACTCCAGGTGGCCGATGACGGAGCGGGCGCCCCAGCCGTGGGCCCGGCAGAGGGCGGTGGAGACCCGTTCGATCGCGTCGAGCTGGGCGGCCGGCCAGGGGTCGGCGCCGTTGCCGAGGTTGATGCACTCGAAGCCGTAGAAGCGGGAGTTCCCGTCGACGGCGTTCGGGCTGCCCTGGTGGGCGCGGGGGGTCGGCGGCCGGTCCCCGTACGTCTCGCTGATCACGGCCTGGAGGACGGACGGGTCGCCGCCGCCGGCGTGGTTGGCGCGGCCGTTGGCGACGAGGTGGACGGTGCCGTCCTTGGCGATGACGCCGTGGCAGAGCGGTCCGGGCAGGCCTTCGTAGCCGTTGAAGCAGAGCTCGACGGAGGAGGCGGTGCCGGTGGAGACGGTGTGGTGGATCATCACGCCGGTGACGGGGCCCCAGGCGCCGGTGTGGTTGCGGTTGTGGGTGCGCCAGCCGGGGTGTTCGACGACGGTGACGCCTTCGGCGCGGAGTGCGGCGAGGAGCCGGTCCGCGGGCAGGGGAGTGGCCATCTGGTGTCCTCCGGACATGAAGAAGGCCCGCACTCGGGCGGGCGGACGTACGGGTCGGGCGTTCGTACGGGTGGGGCGGGGCCGCGGCTACGGGGTGGGGCTGGGCTCCGCGTCCTTGGGCGCTTCGGCGGTGGCCTCCGGGGCGTCGGCCGCTTCGGGGGCGGCCTGCGGTTCCTTGGGCGTTTCGGTGCCGGGCTGCTCCGGGACGGGTTCCGGGGTCGGCTCGGGGGTCGGCTCGGGAGTGGGCTCCGGCGTGGGGGCCGGGTCCGGCGTCGGGTCCGGGGCCGGCGGTGCCCAGGTGGCGCAGAGCGCGGCGTAGGCCGCCCGGCGGGTCTCGAAGTCGGCGAGCGCGGCGGCGACGGCGTCGCGTACGGCCTCCGGGCTCGGGCCGACCGGCCGGCCGCCCTGCGCGTTGAGGATGACGAGCCCGCTGCCGCGCAGCGCGGAGCCGGCCGCGCCGGCCTCGCCGAGCTGGGCGGTCACGTAGACCTGCGGGTACTCGCCGGTCATCGGGTCCACCTCCAGCGCGCCGCCGAGCGTGGTGTCGTAGATGCGGACGTCGAGCGTGTGACCGCCGTCGGTGACGGTGGCGCGGCCTGCGTAGTCGATGGCCACGCCCCAGGGCTGTGCCGGGTCGATGATCATGCGGGTGTTCCTCTCCATGGGGGCGGGACGGCTCAGCTCTGGGTGCCGTACATCAGGACCGGCTTGGCGTAGACGGTGCCGGAGGCACTGGTGACCCGGGCCTGGATCTCGATCTTGGCGGTGGTGCCGAAACGCGTCGTGATGTCGCTGACGATCGCGTCGGTGACGTCGAACTGGCTGCCGGCGGCGACGGTCCCGCCGAACTGGGTGGCGCCGTCGATGATCACCTTCACCTCGCCGGTCGCGCCCGCGCTGACGCGGGTCTCCATCAGCAGGCGCATCCGCGGCTGCCAGACCGGGTTGTACGAGCGGGCGATCGTCGCCCAGTTGTTCAGGGAACCGGTCGCCGGCCAGTTCACGGAGGCGAGGTCCTGCGGCGGCAGCATCGCGAGCCAGGGCCGGGCGAGGCCGCCGGCGCCGATGTCGTCGGAGAAGACCTCGTGGCCGTACGCGTCGTAGAACCGCAGCACCTGCTTGGTCGTGTCGCTGCCGCTGCCGTTGTACAGGGCGATGGCCAGCTCGCCGGTCTGGCGGCGCACCGCCACCCCGTACTCGCTCTTCTCCGGGTCGGCGTCCCACTTGCCGACCTGGAGGACGGAGGTGCCGTTCGGCAGCTTGACGTTGAGGGCGCCGTCGGTGACCTCGTTCATGGCGGGCCGGGTGTTGACCGCGGTGGACAGCGCCTGGATCCGGCGCTCCATCTGGGTCAGCCGGTCGATGATGTCCTCGGGCAGCTGGGGCATCAGGCCTCCTCAAGGTAGAGCTCGGCGGTGTCGGGGCGGCCGCGCTCCGGCGGCCTGACCTTGACGCCGACGATGCGGTAGCGGGCGTCGAGGCCGGGGGTGTGCCACTCGTCGGTGATCCGGATCCGGGCGGAGCGGCCGAGCAGCGCCGGCGGCACGACCCCGCCGAGCCGGATGGTGATCTCGGGGATGACGACGGCGCCGGCGGCCTGGGCGAGCTCGTTCTCGGCCATCTTCTCCAGGGTGGCCTGGGAGGTGATCTCGTTGTGGTCCGAGGACAGGTCGATCCGCGGCCAGCCGCCCTTGATCAGCGGGGATTCCTTCTCGCCCGAGTACAGCGGCCGGGACTCGGCGGCGGCGTTGGAGTTGATCGACGCGCCGCGCGCCATGGAGGTGGTGCCACCGCGGGTCGCGTCGCGCGGGAAGGAGTACGACAGGATCGTGCCGGGCCGGTCGAAGACCAGGTCGGTGGCGCCGGTACGGATCTTGGGCGCGCCGAGCCGGAGCTGGCGGATCCGTCGTCCGTCGACCGGGTCCCGGTAGACCATGATCTGGTGCTCGAAGCCCTCGTCGAGGGAGGCGAGCTGTTCGAGCGCCTCCGAGTAGAGGGTTTCGTCGCCCTTGCGCCAGCTCGCGGTCCGCTTGGTTGTGGAGACCTCCTCCCCGTACTCGACACGGATCTTGCCGCCGTTGGCCTTCTGGAGCTCCTTCCAGAGCGTCCGGGCGATCTCCAGCTGGTCGGTGGGCGTCGTGACGTCGATCTTCGTACGGATGCGGCGGCGGGCGGCGTACGAGTCGAAAGTCGCGGCCTGGATGGAGAGCGTCATCACCCCGCGCTCGCTGCTCTGCAGGGTGCTGGTCCAGATGATGCCGCCCCACCACAGGTCGCCGCCGCGCTCCAGGTAGACCGCGGTGCGGCCCTCCTCGACCTGGCGGACGCGCTCGGCGATCGCCCGGTCGGGGATGGGGATGGTGCCGGAGAGGGAGCCGGCCTTGCCGATGTAGTCGTCGAACTGGACGTCCCGCAGGGGCAGGATGTCGATGGTCTGGTCCGAGAGCAGATCGCAGAAGATCGCCCGGTAGGGAGTGTCGAGTGCCATCGCGTTCCTCCCTTACAGGATGTAGGTGGCGGAGACGTTCAGTCCCCCGGTGTTGGCGATGGTGCCGTTGGCGCTCCAGTCGCGCAGGGTGACCGGCGAGTTGGTGTAGGTGTAGAAGGTGGCGGTGCCGGAGCCCACGGAGTTGGAGGCCACGGCGTCGAACGTCGTGCCCGGGTTCCAGCCCGCGGGCAGGGTGGCGAGGGGGAAGTCGGAGATGCCGCCGCTCGCGCTGGCGACGATGTCCGCACCGGCGCGGGTGACGCTGAGGCGCACTGTGACGACGCCGTCGCGGGTGCGGCGGGCCCAGAACGACGACACGCTCCAGCCGGGCTGCGCGACGGCGCCGGTGGTGATCGTCTCGTGGTCGTACGGCGCGTGGTAGTTCACCCAGGAGGTGCCGTTCCAGCGCTGGAGGACACCGTTCGCCTCGCGGAACTGTCCGGCGTAACTGCCCGTGGGCAGAGAGCCGTTGGGGGCGATGCCGCCGATCTCCCGGGGGTACGCGACCCAGCCGGTGCCGTCCCAGCGCTGGAGGAAGTGCGTGTTGTCGTTGTCCTGGTACTGCCCCGGGTAGGCGCCGGGCACGGCCGCGTTGTTGTAGACGGGCAGGATGCCGCCGACGCCGGCCGTCGTGACGCGCAGGTCGGTGACGACGCCGGTCGCCGACCAGAGGATGCCGTTGCTGCCGGCGGAGGTGCCGGCCGCCACCTTGACGCTGAACAGGGGGAGGGAGACCGGGGGCGCCGCGGGGACCGCGGGGACGGCCGACGGGGTGCCCTTGACGATCTCGATGGCGGCCTCGCTCCGCCGCGAGCTGTCGTACTGGTCGTCGTACACGCGGAGGACGACGAGGTCGAGCCGGTCGTTCAGCGGGTCGCCGTCGGCGAAGGTGACGACGGTGTCCTGGTCGAGCGTGACGGGGTAGGCGCCCTGGGCGGCGGGGCCCTGGATGACCGCCCGGCCCGCGTAGACGGTGGCGGTCATCGGGCCGTTGCCGCTCAGCCACAGACCGCCGACGCGGTACTTGCCGTCATTGGTGCCGGGCAGGATGCCGGAGCGGGCGGTGAGCGGAGTGGCCGGGGTGGTGGCACCGACGGCGATGTGGCGGGTGCCCTGGCGGGTCTGTCCCGTGGGGGCGAGCCAACCGGTGTGCAAGGTCATGGGTTCTCCCGGAGAGAGGGGGGCGGACGGCGGTTACGCCAGCGGGTCGACGCGGATGAACGTGTTGTCGAAACCGGCCTTGAGCCCCAGGGTGTTGGCGAGGATCCGGAAGTACGCGGTGAGCGTGTAGGTCGTGCCGGGCGTCAGGTTGGAGATCCGGCGCGTGGTGGAGGCCGAGATCGTGGTGGTGCTGGCGACGATGGTCGCGTGCTCGTCGTCGAGGTCCTGGACGACCGTGGCGCCCTGGGTGAGCTTGAGCGCCATGAAGCAGTAGTGGTCGTCACGGGACTTCATGCGGCCGCCGAAGCTGACGATGACCTTCGACGTCGTGGCGGTGAAGGAGACCGCGAGCGGGTTCGTGGCCCGCGCCGCGAGCGTCGGGGTGTATGTGGTCGACGCGGTGTCCCCGTAGTCGGAGTTGTCGACGAAGGCCGGTCCCGGCACCGCCGGCGCCCACGCCGTGCCGTTCCACCGCTGGAGCACGCCGCTCGCGGTGTCCCGGTACTGGCCCGTGTAGCTGGCGACGTTGACCGCGCCGGCCGGGGCGATGCCGCCCAGCGCGGACGGGTACGGCACCCAGGCGCTGCCGTCCCAGCGCTGGAGGGCGCCGCCGGAGTCCTGGTACTGGCCCGGGTAGGCGCCGGGGAAGACCGGGCCCTCGACCGGGAGGATGCCGCCGAGGGAGACGATCGGGGTGCGCAGGTCCTTGAGGGAGGTCGCCCACGGGATGCCGCCGTTGCCCGCGCTGACGGTGGCCGGGACGGTCACCTCGTACAGCGCGAGGGTGCGCGGCGGGACGGCCGGGGCCTGCGGAGTCGGGGCGGGGACGCCCTTGATGATCTCGACCTTCGCCTCGTTGCGGTTCGAGGAGTCGTAGAGGTTGTCGTAGATCCGGACGACGATCAGGTCGATGCGGCCGTACTGGGCGTCGCCCGGTTCGAAGGTGACGACCACGGAGGTCGGCAGGGTCACCGGGTAGACGCCCTGGGAGATCTCGCCCTGGACGACGGCCCGGCCCTCGGAGACGGTCGCCGTCATGGCGGAGGTGCCGGTCGTCCAGAAGCCGGACAGCCGGTACTGGCCGGAGTACGAGCCCGGCAGGACGCCGGACCGGACCTGGACGGGGTTGGCCAGCGTCGTCACGCCGGTCTGGGTGAGGCGGGTGTCCTCGCGGGTCTGGCCGGTCTCGGCGACCCAGCTGCTGCGCAGGTTCATGGGGTTTCTCCGTTCGAGGAGGGGAAGGACGGTTCAGCGGTCGGGGGCGTCAGGACTTGACCCATTCGGCGGAGAGGTTGCAGGCGTAGCCCGAGCCGCCGAGGGTCTTGATCGCCGCGGTGTGGTTGTGGAAGCCGGAGAGCTGGAGGGTCTCGCCGGCGACCAGCCGGAGCAGGCCGCTCCCGCCCACGGAAATGGCGCCGTTGCCGGCGGGGATGAGCCAGGTCAGCCGGGACTGGCCGACACCGCCGACCATGACGCGGGCGCCGCGCATGCCGGTCTGGGACTCGTTGGCCCAGGTGGCGTGTCCGGAGACCCGCCACCAGCCGGTGCGCGGCACGACGTAGGTGGTGTTCGTGGTCCAGGCGGCGGCGTCGTCGATCTCGACGGTGGGCAGGCTGAGCACGGTCCAGGTGTTGGGGGCGACGCTCTGCGCCTGGGCGGTCTGCCACTGCGTGGCGCTGAACAGCACGGTCGAGGCGCCTTCGACGTACTGCCAGGAGGAACCGTTCCAGCGCTGGAGTCCGCCGCCGTTGTCCCGGTACTGGCCGGTGTAGCCGCCGGCGGCCGTGGTGCTCGGGGCGATGCCGCCGATGGGCTTGGGGTACGAGACCCAGGTCGTCCCGTCCCAGCGCTGGAGGAGCCCGGCGGTGTCGCGGTACTGGCCGACGTACGCGCCCTTGAAGCCGCTGGCGGGCAGGATGCCGCCGAGCGCCACGACCGGCCAGTGCATGACGGTGACGGCCGAGGTGCTCCACAGGATGCCGCCGGCGCCGGCGGAGATGCCCTTCGGCACCAGGACCGTGTAGAGCGGGATCGTGCTGCCCGGTCCGCTCGCCGGGGCGGCGGGGGAGGCGGCGGGGGTGCCCTTGACCAGGCGGACCACCGCCTCCGTGACACCGGTGCGGTCGTAGGCGTCGTCGACGACCGCGAGCTCGATCAGGTCGATCCGGTCGTACATCGGGTCGCCGTCGGCGATGGTGAGGAGCTCCGGGGAGGTGACGGCGACGAGGTAGGCACCCTGGGCGGTGTCCTTGCCCTGGACGATCGCCCGGCCGGTGCCGATGGAGCACTGCATGGGCGAGCTGCCGGTCAGGACGAAACCGCCCGGCAGGATGCCCGGCCGCGAGCGCAGCGGGGTCTCCTCGGCGCTCTGGCCACTGGGGGTGAGCAGGGCGGCGAGGGCGAGCCGGGTGTCCTCGCGGGTCTGGCCGGTGGTCTGGAGCCAAGCGGCGCGTACGGTCATGGGTCACCTCTCCGTGACGGTCGGGGCGGCGGGATCAGGGGGGATCGGGTGGCCGGGGATCGGTGGCCGGAGGCCTGAGATCGGGTGGCCGGGGTCGGCTGCCGGGGTCGGCTGCCGGGATCGGCGCCGGGGGTCGGCCGGGCCGGGGTCAGCGGTGGCGCGTCACCATTCGGCGCTGCGCCAGCGGACCGTCATCTGGGCGTCCGGGGTGGCCGAGTCGGGCCGGAAGGACAGTTCGGTACGGCCCGGTTCGAGCGCGAACAGCTCCTCCGGGTTGGAGTCGGCCATCGCGGTGTGCCGTCGCGACGCGGAGTTGTTGAGCATGACCGTGCCCGCGCCGGTGTCGACGACGAGTTCGTCGCCGGCGGCCAGGTCGATCGCGTACCGCAACCGGCGGCGGGTGGTCCGCTCGGTGACGGTGGGGACGGAGCACGGGCCGCGGAAGACGATCACCGGATGGCAGGCGGCGGAGCCGGTGTTCACGGCGACGGCGTCACCGGTGCTCTTGGCCTCGCCCCAGGTGAGCGGCCACGTGAGGGGCCATTCGAGACCCCGCTCGGGCTGCGGGGCCGTCGTGCTGACCATCTGCTCGGTGACGCCGTACCGGCGGGGGTCGGACGCCAGCCACTGGACCGACATGCGCGAGCTGCCCTGGGTGGCGAAGCCCTGGTCGGCGGGGACGACGCGCTGGGCGATCCGGGCGCGTACGGCGAGCAGCTCGCCGTGCAGCCGGACGGTGAGCCAGCGCTCCTCGTCGAGGAGGGCGAGCGCCTGGCGCAGCGCGCGGATGGCCTCGGTGGCGTGGTCGTACTCCGGCATCAGCACGATCGTGCCGCCGACCTTGCGCGGCTTGGCGAACCGGGAGCCCGGCCAGGCTCCGTGGGAGGTCGGCCGGTCGGCGTCGGAGGAGTCGTACTCGGGCAGGTCTTCCCAGCCGGAGAGGCCGGACTTGTCGACGGCGAACGGCGTGCCGGGCCCGATGAGCAGCCCGGCCCACTGGATCTGCCCGTCCTGGGTGATCAGCGAGCCGGGCGCGAGGTCGGCGGTGTAGGTGTTTCCGGCGTATGCGGTGGTGGTCTCGGCCATGGGGGCCGTCACCTCACTTCTGATGGGAGGTCGGCGGGGTGTGTCAGGGGCGGGCGGTCGCTCGCGGGCGGGCCGTCGCCCGGCGGTGCGGGCGGGCGGTCAACGGCGGACGGCCGATCCGCGGGCGGGCGGTCAGCCGTGGACGGTCGATCCGCAGGCGAGCGGTCAGCCGTGGGCGGCCGCGAGGAAGAGCAGGTCCTCGGCGGTCGACCGGGGGCCGGCGCCCGGCGCCTCGTGGAACTCCCGGACGCGGTGCGGCTGCCGGGGCGCCTCGGTGAGGGCCGGGACGCGGCGGTTCTCCAGCTGGGAGAGCGAGTCGATGCGGTACTCGTCCGCGTCGCCGCCCGGGAAGACGATGCCGCCGTCGGCGAGCATCGGGATCTTGTCGAGGTCGACGCCGAACTTCTTGCCGGTGAAGGGGATCTCGAAGCTGAGCTTGTTGAGACCGTCGATGATCCAGTTGACGAAGGCGATCAGGCCGTTGATCGGTCCCTTGACGACCCCGATCACGGTGCTCAGGGCGCCTTCGATCAGGTCGCCGATCCCGCGCAGGGCCCCGGAGACCGCGTCCTTCGCGGTCCGGAAGAAGCCGGGGACGGACTCGGTGATCCAGGAGACGACCGGCCGTACGGCGTTCTTGATGCCGTCCATCGCGCCGGAGGCGATCCCGCGCAGCGCGTTCCACGCCGAGGAGACGGCGGACTCGAGCTTCGTGATGCCGCCGATGACGGCGCCGATGCCCGTGATCACTCCGGTGATCAGGGCCAGGTACCCCTCGAAGTAGGTCCCGATCGCCGTCCCGATCAGCTCCACGAACGGGGCGAGGAACGCCCAGATCTCCTCGATGACCGCGAAGGCGTGCTCGAAGACCTGCTCCATGATCCGCTGGCCGGTCTCGGAGTTCAGCGCGAACTCGATGATGGCCGCCGCGATCGGCACGATGATGCCGACGACGAAGCCGAGCGGGTTGGCCCGCATGGCGACGTTGATGGCGGTCATGGCGACGGAGGCGACGGTCATGACGGTGCCGAAGGTGCCCATCAGGCCGGTGATGACGTCGGCGACGGGGAGCATCGGGAGCAGCAGGGCGAGGATCCCGCCGACGCCGGTGCCGATCTTGCCCGCGGCGGTACGGGCCTTGCCGGCCGCGGTGCCGATCCGCTTGATGCGGTCGGGTGCGGTGGACCGGCGGATCCTGTCGACGGAGCCGGCGGCGCCGGCCGCGCCCTGGCCGAGGGGCTTCAGGGTCGTCCCGGCGTTGCGGGCCATGGTGTGGAGGCCGCCGAGCCCCCTCGAGGCCTGCTGGATGCCCTGCTTGAGCTGCTTGAGGGAGCCGCCCGCCGAACCGATTCCCCGCAGCAGGTTGTCGACCGGTCCGACGGCCCCGCGGAAGTTCGGCATGGCTGCGACCGCACTCATCCGCGTGCCTTCGCCAGGTACATCAGGGCGTCGGCCGTGGACTGCGGGTCACTGCCGCGGGCGGCGTGGTAGTGCTCGATGTGCAGTCCGGCGCCGTCCCGGCCGGCCTGCGGTCCCGCGGCGGTGCGGGCGCGCTGTGCGGTGAGGGCGAGCAGCCGGTCCAGCTTGGAGAGCGGGAGGACGGCCTCGGCCTCGCCGGCCTCGGCGAGGATCGCCGGGACACCGCCGTGGCGGGGCATGACGACACCGCCGGTGGCGAGCATGGGGATGGTCGGCAGGTTGACGCCGAAGGTCTTGCCGCCGACGATCGGGACCCAGCCGGGGACGCTGACCTTGACGCGGTTGAGGCTGCCGATCATCGAGTTGATGAGGCCGATGACGGAGTTGATCGGGCCCTTCACGCCGCTCTTGATGCCGTCGAACGCCCGGGACGCGATGTCCTTGAGGCCGTTCCAGATGTCCGACATCTTGTCCTTGACGGCGGTGAACGCCTTCGGGATCGTGGTCTTGATCCAGTCGACGACCGGCGTGATGACGGCCTTGATGCCGTTCCAGACCCCGCTGATGATGCTCTTGATCGCGTTCATCACCGTGGTGATGACCGTCTTCCAGATGTTCACGTAGGTCTTGATGACCGTGGCGACGGCCTTGACGACGGTGGAGATGGCGGTCTTGATGCCGTTCCAGACCGTCTTGATCAGGTCGCCGGCCTTTTTCATGATCGGGCCGATGGCCTTCATGACGGCGCTGATGACGGTCTTGATGGCGTCGAACGCCTTCTTCATGACCGTCTGCATCGTCTTCGAGCGCATCGCCATCTCGACGATCTTCTCGATGAGCGGCATGAAGAGTTCGAGGAGCCGGGCGAGGATGTTGCCCTTCATGGACTTGTTGAGCTTGTCCTGGCCCTTGGCGGCCTTGCCGGCGCCCGACTCGTACTTGCCGAGCTTTCCGCCGGCGGACTGAGCGGTGTCGCCGGCCTTCTTCATGGCGCGTTCGGCCTGGTCCGACGCGGTCTTCAGGTTCTTGAGCTGGCCGGTGGAGCCCTGGGCGTTGGTGCGCAGGTTCTTCAGGTGGCCGGAGGCCGCCTTGCCGGCGTCGCCGACCTTCTTGACCGAGGTGCCGGCGCCGGACGCCTGGGTCTTGAGGTTGCCGAGGGCCGTGGACGCGTTCTTGAGGTTTCTGACGAGAGACATGGGTGTTCCTCCTTCCGTGGTGACGTGGGATCAGGGATTGGTGGCGCCGCCGAGCTCGGCGTTGATGCTGCTGACCTCCCGGGCGAAGTCGCGCATCTTCTGGGCGAGGGTCCCGGTCTTCTCGGCGAGTCGCTGGGCGGCGTCGGCCGCCTGCCCCAAGGTCCCCGCCTTCGGGACCTTGTCCACGTCGAGGCCGGTCATGGCGATCTTGAGCTTCCCGATGCCGTCGGCGAACCTGGCCGTCTTCTTGGGGTCCGAGTTCTTCACGGCGCCGTTGATCTTGCCCATGCCGCTGGCGACCAGGGGCATCGCCTGGTGGTCGACGTTCGCGACGGCTTCGGCGACGGCCTTGACGCCCTTCGCGGCCTTGGTGGCCTTGCTCTCGGTCGGCAGCTTCTTGAAGTGCGTGACGAAGTCGGGGGCGTGCCTGTTGAACGTCTCCAGGTGCGGGTTCAGCAGCATGAGCTGGTTGCGCAGGGCGTCGAAGTTGGCGTTCGCCGGGAGGTCGGCGATGCCGCCGCCGGCGACGCCGTTCCGCTCGTTCTGGATGTCCGTGAAGTTCCGCCGGCCGAAGCTGCCGTCGGGGCGCATGCCGACCGTCTGGTTGTTGGCGTTCCTGCCGGCGTGCCACTTCTGCAGCTGGAAGACCAGGAGGGCACCGATCGCGATCATGAGGAGGGGGACGATGATGCCGCCGAGGGCGACGATGCCGGCGATGATGGCGGCCCCGATGCCCCCCTCGATGCCCTTCTTGATGATCTCGGCCACCGGTCCGAGGCCCAGCTTCTCCATGACCTGTTCCCAGGTGGGCTTGACGACCTCCTCGGCGACCTTGTCCTGCTGTGCCTTGAGGTCCGCGATCAGCTTGTTGGCGGGGGCCATCAGCTGCGTCATCCAGCCGGTCGTGGGCAGCGGGTCGCCGTCGACCTTCGAGAGGTACTGGTGGTGGTCCTTCAGGTTGTCCGAGAGCTCCGGAACCGTCTTCGCCGGGTCGAATCTGAGGGTTGACATGGTTGCTCCGCTTCCGGCCCGTGAGGGCCAAGCGCCGAAAAGCCCCCGCCGGTTCCGGCGGGGGCTCGTTCGTGGGGGGCAGCGGGCGCGGCTAGGCGTCCTCGTCCCGGCGGGGTCCGCGGCGCGCCGTCGCGAGGGCGTCGTTCCAGCCGGCCGTGTACGCGACGGTCTCGCGGCGGGACACCTCGGCGTACAGCGTGCCGAGCAGCGCTCTCTTGTCGAGGGCGACGGGTCCGTCGAGGAGCTGGCGGAGGCGGTCCTGGAGAGGGATCTGCGGTCGCGATGACTCGGCCTGCTGGGTCATGGACGCCTGCCTTCCGGTTGCTTGCCCGTGCGTGTGTGGCGGCGCCGCGGACTGAGGAGCGGGGGCACCACGTGTGTTCGAACTGTTGTGCGAACAGAGTGTGGAGCATCTGTTCGATGTTTGTCGAGCGGGAAACGTCTGACGGCGTGTCTCCTCCGGCGTTCCCCCTACGGGTTGGCCCTTGATCTGTTCATGCGTTCGACCGGGTAACCTGGAGGACGCATTCCTGGGGCCGACCACTTCGGGGCGCGAGGGGCGCGAGGGGCGCGCGGGGACCCCAGGGGGCTGGAAGGCAGCACTGACGCATGGAAACGGAGCCGGGCGCCAATCGGGGGGAGCGGGTAGTCGACTGGCTCGACGCCCACCCAGATCTGCCCCACCTTTTCGCCTACCTTTCGGAGCTCGTCCACCTTGCCGGGTACGCGCCCGACGAACTCGTCGTGATCCCGCGGGCCGAGATCGACCGACGGGAGACCGCCGCCTTCACCGCCGGCTGGGCCGAGGCGGTGTCGGACGAACTCCCCCGTATCCGCAGGGAGTACGAGAAGCGGGTCGCCGACGCCTACGCGCAGGGACAGGGTGACGCGCGGGGAATCCGCCGCCCCCAGCGCCGTACGGACGTCGGCCAGGAGGGCGCCAGGGTCATCGCGCTGCCCTTCGCCCGGCTCCTCGAACCCCCCGCGGCCGTCGTCGAGGCCGAGGAGCGCGTCCGCAAGGAGCGCGAGCTGTTCGACCAGCGCGCCGAGCCCGAACCGGAGCACCGCACGGGACCCGAACCGGACGCGGAACCCGAGGTCCTGCTGACCGCCCAGGAGAGCCGTACCCGCCGGAACGCCCAGCCGGTACGGAAGGTCGTCCGCGGCAAGGGCGGGCGCCCGATCGTCCCGCCGCTCGCCGGGGTGCCGATCCAGCCCGGCGTGGCCGCCGACCGCCGCGAACCGGAACCCGACCCGGAGCCCGACCCGGAGCCCGACCCGGCCGTACCGGTATCGCGCGCGAGCAAGGGACGCCGGCTGTCCGACCGGGCCAGGGCCCTGGCGGAGGACATGGCCGCCGAGCGAGCACAGGAAGCGCCCCCGGAGCCCACTCCCTGACGGGAGGGGGCTCCGGGGGCCGCGGGATCACCCGAAGAACCGGGCGAGGGCGTGGGGGGACGTGGCGTCGTCCGCCCCGGCGGGCGTGTTCCGCCCGCCCTGTTCCGTGCCCTGCCGGCCCTCGTCCTCGTCCTCGTCCGCGTTTCCCGGACGGGGGACGGGCTTCGGTGCCTCGGGCGCATCGCCGTCCTCGCCCACGTTGACGCAGGCGAACATCCAGTTGGCGACGGCGAGATGGTCCACCGTGGCCGCCAGCAGATGGTCGGTGACCGACCACTCGGCGGCCTCGCCGTGGAGCTCGCGCTGGACGGCGCTGTCCTGCGGCAGGTGTTTGATCAGCGCCAGGACCCGGCGGCTGGAGAGCTCGCCGCGGTGCCAGTCGAGCAGATCGGTGGCGTAGTAGCGGAGGAAGTCCGCCTCAAGGGCCTCGGCGTGTTCTTCGACGAACTCGACGAGGCTCAGTCTTCCCCCAGGCCGAGCCCGGTCTCCTTGCCGTAGGCCTCCAGGATGGCGGCGATGTCCTGCACGGTGACGTCGTGGTGCTCGAAGCGCGCGAACTGTTCCTCACCCATCAGGAGCGCGAGCAGGCCGTCCACGTCGTTGTCGTCGAGCTTCCGCAGCGCCTTGGCGGTGGCGCGGCTCAGCTCGGTGGGCAGGGTGTAGCTCTCGCCGTCCAGCTCGAAGGACCAGGCGCGGCCGTGGGCCTCCTGTCGCTGGGCGCGGGCGGCGTTGACGTCGAAACGGGCCATGGTGATGCGTACTCCTTGTTCGAGTGAGTGAAGAGGAGAGGGGTGGGGCGGGGCGGGGGGGCCCCCGCCCCCCCCCCGGGGTGTAAGATAAAAAGGGGGCGGGGGAAAGGGCGGGGGGATATTAAAAAAATTAAAAGGCCACCACAAAAGGAAAG